>UQLJ01000022.1:0-40566 GCA_900541825.1 uncultured Collinsella sp.
CTCGCACGGAGAGCACATTAAGTGCTCTCCGGCTCGTGCGGAACTCGCGATCGACTTCGCATGCCGCCGGGCAGCCGGGGCCGACGCGGGGTTCAAAGGTTTTCAAAAAAGCGGTCGGCGCGCAGTGCGCCGACCGCCGATATATGGTGTCTGATTTTTTCTACCAGCTAGGGCCTCTTACTCTTCTAGGAGATCTTCTGGCATGTCGTTGCCGTCGCCTAGATCGACAGGGGCTTCTTCGGGGGCGGAGCCGTTTTCTGCGGCTTCGCCTTCGGGCTTCTCCTTGGCGGCTGTCATGCGGGCTACGGCACAAATGCGGTCGTTGTCGTCGACGGTCATCATCCTGACGCCCTGAGTGGCGCGGCCAGTCTGGCTGATCTCGTCGGTCTTGACGCGAATGACCGTCGCGCCCTCCGTCACGATGAACAGCTCGTGCTGTGGGCCCACCGTCTTCATTGCCGCGAGGTTACCCTTGCGCTCGGTCATTTGGATGGTGTAGACGCCCTGGCCGCCGCGATTCTGCTCCGGGTAGTCCGCAACCGGCGTGCGCTTGCCGTAGCCGCGCTCGGTGATGACGAACAGATCGCCGTTGCCGTTAGTGACTTCCATGCCCAGAACGCTCACGCCGTCCTTCATGCCGATACCGCGAACGCCGCTGGTATCGCGGCCGGTGGCGCGCACCTGCTCCTCGGAGAACATGATCGCCTTGCCCGCGGTGGTGGCCAGGATAATCTTGTCGCCCTCGCGCACGCGGCGCACGTTCAGCAGCGCGTCATCGTCACGCAGGTTGATAGCGATCAGGCCGTCGCGACGGCTGCGGTCATATGCGCTCATCACGGTCTTCTTGACCATGCCGCTCTTTGTGGCAAACATCAGGTACTCGTCGGCCGGGAACTCGCGGCAGCTGATGACGCTCGCGATCTTCTCGCCCTCCTCGAAGGGCAGCAGGTTGACGATCGCGGTACCGCGCGCCTGGCGCGTGCCCACCGGCAGCTCGTGTACCTTCAGACGATAGACTTTACCCTTGCTCGAGAAGAACAGCACGTACTCGTGCGTGGACGCGATGAACATCTCATCGATAACGTCGTCCTCTTTGAGGTTGACGCCCGACACGCCCTTGCCACCGCGCTTCTGGGCACGGTAGGCAGCCACCGGGATACGCTTAACGTAGCCGGTATGGGTGATGGTCACGACCATATCCTCGTCGGCGATGAGGTCCTCGACATCCAGGTCCTTCTCAACCTGGCTGATCTCGGTGCGGCGCTTGTCGCCAAACTTCTTGGAGATCTCGCGCATCTCTTCCTTGATGACGCCCAGGATCTTCTCCTCGTGCGCCAGCAGGTCCTCGTAGTAGGCGATGGCGCGGCGCAGACCGTCCAACTCTTCTTGGATCTTGTCACGCTCCAGGCCGGTCAGGCGGCGCAGCTTCATCTCGAGGATGGCCGTGGTCTGTTCGGGCGTAAAACCAAAGCGCTCGATCAAGCGGCTGCTGGCCTCGGAGTCGGTCTGCGAGGAGCGGATGATGCTAATGACCTCGTCGATATGGTCAAGGGCCATCAGGTAGCCCTCGAGGATATGGGCACGCGCCTGGGCCTTCTTAAGATCGAAGCGGGTGCGGCGGGTAACGACGTCGACCTGGTGGTCGATGTAGTGCTGCAGCATCTCGCGCAGGCTCAGGCATTTGGGAACGCCGTTGACGAGTGCCAGGTTGTTGGCGCCAAAGGTCGTCTGCAGCGAGGTGTACTTATACAGGTTGTTGAGCACGACCTGCGGAATGACGCCCTTCTTGAGCTCGATGACCAGACGGATGCCCTTCTGGTTTGACTCATCGCGCATATCCGAGATGCCCTCAATGCGCTTGTCGTTGACGAGTTGGGCGATCTTCTCCTGCAGGGTGCCCTTGTTGACCATGTAGGGAATCTCGGTAAAGACCAGGCGGCTGCGGCCGGTCTTGGTGGACTCCACATGTGCCTTGGCACGCACGGTAATGGAGCCGCGGCCGGTCTCGTAGCTCTGCTTAATGCCGGCGCTGCCCATGATGATGGCGCCGGTGGGGAAGTCCGGACCGGGCATGATCTGCATGAGCTCGTCGACGGTGGCGTCGGGGTTGTCGATCAGGTAGCAGGTGGCCTCGATCGCCTCGGTGAGGTTATGCGGGGCGATGTTGGTGGCCATGCCGACGGCGATGCCCTGGCTGCCGTTGACCAGCAGGTTGGGGAAGCGTGCAGGCAGCGCCACGGGCTCGGCGAGCGATTCGTCGTAGTTGGGCTGCCAGTCGACGGTATCCTTCTGCAGGTCGCGCAGCAGCTCCATGGCGGGCTTGGCCAGGCGGCTCTCGGTGTAACGCATGGCCGCCGCGCCGTCGCCGTCGATGTTGCCGAAGTTACCGTGACCGTCGATGAGCGGCGTGCGCATGGAGAACCACTGCGCCAGGCGGACCATGGCCTCGTAGACCGCGGAGTCGCCGTGCGGGTGGTACTTACCGATAACTTCGCCGACCGTCCAGGCTGACTTCTTGTGTGGGCGGTTGGGGTAGATGCCGCTCTCGTTCATCGCGTACAGAATGCGGCGGTGCACCGGCTTTAAGCCGTCGCGCACGTCCGGCAGGGCGCGCGCCGTGATGACCGACATCGAGTACTCGATGAATGACTGCTTCATCTCACGGCCGAACTCCGAAATCTGGAGCTGGCCACCGTTGATATCCTCTCCGGCCGAGGCACCACGGTCGACTTCGCCAAAGCTCTCCTCGAGCTCACCGTCGTCATCCTCTTCCTCATCATCATCGGCATCGGGGTTATAGGCGTCCGGGTCGCCATCCTCGCCCTGCTCAGCACGGGCAAGCAGGCGCTTCAGATCGTCGGGCATACCGGCATCGCCGGCCTCGCCCATACCCTCGTTATTGTTGATATCGTCTGCCACGTTACCTCCTCTTAAGCGTCAAGGAAACGCGCGTCATGCGCATGTTTTTCAATGTACTCGCGGCGATAGCCGACCTCGGAACCCATCAGCTCGCGCACGGCGCGGTCCGCCACCACGGCGTCCTCGATCGACACACGCTGCAGGATGCGGGTCTTGGGGTCCATCGTCGTCGAGGCAAGCTGCTTGGGGTCCATCTCGCCCAGGCCCTTGTAGCGCTGGACGGTATAGCCCTTGCGCTTTTTGGTAATCTTGCCGTCCTTGGCCTTGCCGTCCTCGTCGTTATCGTCGGGGTTCAGGCCCAGACTCTGGATGGTGTCGCGCAGGATCTCGTCTTCGGGCTGGCGGCCGTTGGGATACACGTAGTGGATCTTGTTGCGCACCTTAATGCCAAAGATGGGCGGGCAGGCAACATAGACGTAGCCGGCATCGATCAGCGGACGCATGTACTTGTAGAAGAACGTCAGCAGCAGGATGCGGATATGCGCACCGTCGACGTCTGCATCGGTCATGATGATGATCTTGTGGTAGCGCGCCTTGGTGATATCGAAGTCGCCGCCGTCGCCGGCGCTCGTCGTGACGCCGCAGCCGATCGCGGTAATCAGCGACTGAATGGTGTCACTCGAGAACGCGCGATGGTCACCAACGCGTTCGACGTTCAAAATCTTGCCGCGCAGGGGCAGAATCGCCTGGATGTCTCGGCGACGGCCGTCCTTGGCCGAACCGCCTGCCGAGTCGCCCTCTACGATGAAGAGCTCGGTCAGCTCGGCATCGCGCACCGAGCAGTCAGCGAGCTTACCGGGCAGGGACGCCGTCTCGAGCAGGCTCTTGCGGCGGGTCGCCTCGCGCGCCTTGCGGGCGGCATTGCGCGCCTTGCAGGCCTGTTGCGCCTTCTTGACGATCTCGCGAGCGGGCTTGGGATGCTCCTCGAGGTAATCGACAAGGCCGTCGGTCACAATCTTGAGCGTCAGCGCGCGCATATAGGAGCTGCCGAGCTTTGCCTTGGTCTGGCCCTCAAACTGCGGATCGGGCAGCTTGACCGAGATAACGGCCGAAAGGCCCTCGCGCACATCGTCGCCGGTCAGGTTGGCGTCTTTTTCCTTGAGCAGGTTCTGCTTGCGCGCGTAATCGTTGATCACGCGGGTGAGCGCGGTGCGGAAGCCCTCAAGGTGCATGCCGCCCTCGGGGGTGTAGATGTCGTTGGCAAACGACATGACGTTCTCGCCGTAACCGCTATTCCACTGCAGGGAAACCTCGACCTCGCCCATCTTGGCCACAGGTGCGTCCGGGTCCGATTTGCCCTCGATGTAGATGGGCTCCTTAAAGGCCTCGGGGACGTCCTTGCCCTCGTTGAGGAACTTGACGAAGTCGATGATGCCGCCCTCGTAGCAAAACTCCTCCACGTGGGGAGTCGCTTCGCGCTCGTCGGTCAGCACGATTTTGAGGTTCTTATTGAGGAACGCCGTCTCCTGCAGACGGTTATGCAGCGTATCGAAATCGTAGATGCAGGTCTCGAAGATCTCGTCGTCGGGCCAGAAGGTGACGGTGGTGCCCGTCGAATCCGAGGTGCCCACGACCTCCATCTTCTTGACGGTCTTGCCGCGCGAGAACTCCATCTCGTAGGTGTTGCCATCGCGACGAACCTGAACGACCACGCGCTTGGACAGTGCGTTGACGACGGAGATGCCCACGCCGTGCAGGCCGCCCGAGACCTTATAGGCCGAGTTATCGAACTTACCGCCGGCGTGCAAGATCGTCATGACGACCTCGAGCGTCGGAATCTTTTTAACAGGGTGCTCGTCGACGGGGATGCCGCGCCCGTTGTCGACGACCGTGATGGAGTTGTCGGCGTGGACCGTCACCTGGATCTCGGTGCAGAAACCGGCCATGGCCTCGTCGACGGAGTTGTCAACGATCTCCCACACCAGGTGATGCAGACCGCTGGCGCTCGTCGAGCCGATATACATGCCCGGGCGCTTACGAACGGCCTCGAGACCTTCGAGAATCTTAATCTCGCCGCCATCGTAATCGTTTTCGTTTGCCACACGTCCTCCTTCAGTCAAGAAAATGTGTACAGCCTTACTAGTTTATCGTAAAAAATACCCTCGGGAACGAGGGTATTTGGCTCTACAAGGCCACCAGATGCGATTTAAGGCTCTTTTTTGCTTTGCACGCCCTTGGTCCACTCGGCACTGGCTCTCATGGCGTTCTCGAGGGCCTCGCGCAGTTTTTGGTCTTCGATGGGCGCCACCTGGCGCTCAATCTCGGTGCGCTCGGACTCGCTAAGGTCGGCGTGCGGGGCCGGCGGGCGCTCGGTCGTCGCCGGGCGCAGGCGCTCCTTAGCGGCGGGCGGCGTGTGACCGGGTGCGGTGGTTTTGAACACCAGGCCGTCCACATGAGCACCGGCGCGCTCCATGCGCGCGCGGATGATCTCGCGCAACAGCGTCATTTCCTGCGTCCACGAGGGCGAATCGAGATATACCAGCAGCTCATTGGACTCGGGCAGGTAGCGCAGACCCGTCACATGCCGCCCCTCGCGCGTGCCCGAGCACACCGCGTTCCACGCGCGATAGACCGCGCGCGACTCCTCGGCAGCCTCCATCTGCGCGCGGCGCTCAGGCGTTGCGGCTGCCAGGATGCGCTGGCGCTCTGCGTTCAAAAAGCCACTGAAGGCGACCGTTTCGCTCTCGCGCTCGTAATTAGCACGTCTCACCCATGCTCACCACCTTGGCTCGATCAAGCAGGTCATCGGTAAAGTACCCCAGGTTGGTCGTGGTTATGACCGTCTGGATATCATCGCCGATCAGCCGCAGAAAAGCACCGCGACGCTCGCCGTCGAGCTCGCTCATCACGTCGTCCAGAAGCAACAGCGGAGCAGTACCCAGAACATCGCGAGCCACGGCCACCTCGGCCACCTTCCAGGACAGTACCAACGTTCGCTGCTGTCCTTGGCTGGCAAATGAACGAGCGGAGCGACCCGCCACGGTAAATTCAATCTCGTCGCGGTGCGGCCCCACCAGCGTCACGCCGCGGCGAATTTCCTCGTCGGCGTGCTCATCAAGGGCGGCCAGCATGCGCTCGTACGCCCAGCCCTTCAGCTCTTCGCGATCCTCGACCTGGGGCAAATCCCCCAGCGTGGACGTATAGGTCACGTTGGCAGCCTCGCCGGACGCCACTTGCCCGTAGGCAGTGCGCACATGGCCCGCCAGCCGGTCGATTAGGGCCAACCGGTGCACGAGCAGGGCCGAGCCCGCGCGGGCAATCGAATCGTTCCACGCGCCGAGCATCTCACGGCAGCACCAGGTCTCCTTGAGCAAGGCGTTACGCTGGGTCACGCAGCGCCCATAGGTGCTCGCAAGATCGGCATAGCGTGCGCTCAGTTGCATGCCAAAGTCATCGAGGGCGGCGCGGCGCACACTGGCGCCTCGCTTAACCATGTCCAGATGGTCGGGGCAAAACAGCACGCTCGGCAGAACCCCGCGCACACCGGCGGCAGAGCATCTCTTGCCGTTGCGGCTAAACGAGCGCTTACCGTCCTCCGCGCTCAATCCCATATCAAGCACGCGGCCGTCGCCCTCGAGCCTCAGCTCGACCTTGCACGAGCCCACGCCATCATGGACGAGCTCGGCTGCGGTCGGATGCCTAAACGAGGCGCCGCTCGTCAGCAGCTGCAGCGCCTCTATGAGATTGGTCTTTCCCGCCGCGTTGGGTCCCGCAAGTATCGTCACGCCCTCGTCCAGGGCAAGGCGATAGCTATCGAAGCTGCGGTAGTGCGCGACGGAAAGATCGCGGGCGAACATGGTCATGGCGCAGCGCTAGATGCGGACCGGCATGACCAGGTACAGGTAGTTGATCTTGTCGTAGGACTTGAAGATGCCCGCCTGCGAGTAGCTCTTGAGCTCCAGCGTGATCTCCTTCTCCTTGGACAGGGCATTGAGGCAGCCGAAGATGTAGTGGTAGTTGAAGGCGATGGTACCCGACTCGCCCTCGGCCTCGACATCGATCGTCTCCTGTGCAAGGTCCTGGTCATTGGAAATGGAGGACAGGCCCATCTGCCCGTTCTCGACATCGATCTCGAACTTGACGGCGGGGTTGGCGCTCGCGATAACGGCCACGCGCTTGAGGGCGGCGTTAAAGGCGGCGACGTCGATCTTGACGCTCGTCACGCACGAATCGGGGATGAGCTGCTTGTAGTTGGGGTACACGCCCTCGATGCGGCGCGACACGTAGGTGGTGTTGCCGGCCTCGAAGACAACCTGGGTGTCGGTAGCCCCGATCATGATGGTCGCCTGGCTGGCCATGATGTTCAGTGCGTCGTTAAAGGCGTCAGCCGGAACGTTGAGCTCAAAGGAGCCTTCGAGGGTCGAGGTCTCGACCTGCGTATCGCACACGGCCAAACGGAAGGAATCGGTCGCCACCAGGCGCACGGTGTTGTTCTCGACCTTCATGTGCACGCCACCCAGGATGGGGCGGGCCTTGTCGGTCGAGGTGACGCGCCACACGCGGCCGACCATCTCGGACAAGATATCGGTCGGCAGTTCCACGGCGCTCTCGATGGCATAGGCCGGAAACTCGGGGAAGTCATTAGCATCGAGCGTGTTCAGGCGGAAAGAGCTCTTCTCGCAACCAATCAGCACCTGGCGCTCGGACAGCTCAAAGGTGACCGGGGCATCGGGGAGGGTCTTGGTGATATTGGAGAGCATCTTACAGGGGATAACCATCTCGCCCTCTTCTTCGACATGCGCCGCGATGCGATGACGGATCGAGATGGTGTAGTTAGAGGTCTGGAATTCCAAGATGCCGTCTTGGGCCTTAACGAGCACGCCCGACAGGATGGGGAGGGTGGATGCCGAAGCGACACCCTTCATAACGACGCCGATGGCTTGTGTAAGCGAGCTCTGGCTGACGGTGAACTTCATCTTTTAATACCTTTCTATAGATATAAATATCTTAATAATAGTAATAGCACTGACGAAACTGTTGATTACTCCCAAAGACGCAGGTCAGACCCAAAAAGAGAATCGACAGCAACTTGTGTGCAACAGGGGTGGTTTTCCACGTTCAAAACCTGCGCAAAACTTTTCATCACCGCGGGTTGGGTTTTAGACACCTTATGCCCGTGGTTTCGACAAGTTTTCAACAGGTGTCTCTATTTCCCTACGAGCGCAGTGTAATTTTATCGCGCAGCGACTTGAGGTCTTCGGTGACGGTGCGGTCTTCCTGGATCATCTTCTGGACCTTTTTGTAGCTCGTGCTGACGGTCGAGTGGTTGCGGTTGCCAAATTCGGCGCCCACCGCCGTGGTCGTCATCTCGCACATCTCGATGGCCAGATAGATGGCGATATGGCGTGCTTTGGCGATATTGGCGTTGCGACGCGGGCCGATGAGCTCCTCGTGTGTCACGCCGTACTGCTCTTCGATGACGGACTGAACCGTCTGGACGTTGATCTTTTTGGCCGATGTGTCGAAGTACTGGCTGGCGATGGCGTCGATATCGTCAAAGGTGAGCTCTCCGCCCTCGCGCTCGCGGTCGCCCGCCTCGCCGGCGCAGCGCTCGCAAAAGCTCTCGAGTTCGCGGATGTTGGTGCCCGAGACCTCGGCCATGTGTTTAAAGTGTTCGTCGGTCAGGTGCCCGCCGTCGCCCCCATAGGCCGCCAGCAGTGAGTCGTCGCCCGCCTCGGGAGCGGCGACGATGGTGTTCTCGTAATAGCGCTGCAAGATCTTGTATTTCATCTCGTAGCTGGGCTCTGCGACCAGGCAGAGCATTCCGGCGTTGAAGCGGCTGGTCAGACGCTCGTCCATGCTTAGGTCCTTGGGGGCGCGGTCTGCCGCGATGACGACCTTCTTGTTGTTGCGGATGAACTCGTCCATGAGCTGGAAAAAGTAGTCCACGCTCGCGCGCTTGCCGATGATGTTTTGGATGTCATCGATGATGAGCACGTCCACGCCGTGGTACGCCTGCATGATGGGGGCGTTGCTCTTCTTTTGACGGTCGAACTCGGTCATCAGGTCGTCCAGATATGCCTGGGAGTTGGCATACTTGACCTTGATCTCGGGCGACTTCTCGGCGAGCTCGTTTTTGATGGCAAGCAGCAGGTGCGTCTTGCCCAGGCCCGATTTGCCGTAGATGAACAGTGATGTGCATGTGCCGCGCTCGTCCGCGAGGGCGGCAAACTTGAGTGCCGAGCGATAGGCATGGCTGTTCTCGGGGCCGTAGACAAAGTTCTCAAAGGTAAATTTTGAGTTCGCGGCGAGCGGGGCTCCATCCGTATTCTGCTCGGCCGGCACGGTCGGTGCTGGCATGGGTGAAGCGGGGGCCGCAGCTTGCGTGGATTTAGTCGGCGCTCCGCCCTTCATCTGGTTCATCATGCGACGAAAATCGTCGGCCGAGAGCGTGTTCTTGATTGCAATGCCCGAATCCGCGCCCGCCGCTGCGTCGTGAGCGATGGGCATGTGCGTGACGGGTGCGTTCGTTGACGTCGCCGCCGCGCTCGTCAACGGTGCCATTGTTTCACGGGAAACATCGCTGTGCTGGTGCTCGATTGTCGGCACATCGCCTGCGGAGGCCGGCACCGCCGGGGAAGCAGCGGGAGCCGTGGCGGGCGCCGTGGCGGCAGCGGATTCCGTCGCGGCGCCTTGCGGTGCCACGATGTCGAGAGCAATCGGTGCAAAGGCGATTTCTTCCAGATAGGCCTCAATAGTCGGCTGATGCTTTTTGAGCTGCGCGATGGCAAAGCGCGAGGGGGCCTCGATCGTGAGCGTATCTTCGGTCAGGCTTATGGCGTGCGATTGCCCCAGCATGTTGATGAGGCGTGCATCTTGGCCGTCGCGCTGGCAAAAGGCGATGGCGTCCCCCAGGATGATGCTTGCTTCCTCGTCCACTGTCTCTCCCGTTCTTTAGCTCTGAGCTCGCACGCGAGCGGCGCCGAGTTCGGTCAGATGGTATTTCTGGCCATGCTTGATGACCAAGCCAGCCTGCGCCAAGTCATTGAGCGTGCGTGACCAAGTGGGGGCCGAGTTTCCAAACGCCCTCGCCAGATCGGTTGCACCGCACGCTTGATTTTGCGCCAAATAGCCCAGTGCGGCGTTGCCGCGATCGCTTACGAACACGTCCGGTTGTGGCTGCGCATACTGATTTGCTGCATTAGGATACATCATTTGAGCTGCTGGTTGTTGAGAACTCTGCATCGGCGGCATTTGCTGTTGAAAACTTTGAGGCCACTGTTGGTAAGGCTGCGGAGGCATCTGCTGGGCCCAGGGGTTGTACTGCTGCTGCGGCATCTGCTGGTACGGCTGCTGATACCCCTGCTGGCCGTACCCCAGCGGCGGCATCTGCTGATATGGATATTCCTGTTGGTACGGCTGATAGCCCATTTGCTGGCCACCCGGTGCGCCCGTCGCCTGCTGCATTGCTGCTGCATCCTGATCCGCCAGCGGCACGGCCTCTGGCATGTTTGGCGGCATCGACATCGATGTCGCCTGGGGCTCTTGTGTGGGAAGCATTCCGGGCTGCTGCATCTGCCTCACGGGGGGCCGCATCTGCTGCGTTGCCATGGGCTGCTGCGCAAAAGCTCCCGGCAGGGGATATGTGGGCTGATCCGTCTCGGGCCGCACGGCAGCACCGCGTCCGCCGGCACGCTCGATTTCCTGCACTCGTTTAGGGTTCAGGCTTACCGTAACCACGGTGCCGTTGCCCATGTTGTCCTCGATGGATACGGCACCGCCGGCGTTTTCCAAATACTCCTGCACCATGGGAAACCCTGCTCCGGTTCCACGGATATAGCGCTTCATCTTGCTGTTTGCGCTGGTAACGCCAAAGTCGAAAGCGCGTTCCTTGTCGTCGATGCCGGGTCCTTGATCAGCAAAGCGGATGGTGTCTCCGCCGTCCAGAATCGAGATGATGGGCTCGGCAAAGTGCGCGTGGATAAAGTTTTCGACAATCTCGCGGATGACCATGAGCGAGATATGGCCACCTTGTTCTTTCATGCACTGGTAGACGGTGTTGGTCGTCTCTTCCAAATACGTGCGGACATCTTGCGGATCAATGACGATCACACGCGGTGTCGACAGCATGTCGTCATAGACGGCGATGCGCGCGGCGTACATGGCTTTTGGCGCCTGCGTGGTCGTCTGCTCTCCTTCCGCATGCTCTTCGCGCACGCCGGTGATGTGTTCGTTGTCGGGTGCCGGGTCTCCGGAATCGACCATGGTGTAAAAGTCGTCAGACATGCCGCTCGCAATCTTTCAAAAGGTTTCGAACAAATAGTAGCTCACCGTGCAATGTTTCTCATCTTTCGACAACTTTTCAAAACCTGTTGAAAACTTTGGAAAACGGTCGAAAAGTTCTCAACATTGCCAACATGACCTGTTGAAAACTCGATGAAATATCGTGAAAAGTTGCCATGCACCGCTAAATCGAGCTTGGCTTATGGGGGAACCGTGTGAACTGCGCAACCTTTTACCTTTGATTTCTTGACATTTGAACATTGATTTCCCTACAATCTTCAAGCTCACGTGTCTATATCTGCGTCCGCGTCCCCGCGGACACTCGAAATGCAGCAGGAGGAACTTAAGATGAAGCGTACGTATCAGCCTAATAAGCGTAAGCGTGCCAAGACCCATGGCTTCCGTGCCCGTATGGCCACTAAGGGTGGTCGTGCCGTGCTCGCCCGTCGTCGTGCCAAGGGCCGCAAGCGTCTCACTGTCTAGCAGCGATACACACATCTCGCATGAAGACTATTAAGTCTCGGCAAGATTTCGAGCATGTGTTCAGTCAGGGGCGTCGTTTCAATCACCCTCTGATTCGAATGACCATATGTGAATCGGTTGGCGAAGGCGACTCCGGAAGGGTCGCCTTCGTTGGTGCTAAGCGACTCGGTTGTGCCGTCGTGCGCAACCGATCTAAGCGTGTGATGCGCGAGGCCGCCCGCAGCTGCGGATTTCCCGTTGCGGGTTATGACATCATCTTGTTTGCAACTCCCAAGACGAGGGTTTCCTCGCCGCAGGAGATGGACAAGGCGTTGCGTTCGCTTATGAAGCGCGCCGGCGTTGCCGGGGAGGAGCGATGAGCAATCACGTTTTGCGACGTGTTGCCATCGCTCCTATTCGCATATATCAACAGGTTATTTCGCCCTTATTGCCTGACGCCTGCATTTATTACCCAACGTGCTCGCAATACGCCGTCCAGGCGATTGAGAAGCACGGTGTTTTGAGAGGCTGCTGGCTTGCCGTGAGGCGCATCGCTCGCTGCAATCCCCTGCACGTCGGCGGTTATGACCCTGTGCCCTAGCGGGCACTCGCTATCGGAGGAAAACTTACATGTGGGATTGGATCGTTAACATCCTTTTCGAGCTGCTCAAGCTCATCCAGACCTTTGCGGTCGACTGGGGCCTGTCCATCATCATCCTGGTGGTCATCATCCGTCTGCTGCTGACGCCGCTCATGCTCAAGTCGACCAAGTCGACGGCTCGCATGCAGGTGCTGCAGCCCAAGATGCTCGAGATCCAGGAGCGCTATGCCGACGATCCCCAGCGTCAGGCCGAGGAGATGCAGAAGTTCTACAGCGAGAACAAGTTCAACCCCATGGCTGGCTGTCTGCCGCTGCTGATTCAGATGCCTATCCTGTTCGCCCTGTTTACATTGCTGCGCAACCTGCCGCAGTACTTTAACGACGGCGCGTTCTCGTTCTTCAACATCCTGCCCGACCTGACCACCACGCCGAGCGCTTCCTTTGCCGATGGCTTTATGGTTGCACTGCCTGCGCTGGTTTGCCTGATCCTGTTCGCCGTCCTGACCCTGATTCCGCAGCTCTATATGTCGCGCAACCAGACCGGCCAGCAGGCTCAGAGCATGCGTATGATGGCCGTTGTCATGACGGTCATGATGCTTTGGATGGGCTGGAGCCTTCCCGTTGGTGTTCTGCTGTACTACGACGTCTCATCTGCTTGGCAGGTTATCCAGCAGATTTTTGTGACGCAGAAGGTCATCGACAAGGCTAAGGCCGATGAGGAGGAGCGTCTTAAGAACGCTCCGCTGCAGGTTGAGGTCACTCGTCGAGAGAAGAAGCCGCGCCCGCACAAGAAGAAGTAGTGGGATATCAATCTTATTTAGGTACCTAACTTTTGGAGTACGTTATGTCTGAAGAGATCATCGAGGATATGCTTGAGGAGGTTGCCCCGCAGGTCGCGGGCGATTATCCCGAGATTGCACAGCGCTACAAGGCTGGTGAAGAGCTGACCGATGAGGAGCTCGACACCATTG
Organism: uncultured Collinsella sp.; assembly: GCA_900541825.1. Taxonomy (GTDB): domain Bacteria; phylum Actinomycetota; class Coriobacteriia; order Coriobacteriales; family Coriobacteriaceae; genus Collinsella. Next base: position 13,177 of record UQLJ01000022.1, read on the forward strand.
CCGATGTTGCGATTTCCATCCTGCGTTCCATCCTTTCGCACTTCGATGCCGCCAACTCTCCTATCGATGAGTATGAGGGCGACGAGGGTGAGCTGATTTTGGATGTAACGGCTCCCGACCTTGCTGTTCTCATTGGCCGTCATGGTCGCACCCTTGATGCCCTTCAGGTTATGTTCTCTTTGCTGGTGAGCCGCAAACTTGGCTTTAGGTATCCGGTTGTAGTGGACGTAGAGGGATACAAGAGTCGCCGTCAGGACAAGGTTGCTTCCATGGCTCAGTCTGCTGCCGAGCGTGCCATCCGCACTCATAAGAGTGTTTCGCTTCCGCCCATGAATGCCTACGAGCGTCGACTGGTTCACATTGCACTTCGTGGCAATGATGCCGTCGATACTCATTCTGAGGGTTCTGACCCTGATCGCCATGTGGTGATTGTTGCTCGATAATCTTCTCGAGCTTATGCTAAGGGGACGTGGTTTCCACGTCCCCTTTTTTTGTCAAAAGTTCTCGATACACTGATTTTTGTCAGAAAGGAGCTTTCGTTGTTAGTACTTACTGATCAGCAGGCTGACGAGATGTTGAGTCGTCTAACTTCCTATTGCAAAGAGTATTCCTTGAGCGTAACTGATGTTGAGCTGAGGAAATGTATTCAGCATCTGGATTTGGTTCTAGAAACAAATAAGACAACCAATCTCACCCGTATTCTTAACGTAGAAGATGCTGCAGTACTTCATATCCTCGACTCACTTGTTTTGCTCCCCTATATCAACAAGGCCCCTGAGGGAGCTTTGCTCGATATGGGAACAGGTGCGGGCTTCCCTGGTATTCCATTAACCATAACCACGCATCGTAAAGCTACTTATATTGACTCTGTTGGCAAGAAGGTTGATGCGGTTAATTCCTTTGTCCATGCTCTTGGATTGAAACATGCTCATGCGGTTCATGATCGTCTTGAAGAATATGCTCGAAGCCATAAGAAGCAGTTCTCTGTTGTAACCGCCCGCGCACTGGCCCCTCTACCGATTCTTGTTGAGTATGCGGCTCCGTATCTGAAGGATGGAGGGCTATTTGTTATAACCAAGGGCAATCCTTCGGATGAGGAGCTTGCTTCCGGCATGTCAGCAGCTAAGATTTGCGGCTTCACTTTGCTTCTGAATGACGCAATTGATTTGCCTGAAGGCTTGGGTCACAGGGAGTTCATTGTTCTTAAGAAGAGTCATCCAGCATCTGTCGCATTGCCTCGTGCAAATGGCGTGGCAAAGAAGAATCCGCTTGCCTAGATGTTTCACGTGAAACATAATGGATACTAACAACTTGCAGTGTTTCACGTGAAACATGGCGGTTGATATCGATTCGGAATGTTTCACGTGAAACATCCTCCGTTTGACAGCTTTAATACACACCAGGAGGGACCGTGGGATTTCGCGACGTTAAGCGTTCTAAGAGCGCAAAAGACACGCGTATCATTGCAATCATCAATCAAAAAGGCGGCGTCGGTAAGTCAACGACGGCTGTAAACCTTGCAGCAGCACTGGGTGAGCAGGGTCGTAAGACACTGATTGTCGATTTTGATCCGCAGGGAAACAGCACCAGTGGATTCGGAATTGAAAAAGAAGACCTTGATCACTGCATCTATGATGCATTGTTGAATGATGTGCCGGCAGAATCACTTGTTCTTGATACAAATTGCAAAAAGGTATTCGTAATTCCAGCTACAATTCAGCTTGCAGGCGCCGAAATTGAGCTCGTAAGCGCAATTGCACGTGAAACCCGCCTCAAAGATTTGCTTGAGCCGATTCAGGACGAGTTCGATTTTATTTTCATTGACTGTCCTCCTTCGCTCGGCCTGCTTACTATCAACGCTTTGACCGCAGCAGACAGCGTTTTGATTCCGATCCAGTGCGAATATTACGCACTCGAGGGTGTTACGAAGCTGCTAGAGTCAATGAAAATGGTCAAATCAAGGCTGAACAAGGGCTTAGACACCTATGGTGTGCTTATGACCATGTATGACTCGCGTACTTCACTATCGAATCAGGTTGTTGAGGAGGTTCAATCGTACTTTGGTGATAAGGCGTTTAAGACGCTAATCCCCCGTACGGTTAAAATCTCCGAAGCTCCGTCTTTTGGAGAACCAGTAATTACCTATGCACCTCAAAATAAGGGTGCAAAAGCATATATGAACCTTGCAAAAGAGGTGATCAAGCGTGCCTAGTGTAAAGAAACGTGGCGGATTGGGACGTGGACTGAATGCTTTGGTCTCAGAGGCCGAGTATGAGACCGGCGGTTCGGCTGCATCGGCTTCAAATGCTGTATCTGAAACAAAACTACCTATTGAGGATATCGTTCCCAACCCTAATCAGCCGCGAATTCACTTTAACGAAACTGAACTTCGCGAGTTGAGCGAGTCAATCCAAGAACATGGCGTTTTGCAGCCGCTTTTGGTTCGCAAGCATGGAAACGGCTATGAGATCATCGCTGGTGAGCGTCGTTACCAGGCGTCAAAGCTTGCTGGCCTTGAAGAATTGCCAGTCATCATTAAAGAGGTAAATGATGAAGAGATGCTGGCTCTTGCTCTTATCGAAAACCTTCAACGTTCAGATCTGAATCCCGTCGAAGAGGCTAAGGGCTATCGACAGCTCATCGATGCCAGCGGTATGACACAGGAGGCATTGTCGAAGGCAGTAAGCAAGTCACGCTCTGCAATTACAAACTCGCTGCGTCTTCTCGATCTCCCCGAAGTAGTTCAGCAGATGATTTTTGAGGGTAAACTTACTGCTGGTCATGCACGTGCGATTCTTGCAGTTCCCTATGAGGATGCTCGAATTCGACTTGCAGAGAAGGTTGTTGCAGAGGGCCTTTCCGTAAGAGCGACAGAAAATCTTGCTCCGTTGTTTTCTGCCGGAGAGACACCTAAGACGCCGAGGCCTGCAACCCCTCAGTCTTTTAAAAAGGCAGCCCGCGTGCTTCGTCAGGTTTTTAATACCAACGTGCGTGTGAAGAGCTCGCGTGGAAAGAATAAGATTGAGATTGAGTTTAAAGACGAGGAAGAGCTCTCTCGTATTCTTGGCGAAATGATTCAGTTTGATCAAGGAGGCCAAGATGAGGAATAGAATTTTAACTGCGATTGCATTGGCGACGACTGTCGCGGCTGGTGCCTTTGCTGGCTATAAGATAGCGACAGACGATGAACTTCGAGGTCGTTTGCTTCGTAGTGCGCAAGATATTGTCGATACATCCAAGAAGAAAATGGATGTTATGACAGAAGATGTTGCAATGCGTACTGCTCAGGTAACGAAGAATCCCAAGATTAATCAGGGTTGGGTCAGCAACCAATGGGAAAATGTAGGCTATTAGGTACCTAAAAATTACTTAGCATATTGTGATGGGTCCTTGTCTGATTCACGAGACAAGGACCCCTTATTTTGGCCGTAAAAATGGGACCAGTAGCAGCTGAATCAAAATTAAGGTCAATAAATGAAACGACCCCGGTTGCATATCCTGCAACCGGGGTCGTTCGATGTTTCACATGAAACGTTTTGGGGTGCGACTCCCCTATGCGTTCTTCTGAACTTTGAAGCGCTGCTTCAGCTGTCCGCAAGCGGCGTCAATATCGTTACCACGGGAGTTACGAATCGTTGTCTCGATGCCACGGGACTCAAGGCGACGCTGAAGATCCTCAACCTTATGAATCGGCGACGGCTTGAGCGGGCTACCCTCGATGTCGTTAAGCTGAATGAGGTTAACGTGGCACAGCGTTCCCTCGCAGAAGTCGCAGAGCGCCTGCATTTCTGGATTCGTATCGTTGACGCCTTCGATCATGGCATACTCATAGGTTGGGCGGCGGCCGGTCTTCTCGGTGTAGAGCTGAAGCGCTTCGTGAAGGCGAAGCAGCGTGTACTTCTTAACACCGGGCATGAGCTTATTGCGCGTCGACTGGATGGCGGAATGCAGGGAAACGGCAAGCGTGAACTGCTCGGGGATGTCGGCAAATTTGCGAATACCGGGAATAACGCCGCTGGTAGAGACGGTGAGGTGACGAGCGCCGATACCGATGCCATCGGGGTCGTTGAGGATTCGCAGCGCCTTGAGAACCTCGTCGTAGTTGGCAAACGGCTCGCCCTGGCCCATGAAGACAACGCTCGTGGCGCGCTCGCCAAAGTCGTTGGATACATGAAGTACCTGGTCGACGATCTCTTGAGCGGTCAGAGAGCGCTTGAGGCCGTTGAGACCGGTAGCGCAAAAGGCACAGCCCATGCCACAGCCTGCCTGGGTGGAAACGCAGACGGAAAGCTTGTTACGACGGGGCATGCCGACGGTCTCGACGGAAACGCCGTCGTGGTACTCGAGCAGATACTTGCGAGAGCCATCTTTGGAAACCTGCTTGGTGAGTTCAGTTGGCGTGTCAAAGGCAAAAGCCTCTTTAAGCTGCTCGCGGAAAGCCTTGGGAAGGTTGGTCATATCGTCAAACGAACAAACGTTCTTCTCAAAGACCCATTCGATGAGCTGCTTCGCGCGGAAGGCGGGCTGGCCAAGCTCGGCCACGAGCTCGCGAATATCGTTTTGGCTCAAGTCGCGAATGTCCTGAGATTTAGTCCTGGGATTCATGGAAGCCTTTCGATTTTGGGGAAACGTAGAGGGTATCGCTACAATATGGTATCAGCTGCAGAAATTATAGAGGAGGAGTCTGCCCATGCCGGGTAAAAGCCTAGAGAACATGCACGTAGCGGTCTTGGCGGGCGGTCATTCCGCTGAGCGCGAGATCTCGCTCAATTCGGGAAAGAGCGTCGTGGTTGCCTTGAAGGAGGCCGGCTACACTTCGGTGGAGCTGCTCGATACGGCCGCTGATGACTTTATGGTAACCATGGCAACCGGGGGCTTTGACGTGGCGTTTATCGCCATGCACGGTGCCGGCGGCGAGGATGGTGCCATGCAGGGCGCCATGGAGACCCTGGGTATCCCCTACACGGCCTCGGGCGTGCTTGCTAGCGCCTGCGGTGCCGACAAAGAGGTCTCTAAGCTCCTGTACGCCAAGGCGGGCATTCCCATTGCCCCCGGCCTTGCGCTCGAGGTGGGCGATGAAGTCGATATCGATCATATCGTCGAGGTTTGTGGCGAGCGCAGCTTTGTGAAGCCGGCCGTCAACGGTTCCAGCTATGGCATTTCCCTGGTCCATGAGCCCTCCGAGCTGCCCGCGGCAATTGCCAAGGCGTTTGGGTACGGCGACAAAGTGCTGGTCGAGAAGTGCATCGAGGGTACCGAGATCACCGTCGGCGTGTACGGCGAGGACGACGTGCGCGCCCTGCCGATTGTCGAGATTCGCAAACCCGAGGACTGTGAGTTCTACGATTTGGACGTGAAGTATGTCGACCCTACGGACATCCATCGTATTCCGGCGCAGATTTCACCCGAGAATTACGCTCGCGCTCAGGAGCTTGCCTGTGCTGCTCACAAGGCCCTCGGTTGCCTGGGCATCTCGCGCAGCGATTTTATCGTGAGCGAGGACGGCCCCGTCATCCTCGAGACCAATACCATTCCCGGCATGACCGATACGTCGCTGTATCCGGATGAGATTCGCCACACCGACGACATGACGTTCCCGCAGGTCTGTGACAGCCTGATCCGTATGGGCCTTCGTCGAGCGGGCATTGCATGCTAATCGAGGACGCGGTTTCGTCAGGAACGCCGCAGTTTGTCATCGACTCCTATGCCACGCTTGCCGAACGCGCCAAAACGCAGTCCTTCGGCCTTATCGAGGAAGATGTGGTTGTCCTCGATACCGAGACCACAGGTCTTTCGGTTCAGGACAACGAGCTGATCGAGATCTCGGCGGCCCGCCTTTCGGGCCGCGAGATCGTCGACCGCTTCGATACCTTCGTGCATCCCAAGCAGCTGATTCCTGCTGAGATTACCGAGCTCACGAGCATTACAAATGCCGATGTGGCAGATGCCCCGTCGGCCGTTGAGGCCGTCGCTGCTCTCGCTGATTTTGTCGGTGGTTGCCCGGTGATCGCACATAACGCCACGTTCGACCGCTCGTTTATCGAGTCGGTCAAAGGCGGCGTCAACGTGAGCGATATTTGGATCGATTCGCTGGCGCTGTCGCGCATCGCGCTTCCGCGCCTGGCCTCGCACAAGCTGTCTTTTATGGCCGATCTGTTTGCCTGTGACTCGGTATCACACCGTGCCAATGCCGACGTCGACGCCCTGTGTGGCGTATGGCGCGTGTTGCTCGTGGCGCTCACCGACTTGCCTCAGGGCCTCATGGCGCGCCTAGCCGACATGCATACGGATGTGCCTTGGTCCTATCGTCCTATCTTCTCATTCTTGGCGGGGCAGAACCCTGGTTCTATCTTCTCTCTCAGCGCCGCTCGTGCTGACGTTCTCAAGGCCGATCGCGCCGACGATCGGGTGGACGCCGACGAACTGCCGGTCCTCAAGATGCCGAGTCGTGAGGAGATTGAGGCAGACTATGCGCCGGGTGGCCTGGTCAATCGCATGTATCCCACCTACGAGCCGCGTGATGAGCAGATCGCGATGGCGCTCGAGGTCCGCGATGCGCTGGTCACGGGCACTCATCGTGTAATTGAGGCGGGCACGGGCGTCGGCAAATCGATGGCCTATCTGGTGCCTTTTGCCGAGGCAGCGCGCCGTAACAACATCACGGTTGGTATTGCGACCAAATCGAACAATCTTGCCGACCAGCTCATGTACCATGAGCTGCCAAAACTTGCCGAGCAACTGGACGGTGGTCTGTCATTTTGCGCTCTCAAGGGCTATGACCACTATCCGTGCCTGCGCAAGCTTGAGCGCATGAGCCGAGGCCAGGTCGAGATTACCACCAAGCGCGACCCGGCGGACACGCTCACGGCGGTCGCGGTCATTATGGCGTACGTCTGCCAATCAGCCGATGGCGACCTCGACTCGCTCGGCATTCGGTGGCGCAGCGTCAACCGCCCCGACTTTACGACGGCCTCGCGCGAGTGTGCTCGTCGCCTCTGCCCGTTTTTCCCTGATAAATGTTTGGTCCACGGCGCTCGCCGTCGTGCGTCGCATGCCGATGTGGTGGTCACCAACCATTCCCTGCTGTTCCGCAATGTCGCGGCCGAGGGCAGGATTTTGCCTCCGATTCGTCATTGGGTAATCGACGAGGCCCATTCCATCGAGCGCGAGGCGCGCCGTCAGTGGGCGCGCGTGGTGTCGGCGGACGAATCACGCGTTCTGTTTGAGCGCCTGGGTGGCTCGAGCACCGGTGCGCTAAGCCAGGTTTCCCGTGATTTGGCAACCTCCGAGGGCTCTACGCTCTATCTGGGCCTTACTGCCAAGGCAACGTCGACGGTTGCGCGCGCGAGCATGGCAATCGCCGACGTGTTCGATGGCGTTCGCGAGCTCGGTCGCCGTGCCCGTGGGGGTTATGACAATGCCAATCTATGGATTGGCCCCGAGTTGCGCGAATCTGACGACTGGCATGATTTCTTACAGTCGGCCTACACTGCCATCGACGCATTGGAACAGGCTGACAAGAGAGTCGACGCGCTGGTGCAAGCCGTCGCCGCCGACAAGCCCGAGGTTGTTGTCGACCTGGGCGATATCTCACGCCGCCTGCACGAGCTGGCCGAGAACCTCAAACTCATCATTGATGGCACCGATGAACACTACGTGTATTCGCTGCAGGTCAATCGCAGGTTGCGTGCCGGCGGAGAGTCGATGACCGCAGAGCGCATCGACATTGGCGAGGCCTTGGCAACCGAGTGGCTGCCCGAGGTTCACACGGCTATCTTTGCCTCGGCGACCATGACGGTGTCCAAAAGCTTTGAACACTTTAACCATGCGGTCGGCCTCGATCGCATCGGTGCTTCAACATCCTCATCGCTGCACTTGGACTCGAGCTACGACTTCGATTCGAACATGGCTGTAGTCGTTGCGGGCGATATCCCCGATCCGCGCGATCGTGAGAGCTATCTTACGGCGCTCGAGCGCGTGCTGGTCGACGCCCATCTTGCCATGGGCGGATCGGTGCTCACGTTGTTCACCAATCGGCGCGACATGGAAGACCTGTACGCCCGCGTTGAGCCCAAGATGGCCCGTGCGGGTCTGGAGCTCAACTGCCAGCAGCGCAACTCATCTCCTCGTCGCCTGCGCGACCGGTTTATCAACGAGCCGACCTCGTCGCTTTTTGCGCTTAAGGCCTTCTGGGAGGGGTTTGACGCCAGCGGCGAGACGCTGCGTTGCGTCATCATTCCCAAGCTGCCGTTCTCGAGCCCCACGGACCCGCTCTCGTGCGAGCGCAACCTGCGCGAAGACCGCGCTTGGGCGCGCTATTCGCTGCCCGAGGCGGTGCTCGAGGTTAAGCAGGCGGCCGGCCGCCTTATCCGCTCGTCGACCGATTGCGGCGTGCTGATTCTGGCCGACCCGCGCCTGGTGACGAAGGGCTACGGGAAGAAGTTCTTAACGTCGCTGCCCACGAGCTCCTACCAGCGCATCGAATCGGCGCAGATCGGTCACTATCTGCAACTGTGGCGCGCACACCACGAGCGGCGGCGCTAAAGCGGACAGACGAGGGTTTTTGCCATATCGCACAGACGCTTTGACAGGGCGGGGTCATCCAAGATGCGGATGGCTCCGCCCGCTGCGATTATCTGGCTCAGTAGCCAACGCTCGGAGCCGTAATGCACGGTTACCGTTGCCATGTCTGCCCCGCTGCGCTCGATTAGGGTGATGCCGGCCCAGTCCAGATGCTCCGCCATATCGAATGGCATCAAGAGCTTTGCGCTACGCTGCGTCCGGGCAAGGGAATCGTGGAGGGATGCGACGCCCGGTGTGTGAGGCACGACGGAGTCTTCCGTCAAGGTGAGTCCCTCGATTTTATCCATGCGATAGGTGCGCTGCTCATCGACCGCGATGTCCCAGGCAATCAGGTATGTTTGGTCGCCGTTTACCGTAATGCGCAAGGGGTCGACCAGACGCTCGCGTGGCCGTGCATCGTCCATCGAGCGATACGAGATGCGGCAGCGAACGCCGTCCTGAATGGCGCAGCTCAGCTGCTGCCAGTGTGACCCGTGGTTGACGGTGTCAAAGACGCGCTGGTTATAGCCGAGCTCTTCGGGCAGAAGGGCATGTCGAATCCGAGCTGCCGTCTGCGGCTCGATCCCCAACGATTCAAGTTCGTGGTTGAGCACAGCGCCTTCGGCGGCACTCAGACGCAGCGGTAGCACACGTCCGGCGTCACCGGTGAGGACCACACGCTCGCCGTGGCATTCGCAGATGATGCGCGCACCCGATTCTCGGTCCGCGAGCGTCGAGACGATCTCGAGAATCTCGTCGAGCGATACTCCCGTGATGTCAAAGCGGTCGCAAATTTCGGTTCGTGTCATGCCGCTCTCGCCGGCGGCGTAGAGGGCCTCCATGATGTCGATGGCGCGCGAGAGTCTCTGCTCGCTGGTGAGTTTACGCACGGGCATGCTCGTGCACCGTCCTTTCAATGAGGTGGTTCCACGCCTGCTTGAGCGATTTGGGGGCCATGGGCCTCATGCCGTCCATGGCGTGGACCATGCAAAATGAAGCGGCGGCTTCAAGGTCGCGCACGTCAACGGTCCAGATCCATCCCGCATCGGTGTGTGCGAGCTCACCTCGCCCGCGCGTGAGGCCGTTGATCATATCGATCTGCGTCTGAGGGGCGAACGAGAACGTGGCTGCAACGGGCGGTCGGTCGGCGAAATCGAATTCAAAGAACAGATAGTCGTTGAGATTGAAGTCCGCAGGGATGGCGTAGGCCTTCGAAGGACGCCATGCGCGAACGATACGGTCGCAGCGGAATGTCCTGATGTCGTCGGTGACATTGTCGAGGCCGCAGAAGTACGCCACGCCCTCGCGTTCGAACATGCCGTAGACACAGACGGTACGTTCTTTCTGCTCGCCGCGTCCGTTCTGATATAAAAATCGCAGCGCGCATCGCTCGGCAAAGGCGCTCCATACCGCATCGACGGTGGGAGAGCGGCTGATCGGCGCCTCGTCTACCGTCGTCCTGCCGGTGAGATAGGCAATCTTGGAGCGAATATCGGCAAGCGGTGCGGCAAAAGTGGATGAGCCGGCCGCTAGTGTCTGGTCGATGGCGTTGAGCAGGATATCGGCGTCGTCTGCGGTGATGAGGCCGCCTGCTGCAAAGGTGTGCTCGCGGTCAATTGTCCACGAGCTTTCCTCGGTCTCCTGCGCGCCGGCGGGGCGAACCTCCTTGATTAAGATGCCACGCTCGAGCAGTTTGTCACGATCGCGCCGAAACTTGCGCTTATCCGAGTCGATATTGCCCGAGCCATATCCCAGGTCAGAATCCAAGACGATCTGCTCGGTCGTCAGCGGTTCGGGGGAGCTATTGAGCACAAAGAAAAGATTGAGGATGCGCTGAGCCGTTTTATCGAAACTGGGCTCCGAATTTCCCTTTTTAATTGTCTCGGTCGTGTCGCTTGCCGTCATAGAGTCCTCGCATGAGAAGGTGGTTTGCTGCCATGATTTTAGTCCGATATGGAGATTAGGCTATATCCTTGTCCGCTCGGGGCGTTAAGATGGCCCGAATTCGGTCGTTTGCGCTCGCTCGGGGTATACTTTCGACTATATACGGTTCTAATGTGCATGCATTGGGCCTATTTGTCGGATTATGGATGTGGAGCGCACATGGCGAACACCCAGAACTATATTAACCACCTGCTGCAGAACACCGGCATTACGCCGGCATGCAGCGAAGAAGAGCGCTTGGCTGCCGAGGATATCGCTCAGATCTTCCGCAACCACGGCTTTGACCCCGAGGTTCAGGAGTTCAATGCCCCGGCGCCCAGTAGGTTGGCATTTGCCGTTACCGGTATTCTTGCGTTTGCCGGCGCCCTGCTGATGGGCACCGGCGGCGGTATCGGCTTGGTCGGCACCTTGCTGGCCATTGTCGGTGCCGTGCTCTACGTGCTCGAGCGCACAGGGCATCCCGTGGTTTCGCGCCTGGGCAAGACGGGCGTGAGCCAAAATGTCATCGCCTACCACAAGGCCTCGGGCCCGCTCGCGTCTCCGCGCAACCGCCCGGTGGTCGTTGTCGCACACTACGACTCTCCCCGTGCTGAGCTGCTCGCCCGCGAGCCCTATGCTTCGTATCGTGCGCTCATCGCCAAGCTGTTGCCCGTTGCCACGGTTGCCCCCGCTGCCGTTGCCATCCTGCGCATCCTGCCGCTCCCCGGCGCGCTCAAGGTTCTGCTGTGGATTGTCGCGATCCTCGCTTCCCTCGTTGCGCTTGCCAACGCGGCAAACATCATCTCTAACCGCCACATTCTTCCCTATACGTCCGGCGCGGTGTGCAACAAGTCTTCTGTCGCCGCTATGCTCGGCGTTATGGATAACGTTGCTCCCTTCCAGGGCGAAAACGAGTTTCCCGACGATGTTCCGTTCGATACCTATTTTGGGGAGCAAAAGCGTCGTGCCGAGGAAATGGCGCGTGCAGCGGCGGGGTATGCCGCGGCCCAGCAGCAAAACGACTACGGCAACACCATCGAGTACGAAGAGCCTACCTACGCCGAGGACGAGTTCGGTCAGCCGATTGCTCCCGACACTCAGACCGAGCCCGAACAGGGTGAGGCTTTCGACGAGCAGATCGAGGGCTTTGAGGGTGCGTCTGCCGACGAGACGCTGATTGGCGCCATCGTGCCCGAGGATCAGAATCAGGCTGTCCAGGCTGAAGAGTTCAATGACGAGGTTTCCGCTGCCGAGTCGGCGGAGGAGCCTGTCGCGGCCGAGCCCGAGCCCAAGCTCTATCGCAATGCCGCCGGCAACATCCGCTTTGGTTCGGATGCCATCCGTGCGCTCGGAATGCTCCCCGAGTCCTGCACGCTCGATTACGAGGAGGGCGAGGAGCCGACGTTTGAGCCCGAGCCTGCCCCCGTCGTGACTGCGCCTGCGCCCGCTGTCACCGTGGATGATGAGTCTGCCGCGGTTACCGTTGCCGTTGCCGAGCCCGAGGCGGTGTCCGCGATCGATCCCGCGGCAGGACTGGACATTTTGGCTCCCGCCGCGCCGGCGCAAGACGTTGCGGACGAGTCTGACGACGATTACGTTGAACAGCCGAGGCGCGTGTCTTACGAGAGCGATACTGATTTCTCGGCCGAGATTCCCGCGGCAACGCCCCATGCCGACATTGCATCCGCGTTCTCGTCGATTGGCGCCAGCGCTTCCAACTTCTTTAAGGGTGCGCTTGCAAAGGGCAAGAAATTTGTCGACGATTTCGAGGAGAAGCGCGCTGCCGCACGCGAGACTGCCGAGCAGGAGGCTATCGCTCAGCAGCAGGCAGCCGAGGCGGCACGTGAGCACGCGGCGCAAGAGTTCGAGCAGAACGAGGCTATGCAGTCCGCGCCCGTCGACGCCGCCGAAGCTACAACGTCCTTTGAGTCCCAGCAACCGGCGTCCGCGGATGTTGTTGAGGCGACGACGTCTTTCGAGGCTCAGGAGCACGTCGATAGCACCATGTCGTTTGATGCCGCGCAGTTCGATTCCACGATAACGTTTGAAAAGCAGGGCACCGCGATTGCCGAGCCCCTTCCTGTTTCCGATGAGCAGGGCGACGCGGCAGACGATGACGAGCCTATTGATGCTGCCGAAATCCAAGATGTCGCCGAGGACGAGTCCGTTGAGGCCAGCTCTGACGAAGAGCAATACGCGGCAGCCGATCAAGGTGATTCGACCGAGGTCGAGCAGGAGGAAGTGCCTGCGGTTTCCGAGACTCCCGAGACGGATGAGTCGAGGCCTTACTCCACGCAGATTTTCACCATGCCGACCCCGAGTGGTTCCGGTGCCACGGTTGCCAATGTCGCTCCCACTCAGGACGAAACGGTCGATTCCCTTATGGCCCAGATTTCCTCCCAGGCATCGCCGCGTCCGCAGATGAATGTTCCCGATCCGGCGTCGGCACCGTCGCCTGCACCTTCCTCGTCTCCGCTGGCTTCGGTCCCCGATCCGTCGCTGCCGTCCATGAAGCAGGCAAACGTTGCGTCTCGCACGTCGCTGTTCGACCTTCCCGACCCCTCCGCACAGGTCAACGATCCCTTTGCTACTGCCCAGGGTCCCGAACCCACATCGGCACCCGTTGCGCCTCCTATGCCCGTTGCGTCGGGCGCGCAGCCGATCGAGACCATTTCGGCTCCCGCCCCGGCGGCACCCAAGTCTCGTAAGCGCGGCCTGGGTGGCCTGTTCGGTCGTAAAAAGAAAAACGAGCAGGACAGCATGAGTGACTGGCTGGGCGTCGAAGACGATTACGATGCCAAGAAGTCCGGTCGTGGTATCGGTTCGTGGGATAACTTCGAGGACGATAACGATGGCTGGAAGGGTGGCGCTACGTCTTCCGATGGCGCTTCTTCCGAAGATATGCTCTCGGCTGTCGCCTCTATGGGCGATGATGAGCTGCTCGGTCACGATATCTGGTTTGTGGCAACGGGCGCCTCGGATTGTGATGGCGCTGGCATGAAGGCCTTCTTGGCTTCGCATCGCGATAAGCTCCGCGGCGTATTCTTTATCAATCTTGAATCCGTCGGCGCCGGTAGGCTTTCGGTGGTGACGGTCGAGGGCGAACAACAACTGCTCAAGGGCGATCGCCGCATCATGAACCTGGTCAGCAAGGTCTGCAAGTCGTTCCATGTCGATTGTGGCGCGCTCGAGATGCCCTATGCCAAGACCGATGCCTATGCTGCGCTCGAGGCGAGCCGCCGAGCCCTTACCATCGCCGGCGTGGACGGCACGCGTCTGGCTTGCGCTCGTACCGAGGACGACCTGCCCCACAATGTCAGCCCGACGAACATTGCCACGGTATCCGAGGTCGTGACCGAGGTTATCCGCCGTTCGTAGACGGAGCTCTAAGGAGTCAACGTGTTTTCGTATATTAAGCGCCATTGGCCTGTCTACGTGATTTTGACCTTGATTGCCATTGCGTTAGGATTTGGGGCCGCCTACATCGTGGGTGCAAAGGGCTCGACCCCCGCCTCCGCAATCAGCGAAGAGGTGGAGCAAGAACAGAGCACGGGTGCCGATGGGATTCCTGAGTCCGAGCAAGCAATCGTTGATGGTGGATCTTCGTCTGCAGAGTAGATACGGCGATTTACATGATTGAAAGCGGGTGAGCCAGGGGACTGGCTCGCCCGCTTTTTCATCGCGCTAGCGCTTCTTTGGGATCGACCTAAGGCGAGCGAACCATAGGGCTGCGGCACCCGAGGTCAGGAGCGCGGTGATGCAAGCGGCGATGGGAACTGATCCTGTTGCCGGTAGGTCCTGCGGTAGGGTACAGCGTTGAATAACGCTGTCCTCGTCATGTGACTCAAGTTTATCGCCGCCACCGTTGCGGCAAAGATCGACGCGCGCGCTGTTGGTGAGTGCGGTTTGGGGCGTATAAGCCGACGTCGCCTGCATGTGCACGATTGCGCCCCGAGCGTCTGTGCCAAGGATTGCTTTGGCATCGTCAAGGTCGTCGTGCTCATCTTTGAGATCATCGCGGGTCCAAGAATCCGCATCGCTTCGAGTCGTAAAGTCGGCGGCTACCGCACCGTATTCAATTCGAATGCCCGTTACGACGGTATTGGATGCAAGGTCGAGTTCTTTCACCTCGAGTGTGGTGGATTCCGTGGTCGAGACATCCGTCTTCCAGAGGTGCCAGCCGTCGTAATCGACGAGGCGGCAATCCTCACCCAGACTCTCCCTTACTTCGTCGGACTCAAGCCAAGGATTTTCGTGCCCATCGTCAAGTGTCGCGTTTGCCGGCTCATCGACGTCTGTCGAGTCCAACGGCGTCGTGCGATACCACACGTTGCACAGACCATTGAGGTCGCCGATGGCGACGGGGGTTTCGATTGAGACGAATCTCGCCGTGCCGTCTTTGGCGCACTCAAGATCATCGGTAATCGTAAACTCATCAACCCAAGTAGCGGAATCGTTTCGAGCATCGATGGTATAGGAGAAAAGCCCATCACTATTGGTTTGCGTCGTGGCGCGGTTTTTACCAT
The DNA here is from genome assembly GCA_900541825.1 of uncultured Collinsella sp. Lineage (GTDB taxonomy): Bacteria > Actinomycetota > Coriobacteriia > Coriobacteriales > Coriobacteriaceae > Collinsella. The sequence goes on from UQLJ01000022.1 coordinate 28,188, forward strand.
CGCCGTTAGCCAACAGGCCCTTTTCGATAGGTTGGACAAGTTCCTGACGCTTGTCGACCTGCCCCTTGATCTCGATGGGCGCATCCTTCATCGCGACGGATTGGACTTCTCCCGTATCCTTTATTTCAAACGTTATCTCCTCGGCAACGTCATAGGTCCGCGGAGACATCATTTCGCGCAACGAGTAGGTGCCGGGTGCAAGATGCTCGACGCGGTGCGGCTTGTCGGATGAGGTCCAGGAGTCTATTTCGGTTTTATCGGGACCATATAAGGTGAGTTGTGCGCCTTCCACTTCCTGCTCACCGCTTGCATCGACCTTGGAGATATCAACCTTGGTGTAATCGTCGGATACGTTAAGCCGTGCTTCTACAACGGGTGTTTTCTGGTCGGCATAAGTAAGGTCGACAATATGGGTTGTCCGATCGAGCAAGAAGCCTGCCGGCGCTTGAGTCTCGACAACCTCGTAGCGTGCGGTGCCAGATCCCAGTGGGAGGTTGTCCGCGCGTGCTTCTCCAGTTTCATCCGTCGTGACGGTAGCGACAGTCTCACCGTCGAGCGCGGCAATACTACCGTCGGGGCGCACGATATCACCCGAGGCACGGATCTGAAAGACGGCGCCCGCGAGGCTGCTGTCGTCTATGGCATCGGTTTTAACGATCCTGATGTTTCCGGTCGCGGCGTGGTCATAATACGAGGCGATTGCAACGGGCGTTAGGTTCATGTCGGCGGGTATGTTTACCTCGATCTCTTCGCCGACAAGATAGGGCTCTTTGGCCGAGGTTTCGCGTACATAATAGGTGCCCGGCACGAGCGATTCGGGCAGTGTGACGGTCCCGGTCGCGTCAGTCGTAAAGGTGTCCATTACGTTATGTGCTGGATACCAGCAAGTTTGTGAGACAGGTTCGTGATTGCTGTCGAGGAGTTGGAAGGTGAATCCGGCTAGGGGAACAGAAGCGCCTGTTTGGGCATCGCATTTTACAATCTGGAGATGCGTCGACAGAGCGTGGTTGTCCACGATATATTGAAGCTCGGCGCCGTCGGAAATCTGATTGGCCCCGACGGTCCATTCCCCTGCACGTTTAAAACCCTCGGGGACGGTTTCCGGAACCTCGCGAACCGTGTAGCCGGCACGGTCGTATGGGACGGCTCCGTGGACACCGGCGGGTCGCTTGCCTGTGCCGAACCATGCTTCGGGCTGATCTTTGGTGGAGGCAAAGCCATAGACGTTTGTGGTCAGTGTGCCAACAACCTGCTGAGAGCTGTTGCTGACAACCTCAAAGACAACACCACCCGCCGGCTGCTCCAGGCCGGATTGGTCGCTATTGCCGTAATCCTTGAATTTGGAAATCTCAAGGTCAAACGCAATGGGGATATCGGAAATGCGAGATTCGATCTCGACCACGCCTGAATCGCCGAGCTGGTCGGCTCCAACGGTATAGGTCCAGCTGTCGTTGGATGGCAGGTAGCCCTCGGGGGCTTTTGATTCGTAGATGGTAAAGGTTCCTAAGGGGACATCGGCGAGGGTGGCCCGACCGCTTTCGTCGGTCGTGAGGATTTGCGCCCATCCAGGGGTTGATTGTGACACACACGTGAACTCTGCTCCTGCGAGTGAAGAACCCACCTGGGGGCCGGCATTCGTCGCGGCATCGAGTTTTACGATACGCAGATTGATGATGCCGGGCTGTTCATCAATGGCGACCTGTCCACCGTCATTCCCCGTGGTAAAGGCGATGCGATCACGACGGGGGACATAGCCGGCCGGCGCCTTCGTTTCAACTAGGTAGTATGCCGTGTTGGGCAGAAGTGTTGCTTGCGTCCGACCGTTGCTGTCCATCTGGATGGTGCCGACATGCGCGCCGCTGGCGCTCTCAAAAATATCGAATGTTGCCCCGTCAAACTGATAAGTATTGTTTCCGCTGGTAATGGCGGCGTTTGCAGACTGTTTTTTGAAGGAAACAGAGACCGCCGGCAGTACATAGAGCATGTCTTGACGTTTGCTGCTGCCCGATACGGCTCCTAGATAGCGCCGCGCGCGGTGCGGAGCGGCTTTGATGCTTCCTGATTTTGCGTTGTCGTGGAGCCACCGCGCAGCCGCCACGACTTCATTGTCAGCGGTAAAGTGCCCACTCTTGGTTTTGCCCTGAGCGGTCGTGTAGGAATAGGTACCGTCGACATGGGTAGTGCCGTTGAGCATCCATACGGCAAGCTGGGTTGCGGCGCGGGCGCGATCGGGTGAAAGATGGTAACCGCCAAACGACGTGGCGGTAGGATATCCGTGACAAACGATTGCCGCGAACTCGTCGTCGAGCCACACCCAGCCTTGATCAAAGTTGAGCCATGGGCCGCCCGGCTTGGTGGGGCCGGGGCGCTCCTGGTTCATGCAGTAGGCAATCGAGGCGTCTTGAGCTTCATACTTGCCGATAAAGAAGGGCCCACAATCATCGCTAATAGTGCGGAAACCGAGCTGGTCGTAGCCATCGACGGCAAATGCGGCTCCCGGTGCCAGGCAGCCGAAAAGCAGGAAGAGGAGCAGGAGCAGCGGACCTGTTGCGATTGCGCTGTGGACAGAGTGCGTGGGTGCGTTGGACATGGCTGCTCCTTATCCCTCGTGCGCCGCACGGGGAGGCTGCGACGCGTAGGATGAGGCTACCCCCGAGGTTCATGCGGGTAAGTACCGGAGCCTGACCAAAAGCTTGCCCAATTCCTGATAAATTGAGCTCAAATACAACAATCAAGCAAAAGCGCAGGTAGAAGATAAGGAGAACAGGAGGTCAAAGGTCCTCATCTCCACAATTGACGCGATTTTCAAACGAATCTCCACAGCTAAAACAAGCATCGCCACCCTTGTATCGAACAAGACAACCGCGTTATACTAGCCAACACACAAGCGGGCATCGCCAAGTGGTAAGGCATCAGCTTCCCAAGCTGACACTCGCGGGTTCGAGTCCCGTTGCCCGCTCCAGTTAAGAGCACAAGCACGGCACCATCACGGTGCCGTGCTTTTTTCAATAAAGTGCCGGGACTCGAACCCGCCAGGGTGCGAGCGTAAAGCAAACGCGAAGCGTTTGTAGCGAGCAGGCGAAGGCGCCGACAGGCGCCTGAAGCCGGTGCGGATTTGCGGAGCAAATACGCGGACGTCCCGTTGCCCGCTCCATGGAGCAAGGAAGATTTCGGGAATGGTAGATTCAGCCCGCTTTGCTCCCGCACTTCCCCGGATCTCGGTATGCCACTGAAGCCGGTGCGGATTTGCGGAGCAAATGCGCAGACGTCCCGTTGCTCGCTCCAATTCCAAAATGTTAGGTTAATGCCTGCTGCCCATACTTGCACCTGCGCACGGTACAATGGATGGGTTACGACCAACGTGCCAATAACCAAAAAGGAGCCGCTATGATCGATCGCTATACCCGCCCGGAGATGGGACACATTTTCTCCCTCGAGAACAAGTACGCCATTTGGCAGGAGATCGAGGTCTTGGCCTGCGAGGCCCAGGCGGAGCTCGGCAAGATCGGTATTTCCAAAGACGAGGCCCAGTGGATCCGCGACCATGCCAACTTTGAGAAGGCGAAGGTCGATGAGATCGAGGAAGTCACGCGCCACGACGTCATTGCCTTCCTGACCAACATGAAGGAGTACATCGATGCCGATATTCCCGAGGGCGACCCCAAGCCCAGCCGCTGGGTTCACTATGGTATGACCAGCTCCGATCTGGGCGACACGGCCCTGTGCTACCAGCTCACCCAGGCCTGCGACCTGATCATCGAGGACGTCAAAAAACTCGGCGTGATCTGCAAGCGTCGCGCCTTTGAGGAGCGCAACACGCTCTGCGCCGGCCGTACTCATGGCATCCATGCCGAGCCGATGACCTTCGGCATGAAGTTTGGCTCTTGGGCCTGGGAGCTCAAGCGCGATCTGGACCGTCTTGAGGATGCCCGCAAGAACGTTGCCTTTGGTGCCATCTCGGGCGCTGTCGGCACGTACAGCTCCATCGAGCCGTTTGTCGAGGAATATGTCTGCGAGCACCTGGGCCTGGTTCACGACCCGCTGTCCACGCAGGTTATTAGCCGCGATCATCACGCCTACCTCGCCGGCGTTCTTGCCACCACCGCGGCCACCTGTGAGCGCATCGCTACCGAGGTTCGCAATCTGCAGAAGACCGATACACTCGAGGCCGAGGAACCGTTCCGTAAGGGTCAAAAGGGCAGCTCCGCCATGCCGCACAAGCGCAACCCCATCACCATGGAGAAGGTCTGCGGCCTGTCGCGCGTCGTGAAGGCCAACGCGCAGGTTGCCTTCGACAACGTCGCCCTGTGGCACGAGCGTGACATTTCGCACTCCTCTGCCGAGCGCGTCGCCCAGGCCGACAGCTTCATCGCCCTCGACCACATGTTCCAGTGCCTCATCCGCGTTATCGACGGCCTGCAGCTGTATCCCGCTCGCATGATGGCCAACCTCAACAAGACACGCGGCCTCATCTTCTCCTCCAAGGTCCTGCTCGCCCTCGTCGACACGGGCATCACCCGCGAGGACGCGTACGCCATTGTGCAGGAGAACGCCATGGCAACCTGGCACGAGGTACAGGATTGTGTCTCCGGCCCTACCTTTAAGGAGCGTCTCGAGGCCGATCCGCGCTGCACTGTCAGCCAGGAGAAACTCGACGAGATCTTTGATCCGTGGGACTTCCTCACCCGTATCGACACGGTCTTCGATCGCTTGGAGCAGCTGAGCTTCGAGTAGGTTCGGACATAACGTTAGCTTTTTAGGGCGCTTTGCTGGTAATGTGTGTTGCCGGCAAAGCGCCTCGTTGCATTTAGGGAAAGACGGGGATAATAGTCGTCTCGAATAACATTCTGAGAGGGGATCGCATGATTTCGTTTGATTACAAGCCTCAGGGCGTGTGTGCTCGCAATATTCACCTTGACCTTTCCGATGACGGCAACAAGGTGATAGGCGTTGAGTTTACCGGCGGCTGCGACGGCAATCTCAAGGCTATCTCCAAGCTGGTCGAGGGCGCTCCTGCCGATCGCGTAATCGAGGTTCTCGCCGGTAATACCTGCGGTATGAAAAAGACCTCCTGCGCCGACCAGCTTACACGCGCTATCGAGGCCGCTCGCGCCGAGATCGCCTAATGGGTATCGCCGATCACATCAAGAACGGAATATCGCGTCGCGGCTTTGTGCTCGGTGGGGTTGCTGCGGGCGCTGCCACGGTGCTTGCCGGATGCTCGAAAAAAACGGGTACCAGCGATGATGCCGCCGGCGAGCCGCAGGTTATCAAGGATGATTCCAAAATCATCTCGATTACGGATGAGTACGAGGCAGTCGACATCGATCTTGAGCCGGCGGCGTCATGGACGCTGCCTCTGGGTACGCTGCTGTACTACTGCGACGGCGATTACGCCGCGGCGATGATGGCGCCCGCATCGGCACTGCACGCCAACACACTCGGTGTGCTCAACCTGGGCGATGGCTCGCTTACCACATTAATCGAGGATCCTATCGAGGGCACGGGATATGCATTCTACGATGTCCGTGCCGGCGACAGCGTATTCGCGTGGGTTGAGATGAACTTTGCCAATTCATCGTGGAAGCTCTACGGTCAAAATCTGTCGGGCGCTTCGCTCTCTGGCGACGTGGTTGAGCTCGATCGAGGTGGCAAGGACTATGATCCGCCGCTGTTTACGGCGTTCGGGTCATCAGTCATCTGGTATAAAATGCCCTCGGCAGGTGGCAATAAAACGAGTAGCGATTCGTTTTGCTATCGTCGCTCGCTTGATGAATCCAAGGCCGAGACAATTTGGAAATCGACGGGCCGCTTTGCATCGGCCCCGCGCGCGAGCGACGGCATTTTGACCATCTCGCCGCGTGTCCGCAACGACGAGGGTGTCTACTACGGCATAACGGCAATCGATCTGACCGACGGCAACAACACCAAACGTGCCCAGCTAGTCCTCCCCTCGTCAGTTTCGCCTTTCGAGGCCGTATATATGGGCGATACCTTCGTGTTTTCTATCGAGGCGACCTATAGTGGCGTGGGCAGCCTGGGCAATATGGGCACGTATATCGGTAATGAGGGAGGGCCGTACCTCTTCCTGTCACGCGAGCCGCTCGCATGTGCGGCTGGCAAGAAGAATAAATACCTTGTTAAGGTACAGGCGTCGCATTTCCTGATCGACACCTCTGCCAAGACCTATGGCTCGCTGCTGTCGCCCGACCGCGCTTTGGAGTATGGCGATTATCCAGCTACGGCGGGAAAATCGGACTCATTCCTTGCGTACGCCACGGTGCGCAACAGCCAGGGTATACCAGAGATGGTCACTGCGCGCCTATTCTCTCTTTAAGCTTAGAGGGGTTAAAAAGGCGCCAACAGGGGAATAAACGCGTTGTAATTGTGAGTACCGCCTGCCGAGCTGCCGCGTCATAGCGGCATCCGGCGGGCTCAGGTGCGTTAAAATGGGCTTGTTCTTAGCTAATTGAGACAGGGGGGCCGTGTTATGGCTTCAGATGCAAAAAAGATTCTGCTGGTCGAGGATGAGAAGGCAATCCGTGACGCCGTCGCTGCCTATCTCGAGCGCGAAGGCTACTGGGTTGTGGGCGTCGGCGACGGCCAGTCCGCGATCGAGGAGTTCGAGAAGCATCAGTTCGACCTGGTCGTGCTCGACCTTATGCTCCCCAAGATCCCCGGCGAGCGCGTTTGCCGCACCATTCGCGATACCTCGGATGTCCCCATCATCATGCTGACGGCTAAGGGCGAGATCGAGGACCGTATTATCGGTCTTGAGCTCGGCGCCGACGACTATCTGATTAAGCCGTTCTCGCCGCGCGAGCTCGTCGCTCGCGTTCGCGCTCTGTTCCGCCGTGCCCATCAGGCCGACGAGCCCGCCGTCGAGGTACTCGACTTCGGCGATCTGGTCATCGATATCTCGGGCCACAAGATCTTGGTCGAGGGCAAGGAAGTCGATCTGACGGCTTCCGAGTTCAAGCTGCTCACCACGCTTGCCCGCCATCCCGGCCGTGTGTATAACCGCATGGAGCTGGTCGAGAAAGTGCTCGGGTATGACTTTGAGGGCTATGAGCGCACCATCGATAGCCACGTGAAGAATCTTCGCGCCAAGCTGGGCGATGATCCCAAGAAGCCCAAGTGGCTCTACACCGTCCATGGTGTCGGCTATCGCTTCGAGGCTCCGGCCAAGACCGATAAGTCGGACGAGAAATAGGGAAATCACATATGACACCTGCGCGCTTTGAAATCGGACAAAAGCACAAGCAGGAGAGCGAGGCGGGTTCCAAGGCTAGTTGGAACACGCCTCGTTCCGATTCACGGCCAACGATGAGCTATCCCTCGCGCATGGCACTTGCTTTTGCTCTGACATCGCTCATGACGGTATTGGTGCTGGTGGGCGTTGTCTCTGTTGTGTGGGGCACAGTCTTTTCGGATTACACACGCTCCAATATCGTCGAAATCGCAAATTCCGCTGCCGAGAAGTTGGCAACCTCATATGAGGAAAACGCCTCTTGGACCGCGGGAGAACTGCGCACGGTCGCAACGTCGAGTTTGGTTTCCGACGATCTGGGCATGCAGGTCGTCAATAAAAAGGGCGTGATCGTTTATGACGATTCCTGGCCCTCGGCAAGCGCCACCGCCGATGTACGCGAAAACCAGGCTACGACCGACGACACGAGCGGCAAGAGGGCATCGCATAGCCCGGTCTCGTCTGCTCCAACCGACTCCGATAGCGTTGCTAACGTCGAGATTGTAACGTCTTCCGGCGAGCATGTCGGACAGGTAAAGCTGTGGGCCATCGGCTCCGACGCTCTGCTCACCAAGGCGGACTCTGCGTTTAGGGAGAAGACCTTTAACGCCATGGCCCTCGCCGCGGTTGTTGCAATCTGCATTTCGGTCGTTATCGGATCGCTCGTGTCGCGCATGCTCACCAAGCCGATTCATCGCATCACCAGTACCGCAAAGCAAATCCGTGACGGCGACCTGTCGGCTCGCACGGGACTGCGCGGTGATGACGAGATCGATCAGCTGGGTGAGACCTTCGATGAGATGGCCACTTCGCTCGAGAAGGATATGAAACACGAGAAGCGCCTGACCTCAGACGTTGCACATGAGCTTCGCACGCCGCTTATGGCCATGCTCGCAACGGTCGAGGCCATGCAGGATGGCGTGTATCCCACCGACGATGAGCATTTGGAGACCGTTGCTTCCGAGACGCGCCGCCTGGCTCGTCTGGTGCAGCAGATGCTCGACCTGTCGCGCATGGAAAACAGCACGGCTCCGCTCAACCTTGAGCCGGTGGACATGGTTCCTTTCGTGCGTTCCATCGTTAATGCCCAGGAGCGCCTGTTTGTCGACCGCGATCTGCGCCTGCGTTTTGCGGACGAGACCCAGGGTCACGACGATGTCGTCGAGGCCGATCCTGACATGATCACGCAATGTGTTATCAACCTCATGAGCAACGCCATGCGCTACACCCCCGAGGGCGGTTGGGTCGTGGTGTCGGTGCTCAGTGACCGCAAGCACGTCAGCATTGCCGTTTCTGATACCGGCATCGGTATTGCCAAGGACGATCTGTCGCGCATCTTCGGGCGGTTTTGGCGCGCCGATGCCAGCCGCGCCCGCGAAGCTGGCGGCCTGGGCGTTGGCCTCGCCGTGACCAAGCAGATCGTCGAGCGTCACCATGGCTACATATCCGTGGAGTCGGAGCTTGGAAAGGGTACGACTTTTACAATTCATCTGCCCCGCGAGCACACGGCAGACGCGGCATCTACTACAATGGAGCACTAGCTTTTCGCTATTCGGTGAAGGAGGGGCCGCGTCCCTGCCGCTCCGAGTTTGCGAAAACATGCGGGAAAGAACCCGCATTTCTGTCGTATTTAGGTAAGGAGTGACTCACGTGACAACGATGGAGCGTCGTCCGGATTCCCGTGGCAAGGTTCGTGATATTTACGATGCCGGTGAAAACCTGCTGATGGTCGCCACCGACCGCATTTCTGCGTTCGACTTCATTCTTCCCGACGAGATTCCGTTTAAGGGAGAGGTGCTCAATCGCATCTCGGCATTCTGGTTCGATAAGTTTGCCGACATCGTCCCCAACCATCTCGTTTCCATCGACCCGGCGGATTTCCCCGAGGAGTTTGCTGAGTATCGTGACTACCTCGCTGGCCGCGCCATGCTGGTTAAGAAGGCCCAGACGATTCCTATCGAGTGCATCGTCCGCGGCTATCTGACCGGTTCGGGCAAGAAGACCTACGACGAGAACGGCACCGTCTGCGGCATCCAGCTGCCTGAGGGCCTGACCGAGGCTTCCAAGCTTCCTGAGCCGCTGTTCACGCCGTCCACGAAGGCCGAGATCGGTGACCACGACGAGAACATCTCGTTCGAGCGTTGCTGCGAGATCGTGGGCGAGGACATCGCCACGCAGATTCGTGACCTTTCCCTCAAGATCTACAAGGCCGCTGCCGAGTACGCCGCGACCCGTGGCATCATCATTGCCGACACCAAGTTCGAGTTTGGTGTTATTGATGGCAAGGTCACGCTGATCGACGAGTGCCTCACGCCCGACTCCAGCCGTTTCTGGCCTGCTGCCAGCTACGAGGAGGGCAAGATCCAGCCTAGCTACGACAAGCAATTCGTCCGCAATTGGCTCAAGGCCAACTGGGATATGACGGGGGAGACCCCGCACCTGCCCGCCGAGGTCATCGATGGCACGTCCGAGCGCTATCGCGAGGCCTTCCAGATCATCACGGGCTCCCAGTTCACAAGCATGAAGGAGAACGCATAAGTGAGTACCCGTAGCGCCACGAACAAGCGCACGCAATCCCACGAAGTTACCGGGGTTGCGCGCAAGTCTGCCGCATCTGCTAAGCCCGCCCGCCAAGCAGCGAGCTCCGTTCGCGTCGTGCCGGCTTCGTCTAAGGCACGCCGCAAAGAGCTCGAGAAGGGCGAGAACCTCGAGGGCCTCTCTAAAGAGGAGAAGCGCGCCCGCAAGGCTAAGCAGCGCGCCAAGGAGGACCGCATCTATACGGTGTCGAATATCCTCCTCAAGCAGGACGAGGACTACACCAAGCGCCGTCGCATCTGGTGGATTGTGCTCGCCATTGGCATGGTGCTCGTCGTGGCAATTTGGGCCTCGCTGTACTTCGCTCCCGCTGGCATGGTGTCCAGCCCTGTCCAGATGGTCGGCATTGTTTTGTCCTACGTCATCATTTTGGGCGACTTTATCTATGACTTCGCTCGTATTCGTCCCTTGCGCAACATGTACCGCGCGCAGGCCGAGGGCATGTCCGAGAACAAGCTCAACGCTCTTATTGAGCGCGCGGCTGCCGAGGAGGACAAGAAGGACTCCAAGAAGAAGTAGCGTTTGCATACATACTTATCGCTAAGATATAAGGCGCGTCGTTTTTGCGGCGCGCCTTTTTACTGTTCTATAGATAGATGGAGTGGCACATGATTCGAGCTGCCCTGACGGTCGAAGAGGCTCTGGAGGGCATGAAGGCCCTGGAGCCCAAGATTAAAAACTACGCGCGCCTGGTCGTCCGCAAGGGCGTAAACGTCAAGCCCGGCCAGGAGGTCGTCGTTCAGTCTCCGGTCGAGTGTGCGCCGTTTGCGCGCGTGGTGGTCGCGGAGGCCTATGCTGCCGGCGCCGGCCACGTGACGGTCATTTGGGCCGATGATGCCGTGACGAGGCTCACGTACGAGCATGTCGAGAAAAGCTATTTTGAGCAGACGTCCGAGTGGAAGCGCATGCAGCTGGATTCCTTGGCCCAGGATGGTGCCTGCTTTGTCTTTATCGAGGGTGCGGATCCTGCGGCCCTCAAGGGCATCGATCCAGCCAAGCCGGCCGCGGCATCAAAGGCGAGGAATACGCAGTGCAAAGTTTTCCGCCGTGGACTGGATTACAACATCAATCCGTGGTGCATCGCCGGCGCTCCGGTCGTGGCTTGGGCGCACGAGGTGTTCCCGGGAGACGCCGATGAGGTTGCAATCTATAAGCTGTGGAATGCGATTCTGCACACCGCGCGCGCCGATGGCCAGGACCCAGAGAGCGACTGGGAACTCCATGACGCCGCATTCGAAAAGAACCTGCGTTTCCTGAACGACAATCGTTTCGACTACCTGCATTACACCGCGGCAAATGGAACCGATCTGACGATTGGCATGACGAAAGGTCACGAGTGGGCCGGCGGCAAGGGCAAGACGCCCGATGGGCACCCCTTCTTCCCCAACATTCCCACCGAGGAAGTCTTCACTTCGCCCGATCGCATGCGCGCCGACGGTATCGTGTACTCGGCCATGCCGCTCATCCATCACGGCAATAAGGTCGAAGATTTTTGGATTAAGTTCGAGGGCGGCCGCGTGGTGGACTACGACGCCCGCGTGGGCAAGGCAACGCTCGCAAGTATCATCGATACTGACGAGGGCGCTGCTCACCTGGGAGAGGTCGCGCTCATTTCCAAGAACACGCCGATCCGCGAAAGTGGTGTTCTGTTCTACGATACGCTCTATGACGAGAACGCTAGCTGCCATCTCGCGCTAGGTGTCGGTTTCCCCGAATGCATCGAGGGTGGGTACGACATGTCCAAGGAAGAGCTCCTGGAGCATGGCGTTAACGTCTCGAGCACGCACGTCGATTTTATGATCGGCACGGACGACATCGATATTACGGGAATTACGCCTGATGGACGTGAAGTTGTGATTTTCCAGAACGGCCAATGGAGTTGGGAATAGTCCCAGACCGTGGTACAATGCCACCCGCGGGCCGTTAGCTCAGCTGGCAGAGCAGGGGACTTTTAATCCCAAGGTCCAGGGTTCGAACCCCTGACGGCCCACCCAAAGATTGTTGAGACGGTCAACTTCGGTTGGCCGTCTTTTTTGTCGCCCTTTCATGGGTTCGAACCCGTCGGGGCGCGGAGCTGAGTAAACGCGTGAGCGTTTGCCAGCGCAGCGCGCAAGGCGCGAAAGCGCCGCAGCGGCCGCCTGCGAAGCAGGCTGAACCCCTGACGGCCCACCCAAAGATTGTTGAGACGGTCAACTCCGGTTGGTCGCTTTTTTGTTGCCGGTGCACGGGTTCGAACCCGTATCTAGCTATATATAAGAACGCTTGGCGAACAAAACCCGCCTTTTACCGATGGGAAACAAATAACTGATGCCTTTGGAGTAAAGTAGCGCTCCAGAGATGACCGATGTCTCAATACACATAAAACAGCTGGTCATCGCCAATATCAGAAGCCAATGCTTCAGTTTTAACCTCAGTGATGCGACTGAGGGACCTATTCATTTGTGAACAAAATATGGAGTGCGCGATTCCCGCCCCCGGGACCCCTCCGGTCTGGCAATATATCTCCTTGCCGCGCGGCCCGGTGGAACCGGGAAC
>UQLJ01000023.1:0-39733 GCA_900541825.1 uncultured Collinsella sp.
CACTGGAACACGAGCCGGAGGCAGGTAAGATTGAAGGGCCTGACCCCGGAGGAGTACCGGAATCAGGCCCTCGCGGCCTAGTCGCTATTTAGGGCGTCCAAGATTTGGGGCGCAGTTCAGCATCGATGCACGGGCCATTTTTTTCTGCGAGCGGCAGGTGGCGTCAGCGTCTTATGCCTCGAGGTTTTCCTCGATCCAGGCGACGGCACCCTTGGGATCCTTAGTGAGGTCGATGTACTGTTTGCCCTTGGGCGACAGCAGCGTGATGCCCAGGCGGTCGGTGTCGGCCTTCATCTCGTTGTAATAGGTGCGAACCTGCGGAGCCAGGACGATGACGTTGTACTGGTCCATGATGGCGTAGTGGCTGCCGTAGGCACCGGCGTTGGCGGTAATGTCGATGCCCAGCTCGTCGGCGCCTTCCTTAAGCGCGTTGGCGAGCAGTGCAGAGGTGCCGGCGCCAGCGCACAGAACCAGAACCCTCAGATCCTTGCCCTTAAGGGCGGACGGAGCTGCGGAGGCCTCAGTGGCAGAAGCGGTCTCGACAACAGGAGCCTCAACGGCGGGGGCGGCAGCGGTCTTGACGGCCTTGGTCTCCTCGGCCTCTTCTTCGGCCAGGGTCTCGGCCTCCTGCTTGCACAGGACGTTGTCGTAGGCCTTGCAGAACGGGTAGTAGATTAAGAAGTCAACGACCAGCAGGACGACAACCAGGACCAGAGAGATCGGCTGGAAGTTGGTGTCGATGAAGGTGCCGATCGGTCCGGGGAGTGCCCACGGCATGGCATAGATAAAGCCGTTCATGCCCAAAAAGTCGATGAAGAACTTACCAATGAGGACGTTGGCCACGGGGGCAAACAGGAACGGGATCAGGAAGTACGGGTTGAGGATGATGGGCGCGGCGAACAGCAGCGGTTCGTTGACGGCGAACATCACGGGTACGACAGAGGCTTTGCCGACGGCCTTGAGCTGCTTGGAGCGCATAAAGAGCAGGAAGATGATCGGGACAATGAACGTGGCGCCGGTGCCGCCGAGTTCGCCGATGTAGTTACCGAAGTTCTCGGTCAGGGCGAGGGCGGGGTGACCGCCGGCCTGCAGCGTGGCGAGGTTGGTGGTGATGTTGCCAAACAGCGCGGCGTTGAGGGCAGGCTTAACGACCGAGGGGCCGTGGATGCCCATGAACCAGAACAGCGGGATCATGAACCAGATGAGGGCGAGGCCGGCGTAGGAATCGGCAGCGGCGAACAGCGGGCTCACCAGCGTGGAGATGACGTTGGCAAACGGGACGGCCAAGCAGGTGCGGCAGATAACGTCGATGACGGCGACAAACAGGATGGAGAAGCTGAAGGCGAAGATGTCGCGGAAGTTCTGGGCGATGGCGCCGGGGACTTCTTTGGGCAGCTTGATGGTGATGTCTCGCTTAATGCAGAAGGCATAGATGTTGACCGTGGCAAATGCGGCGACAAAGGAGCTCAGTAGGCCCTTGGTGCCCATGTTGTCGGTAAAGAACACCGAGACATCGGCGCCGTCGATCTTGGCACTCGTCTGGGTAACGGCCAAGATGAGCATAGCGCACATGGCGGCGACCATGGTGCTCGTGGCGTTGATGGCCTTGCCGGCAGGCATGCGGCGGTTCTTGGAGCCGGTCAGCGCGCTTGCGGTGGTGCCGGCGACCATGATGCCCACGACGCCCATCGTGAAGTTGTAAACCTTGTTGCAGAAGTTCACGACGTCGACGTTCCACCAGTCGGGCAGCGTAAAGCCGCCGACCGTGGCGACAACGCCCGGCAGGGTCGAAATAAGCAGGAAGACAGAAGAAGACAGGATGATGGGCATTGCTGCCAAAAAGCCGTCTTTAATGGCCTGAAGGTAGATGTTCTTAGAGACCTTGTCGAAGTACGGCTGACCTTTCTCCAAGAACTTAACGATCGATTCCATAGTTCACGCTCCTCTTTGCATGAAATCTTAATGGCATGGACGTTGAAAACCTATATGGTCTCCCGCTTGCTAAAAGCCCGGGTGCAGGCGGGGTCGGTCCCAGGGGGAGAGAGGGGAGCGGCTGGGTTTGTATCGCATAGGGCCGCTCCCCTCTCGGGGGAAAGCGAGGCGATGCGCTACTGCGCGTCCGCCATAGTGTCGGCGAGCTCCTTGTACCAGAGTGCCGACTGCTTGATGTAGCGTTTTTGCGTGTCGAAGTCGATGTAGAACAGGCCGTAGCGCTTGTTATAGCCGTTGGCCCACGAGAACTGGTCCTGCAGGCTCCAGATAAAGTAGCCCTGGACGTCGACGCCCTCGGCGCGCGCCCGGAGCACCTTCTCCATGTGCTGGTCGACAAAGTCGATGCGCTCGGGATCGGCGACGATGCCGTTTGCGTCGGGCTCGGGGTCCTTGTGGCCCAGGCCGTTTTCGGTGATATAGATGACGGGGAGGTTGGGATAGGTGGCGCTGATGTGCTTGAGCGTGTCGTAGAGGCCTTGCGGGTAGATGAGCCAATCCCAGTCGGTGGTGGGGATACCCGGCATATCGACCTGCTGCCCGACGCCCTTAAACTTAAAGCACGAGGTGCCCTTGTCTCCGGTGCCGTTAAAGCTGTTGGTGGACTCGCCATCGTAGGCGGCGATAAACGCCGACTGATAGTAGTTGAGGCCGAACATATCGTTGCGGGGCGCCGCCTTGGCGAGCTCCTCCATGTCGCTGTCCTCAACCGTAAGCGTGGCGTTGTTGGCACGCAGAATCTCGTTGATGAGTGAGAGGGTGCGCGCGGAGTAGTGACCCAGGAAGGCGCCGTCCATGATGAAGTCGGTGTAGAAGGCGTTGTACAGGTCGGCGGCGTGCTGGTCGGCGGGCGAGTCTGTGGCAGGATATGCCGGCGTCAGGACGTTGACCATGCCAATGCGTCCGCCCAGGTGCTCGGTCTCGTCAAGATCCTTATACAGGTTGACGGCGCGGGCGTGGGCAACGAGCTCGTTGTGCTGGCTCTGGATGCCGCTCGTCACATCAAAGTGATGGTTGGGCGGGAAGTTGCCTTGGATGTATTGGGAGTGCGAGAGGCTGATGAGCTCGTTGATGGTGAACCAATTCTTGACCTCGCGGAACTCGCGGAAGCAGAACTCGGCATAGCGCACATAGGCGTCGACGGTCTTGCGGTTGAGCCAGTCGCCCTGGTTGAACAGGGCGGCGGGGGAGTCAAAGTGATGCAGGGACACATAGGGCTCGACGCCATACTTTTTGCAGCAGGCGAACAGCTCGTGGTAGTGCTTAACGCCCTCGGCGAGGGGCTCGGCATCGTCGCCGTTGGGGAAGATGCGGGTCCAGGCGATGGACACACGGATGGCGTTGAGTCCATGCTCGGCAGAAAGGCGGATATCCTCCTCGTAGCGGTTGTAGAAATCACTGGCCGGGTCGGGCAAAAAGCGACCCTGGGCGACAAGGTAATCGTCCCACATGGTCTTACCCTTGCCTGCCACCTTCGTGGAACCTTCCGTTTGGTACGCGGCGGTTGCGGCGCCCCAAACAAAGCCCTTCGGCAGCTGCTGTACGCGGTTTAGCAAAGACATATGCATACACCCTCTCGTCTCGCTGTTCGATATTGTGCGTTTGCGCTCAGGAGGCTCCTTGGTTAGCGTTCAGCGGTGAAAAAGCCCGATAAACACTATCTTAAAATGATTAGAACCAAAATGAGCACGTGAACATTTGACAATGAGCACGTTAACATCCGGCTGGGATGTATAGAAACAAAACAACTTCAAACAGCCGCGAACGGTTGTATTTGTTCGGTAAGCGGTTTTGATTGACAGAAGTTTTCATGTTGTGGTATATGGCTCGGGTATCATGAGCACGTTATCGATGTATGTACGATGCGCCATGGGCGCGGGGAATAGTTGGGAAGCAGGTTAGCGTGGAAGGCATGGCTCAGCAGACAAGGAATGGTCATTCGGCGAGCGCGGCAGAGGTTGCGGCGCTCGCTGGCGTGAGCCGCCAGACTGTGTCTCGCGTGGTCAACGGTATGCCCAACGTGACGGAAAAGACGCGCAAGCGTGTGCTGGCCGCCATGGAAGAGCTGGGCTTTCGTCCCAATTTTGCTGGAGCGGCGTTGCGCGGCGGGTCGTATCGTTCTATTGGCCTGTGCATGTACAACATCACACGTGTCGGTAACCTGGCGACGCTCGAGGGTATCATGCAAGCGGCGCGCGAGCACGATTTTGCCGTCACTATGATCGAGATGGGCGGCGACAAGCCCTATACACTTGCCGATGCCTCGCGCCGCATGGTCGAGCGACCCGTCGACGGCATGATTCTCAACATGAACCGCATGGCTCCCGATTTTGAGGAGTTTGTTCCCCAGCCGGGAGTGCGAACGGTCATCCTGTCCATGTATGCGCATCCGCGCTGCACGACGATCGACTCCGACCAGTATGGTTCGTGCGAGCTGTTGACCAATTATCTGCTGGAACATGGTCACTCGAATATGCGGTTTGTGGCGGGTCCGGAAAACTCGATTTCCTCGCGTTTTCGTGAGGCCGGTTGGCGCGATACGCTGGGTCGTGCTCATGTCGATGCCGCTCCGATGCTGCGTGGCGATTGGAGTGCGGACAGTGGGTACGCCATGGGCGAGCGGATTGCGGCCGAGGTGCTTGCCGGCGGGTCGCAGACGCCGACTGCCGTGCTTGCGGCAAATGACCAGATGGCGCTGGGCGTTATCGCCGCGCTCGAGAACGCGGGCCTGTCCGTGCCCGACGACGTGAGCGTGGTTGGTATCGACGACGCACTCGAGGGACTTGTTCCTCACAATCGGCTGACGACGCTGCGATTTGATTTGCGCGGTGTCGGTAAGCTTGCGTTTGAGGCGGCGATTGGAGAGAGCTCGTCTATCGAGGCGATTCATGTGCCGAGCACGCTGGTCGAACGCTCGACTGTTAGGGACATACGGGGTTAGGTCCTACTCCGTCTGTCTCGATTTGTAACAGGTAGACGGTCAAAAGCGGGCTACGTGTTACAGATTTAGATTCTTCGGAAAGAGCAATCCTGTTCGTCTCAATCTGTAACAGCTAGGACCCAAAAACTCGGCTAGATGTTACAGATTGAGACAAACGGACCCCGAACCGCCCAAAAAGGCCGGGGGCGGCGCGCCGTGTGACGTGCCGCCCCCGGCTGAGAAATGGGGACAGGTTATGTGGGCGGTGCAATTCCGCCAACCGCTCGTCGCAAGCCGCTAGTCCAGACGACGGGTCTGCGCCACGTGCTTATACCAGTATGCGCTTGCCTTGGGCGTGCGCTTCTGGGTTTCAAAGTCAACGTAGAAGAAGCCGTAACGCTTGTTGTAGCCATTGGTCCAGGAGAACTGATCCTGCAGGCTCCACAGGAAGTAGCCGCCTACGTTGACGCCAACCTCCATGGCCTTGAGCAACCAGCGCAGGTGCTGCTCGATGTAGTCGATGCGCGGCTGGTCGTCCACAAAACCGTCCTTGTAGGGGTCCTTGTAGCCCATGCCGTTCTCGGTGATGAAGATCTGCTTGTAGTTGGGGTAGCGCTGCTTAATGTAGACGAGCAGATCGAACAGGCCCTCGGGATAGATGATCCAGTCCCAGTCGGTGGTGGGGATGCCAGGCTTGTTCACATGCTCGCCAATGCCCTTAACGCGCCAGCGGCCGGTGCCCTTCTCACCCGTACCATTGTGGTGCAGGTCGTTCTCGCCGTCGTAAGCCTTGAGGAAGCGGCACTGGTAGTTGTTGACGCCCAGGTAGTCGTTGTAGAGCGCGGCCTCGCGCATGATTTCCAGATCCTCGTCTAGGATTTCGATGGTGCCGCCCGAGACGGCAGCCAGGCGGTTGGCGCACTCGAGGGTGTCGGGCGCGTAGTCGCCGCGGAAGGTGGCGTCGAGCAAAAACTGGTTTTGCAGCACGTGCTCGTTGTTGGCGGCCTTGATGTCGGCGGGGTCGTTCTCGTTGAGCGGGTACTTAAACTCCAGCGACTGAATGACGCCGATCTTGCCCTTAAAGCCACCGTTGTGGAAGGCCAGTACTGCCTTGGCGTGGGCGAGCATCATGTTGTGCTCGCACTGGAAGGCCTCGGCCAGATGCGCCTTGACGCCGCCGGGGAAGGTGCCCTCGATGTAGGTGTTGGAGGCATCGGCCCAGATCTCGTTAAAGGTGAACCAGTAGGTCACCTGGTCGGCGTACTCCTTAAAGCAGAAGGTGGCAAAGTCCACAAAGGCATCGATGGTCTCGCGGTTGAGGAAGTCGCCCTTCTCAAAGAGGGGCAGCGGCGTATCGAAGTGATGCAGCGTGACAAACGGCTCAACGTGGTGCTTGTGGCACTTGGCGAAGAGGTCGTGGTAGAACTGGACACCCTCGGGGTTGATTTCGCCGGTACCGTTGGGGAAGATGCGGCTCCAGGCGATGGAGAGGCGGATGCCGTTGATACCGAACTCCTCGCACAGCTCCAAGTCGACGGGGTACTGGTTGTAGAAGTCCGAAGCGGGATCGGGGGAGAAGCGCCCCTGGGCCTCCAAGAAGTCGTCCCAGGCAACCTTGCCCTTACCGTGGGTGCGGGTCTCGCCCTCTACCTGGTAGGCAGCGGTGGCGCCGCCAAAGACAAAGTCCTCGGGAAACTGCGCAGGCGGGTTGGTGACGCTAGCGGGGTTAACGGACATGATGATCCAATCGTCTAAATCGAAGGGCCAGCCGGTCTTGGATGGTCGGCTGGCCCTGAGCGTTACTTACTTCGAGAGTTGCTCGCTTACGAAGGCGAGAGACTTGTCGCCGTTCTGGGAGAGCTCGATGTACTGCTTACCGCGGCAGGCGACGCATTTATTGCCCACGCGCTCGCAGTCCTTCTGCAGGTCGGCCAGGTAGCTTGCGGCCTGCGGGGCCAGGACGACCAGGTCAAAGTCGGGGAGCATGTCAACGTGGTTGCCATAGGCCTCGGCAGCGGTCTCAAGATTGATGCCGCGCTCTTTGGCAGCCTTGGCCAGCGCGTTGGCGAGCAGGCCCGAGGTACCGCCGCCCTGGCAGAGCACGAGCACGCGCTTGCCGTTGAGGTCGCTGGCGGTCGTTGCCTCGGTGGCGACAGCGGCGGGGGCGTCGGCCTTCACGGCCTCGGCAGCAGCGCCGGCGGCAACGCTCTTGGCGTCAGCCTTGCCCTGGAAGGCATCGTTGAGCTTGGCGGCCTTCTCGGCGTTCTTGGCGGCGAGCTCCTCCTGGGAGATCTCGGCCTCCTCGGCGCACTTCTGGGCGTCATAGGCACGGAAGAACGGATAGTACAGAACGAAGTCGACGACCAGGATAAGGGCGAGCATCACAAAGGCGAGCGGCTGGAAGCCCAGGCCCATGATGGTGCCGATGGGGCCGGGGACGGTCCAAGGCAGAGTGTACATAAAGCCGTTCATGCCCAAGAAGTCGATAAAGATCTTGAGGATCCAGATGTTGGCGATCGGTGCAAAGACAAACGGGACAAAGAAGACGGGGTTGAGCACGATGGGCGCGGCGAACAGCAGCGGCTCGTTGACGGCAAAGCAGACAGGGACGATGGCGGCCTTACCGACGGCGCGCATCTCCTGGGACTTAGCCAGGAAGCAGAACATAAAGACCAGGACGAGTGTGGCGCCGGTGCCGCCCATGCAGACGACGAAGTACTGGGCACCCTGGGTCAGGACAGCGGAAGCGTGCTGGCCAGCCTGGAACGCGGCTAGGTTGTCGGTCATGTTGGCAACGAGAGCGGCGGCGATGGCGGGCTCGACGATCGAGGGGCCGTGGACGCCGACGAACCAGAAGAGGCTCATGGCGCCGTAAATCACAGCGAGGCCGATATAGCCGTCGGCAGCGGTGAACAGGGGCTGGAACACCTGGATGACGCCCTGGGCAAAGCAGAAGCCAAAAGCAGCGCGGAAGACGATGTCAAAGACCCAAAAGACGGTAATGCAGACGGAGAAGGGGATGATGTCCTTAAAGGTCTGCGAGATGTTGGGCGGAACCTGCTCGGGCATCTTGACGGTGATGTTGCGCTTAATGAAGAACTTGTAGATGATGCCGGTCACAAACGCAGCGATAAAGGCGGTCAGCAGGCCCTTGGAACCAAGGTAGGTGGTGTTGAAGCCGCTGGCGGCGTCCGTGGCGATGGTGTCGCTCGAAAGGAGCAAGAAGCCGATGATGGCCGCGCACATGCATGAGATAAAGTTAATCTGGTTATTCTTGGGCAGGTCGCGGTTCTGAGCGTCGGCGAAGTGCTTGGCCGTGGTGGCGGCGCAGGCGATGGCCAGGATGCCCATGGAGTAGTTGTAGCACTTCCACAGAGCGTTGTTGATGTCATCGGGCCAGTAGAAACCCCAGATGTTGGGGACCGAGGCTACCAGGCAGAAGATGGACGAGAAGATGATGATGGGGATGACGGAGATAAAGCCGTCGCGGATCGCCTTGAGGTACTTGTTGCGGGCGATCGCGTTGAAAAAGGGCTGGCCCTTTTCGATGATGGCGATGAGTTGCTCCATGCAATGCTCCTAAGAGTCGGTGGGTTAGCAACGATGGTAGCTTTTGACGTTCGGTTGCTAAAATGTTGACGTTGCCATTTTGTGACACAAAAAAGGACGCGAACCGGTGGTTCCTGTGCCTGCGAACCGTCGATTCCTTACGCGTAAACGTTTGAGCCGCCCGGTGGCTCTGTGTTTGCACAATGGCAACGTTAACATTTGGGCGACAAAAGCCGTTCGGGGAAGCAAAAATGTCGGTGAACGGTAGGTTTTGGGTGGTGAGCGTATGGTGGGGGAGGCGTTAGATATACTTGAAGACGTTTCATTTGACTGCGTAGGGTGCCACTAATGGCATCGTTGACATAGAAAGATCGACCTATGGCCGCTGTTAAAAAATCGGTATCCGTCAAAGACGTGGCGCGCCTCGCGGGCGTCTCGGAGCAGACGGTCTCGCGCACCGTGCACGATTCGCCCAGTGTGCGCCCCGAGACCAAGGAACGCGTGCGTGCCGCCATGCGCGAGCTGGGGTATCGCCCCAATTTTGCCGGTCGATCGCTGCGCCGTGGCAAGTTTAAGACCGTCGGCGTCGCCATGTTCAACATTACCGGTACCGGCAACCTCGACCGTATGGAGGGCTTTGCCGCCGCGGCCGACAAACATGGCTATGCCATCACCCTCACTAAAGTAGATGGACATCCCTATACCCTCGAGAGCGCATCGTCGCGTATGAGCGCGCTGCCGGTAGACGGCATGGTCGTGATCATGAATCGCATGCCGGCGGACTTTGGCACCTTCGAGCCGCTGCCCGGCATGCAGACGGTGCTCGTTACGATGCTGGAGCACCCGCTCTGTTCAACGGTCGATAACGACCAGTTCGATTGCTCGCGCCAGGTGGTCGAGTACTTGCTGGGGCGGGGGCACAAAACCGTGCACTTTATCTCGTGTCCCGAGCGCTCGCTTTCGGGCATGCGGCGCGAGGAAGGCTGGCGCGAGACATTGCGCGCGCATGGAATTGAGCCGCCGCGACTCGTCCGTGGGGATTGGACGGCACAGAGCGGATATGCTGCCGGTCAGGCTCTGGCGGAAGATCCGACCTGTACGGCCATTTATGCTTCCAACGATGCCATGGCATACGGCTGCATTCGCGGGCTCGAGTCATGCGGAAGGCGTGTGCCCGAGGACGTGAGTGTGGTGGGTGTTGATGACAGCCTGGGCGATATCGTGCCCGACCGTCGCCTGACCACGGTGCGCTTTGACAACAAGCGCGTCGGCATGTGGGCGGTCGACAAGATTGCCGGCGCCGATGGGGGTGCGTCTGGCGTGGAGCACATGCTGATCCCCGGTGTGCTCGTAGAGGGCGATACGGTGCGCGATTTGTGTTAGGGTGCGGTCCTGTTTGGGTTGCCGATAATTGTGTTTGATATTGTTCAGATTGGTTTAAAAACCGTTCACGGGCGAATAGTGACCGTTCATAGCTCGAAATTACGTTTTGAGCTGTTCTTTTTTGTTTGAATGTTATTGTTTCTGTCATACACAACGCAGCGCGTATGCCCGGACGCGATGCTCTCCATTGGTTCATATGTGAAAGGAACGCAACATGGCAACCAAAGAAGAAATCTCGATGGTTGGATTCGAGATTGTCGCATACGCAGGTGACGCCCAGACCGATCTGCTTGCAGCGCTCGATGCTGCTCGCGAGGGTGACTTTGAGAAGGCCGAACAGCTGCACAAGGATGCCAGCGATGCACTTATCGGCGCCCACGACACGCAGACCAAGCTGCTTTCGCAGGAGGCCGGCGGTGGCGAGATGGAGATGACCTTCATCATGGCTCACGCTCAGGACACTCTCATGACCACTATGATCCTGGAGAAGCAGACCCGCTTTACCATCGATGCCTACAAGCGCATCGCCGAGCTCGAGGCCAAGCTCGCCTAACGAGCCCTCACAACCAAGTCCCCTTCCAAAAGCTCTGCTGCAAACCCGCGGCAGGGCTTTTTCTGTCCTCCTCCAAGTTGCGGTGAAATAGGGACTGAATAGGGGCCGGCAGGCGCAAAACAATCCCTATTCCACCGCAACTCATCCGGAGATAGTCATTGGGGACAGTCTTGGTGCGCTCTGTTCGTCTTCCCGTTCGTTTTTTGCTCGGTGGGTATACTTTCTTTCGGATTAAACGCCGGACTGAGGAGGTATCCAAATGCCGGATAACGGGTCAATACAAAAAAGAGACGCGCACGAGATGGCTCATGGGCGTCCTGTCCAGATAACCGAGCACATGACGGTAACAGAGCTGCAGCCCAGCCTGTCCGATGTCGTGTGCGCAAACAAAAAGCTGCAGATTGGCTTTATCGTTGCGCTCGTGGTACTGGCGCTGCTGTCGGGCTTTGTAGCTCGTCCGCATTTTGCCGATACCAAAACTTGGGACTCCACCATCGAGGTCATCGATCAAAAGAAAGGTAACGTACTGGCGCTCACGACCTCGTGCGTGGCGCTGTCTGCGGGCATTACCGCGCTGCCGGGTGATACGGGAACGCCGGTTGCCGAGCAGCTCGCACAGCTTTCAGGCAACCTTGGTATCGTGCTTGCCGTGCTATACCTAGAGAAATATTTGCTCACGATTTTGTGGTCGGTTGGCCTGGGCATCTTAATCCCGTTTGCGTTGGTGCTCTTTGCGGTGTCGCTCGGCATTCACGGGCGCTGGAGCACGAGCACTGTCCTGCGCCGTGTGGCGACGCGCGTGCTGGTGGTTGCCGTGATCGGCATGGCGCTCGTGCCCGCGAGCGTATGGGTGTCGCAGAAGGTCGATGAAACGTATCGTGTAAGTATTGAGCAAGCTGAGCAAAAGGCTGCGGACGCGGCCGATGCGGCCGACACCACGGACAAGTCAGCCGAGACCAGCTCAAAATCGAACAAGAAAAAATCCGAGACCACAGAGTCCAAGAACGTGCTTGAGCAGCTTGCCGACGGTGCCTCGAGCCTGGTCACGTCGGTAACCAGTGGTGCCAAGCAGATGACCGACGAGATCGTGCAGCAGGTGACCGATTTGATTGAAGGCGTCATCGTGATGATCGTGACCTCGTGCGTTATCCCGCTGCTGGTGCTCGTTGCGTTTCTGTGGCTGGGTCACGTGCTGCTGGGGATTGATATTTCCGGCCCGGCGAACTATTTGACGGGTCGTTTCTTGAGCGCTCCTTCCAAGCACGCCAAAAAGGGCGGGCAGTCCGAGTAGCTAAAACAGCTGTATATACCGGGGAATACCGCCGAAGGGCGGCCGAGACGCGTTCTTGGCCGCCCTTTTGTTTGTTGAACACATGGTCGCTACGTCCGCGCCCGGCTCAAACGGTCAGCAATCATCCGTGAACGGTATTTGTTCAAAAAAGAACAAAGATAAACAAATAGTTGTTGCAGTTGATGTTCGAATGTGTTCAAATAAACATGAACAGTGAAGAACCGCACATTCAGATGCCCGGACCTGAACGCGATTCAACACTTCCAAACAGAAACTACGCACCTGCGTATCTCTCAAGGAGGATGTCATGAGGGTTGTAATCGCTTCCGATGCCGACGGTATGTCGATGAAGGAGTCCATCAAGGAGATGCTCATCGCCGACGGTCACGAGGTCGTCGACTATTCCGAGACCCCTGCCGCGGACTTTGTCGATTCCGCGACCGCCGTTGCCAAGGACCTGCTGGAGCACAAGGATTCCCAGGGCTTCGCATTCGATAAGTACGGCGTCGGCTCCTATATGGCCGCCGTCAAGATCAAGGGCATGGTCGTCGCCAACATTTCCGACGAGCGTTCCGCCTACATGACCCGCGAGCACAACGGCTCGCGCATGGTCACCATGGGCCCGGGCGTTGTGGGCACCGAGGTCGCAAAGAAGATCGCCCGCGAGTTCCTGCGCGCCCAGTACGCCGGCGGCCGTCACCAGATCCGTGTCGACATGCTCAACAAGATGGCCTAACGAGAGCCACCGAGAACTCGAACTTCTACCTCAACTTGTGAATTCAGACGAAAGGACGTTCTGATGAAGAAGACCATCGCAATCGGTTGCGACCATATCGTTACGGACGAGAAGATCTATCTGGCCGACCGCCTGGAGCAGGCTGGCTACAAGGTGCTCGACTGCGGCACCTACAGCCACACCCGTACGCACTATCCCATCTACGGTAAGGCCGTGGGCGAGGCTGTTGCCAGCGGTAAGGCCGACTTTGGCGTGGCCCTGTGCGGCACTGGCATCGGCATCACCAACGCCGTCAACAAGGTTCCCGGCGCCCGCTGCGCCCTGGTTCGCGATATGACTTCTGCCCTGTATGCCCGTCGCGAGCTCAACGCCAACATCGTGGGCTTTGGCGGCAAGATCACCGGCGAGTTCCTGATGGCCGATATCATGCTTGCCTTCCTGGAGGAGCCCTACGAGAAGACTCCCGAGCACGATGCCCTGATTGCCAAGATCGATGCCTGCAATAAGGCCGACGCCGAGGCTCAGGCTGACCCGCACTTCTTTGACGAGTTCCTCGAGAAGTGGGACCGCGGCGAATACCACGATTAGCGGGTATCCGGCGTAATTAACTAGTCCGTTGACGGCTCGCGTTTCTGTGATGGGGCGCGGGCCGGTTTGCTATCAGCCCTATTGACTTGGCAGGCTGTCGTAAGAAAGGGAAGGCTCCTATGGAGTTTGTTCTTGATAACGGTTCTATCCGCGTAGTGCTGAGCACGGATGGCGGATCGTTCACTTCTATTGCGGCCAACGGCCGTGAGTACCTGTGGCAGGGCGACCCGGCGGTGTGGTCGGGCCAGGCACCCATTTGCTTCCCGATCTGCGGCGGCCTTCGCGACGGTCACGCAATGACCATGGGCGGCCGCGAGGTCAAGCTTGCCCGTCACGGCTTTGCTCGCAAACAGGAGTGGAAGCTCGAGGAGCAGGGCGACAACATGGTCGCGCTGAGCCTAAGCTCTGCCGACCATGCCGAGTTGCTCGAGCAGTACCCGTATCCGTTTAAGATCGTTGCTCGTTACACGATCGATTCGGAAAAGGTGGCCGTGTCGTACGAGGTGACCAATGAGGGCACCGAGGACATGCCGTTCTTTGTGGGCGGTCACCCTGGCTTTAAGTGCCCGCTTGACGAGGGCGAGTCCTATGACGACTACGAGCTCCGTTTTGAGCAGCGCGAGGCCGCCGAGCTCTGTACTGCCGTTCCCTCGACGGGCCTGATTGATGTTGAGCATCGCAGCAAGAACCCGATGGTTGGCCATGACCTGCCGCTGACCCACGAACTCTTTGACTTCGTGGAGACCATCTTCGACGTGCTCGAGAGCCGCGTGGTTACGCTGACCAAGAAGACCGAGGACAAGGGCGTGCGCCTGACGTTTCCCGATATGCCGTACCTGATTGTGTGGAGCAAGCCCGAGGGCGACTTTGTGGCCGTGGAACCGTGGGGCGGCCTGTCCACCTGCTCCGACGAGGACGATATTCTGGAGCACAAGCGTGGCTGCCTGGTGGCCAAGCAGGGGGAGACCGTTACCCGCGGCTTTGAGATCGAGATCCTTTAACGAGCTATCGTATGTTTGGGGTCGCGCGTGTCGTGCCCCGGAAACAGGAGTTCAATATGATTCTGACCGTTACCATGAACCCGTCGATCGATACGCGCTATCAGCTCGACAAGTTGATCATCGACGACGTGAACCGCGTGACGCCCGAAAAGACCGCTGGCGGTAAGGGCCTCAACGTGAGCCGCGTGTTGCTGCAGCTGGGCGACGACGTGCTCGCGACTGGCCTGCTTGGCGGCCACATGGGTGCCTATATGGCCGAGCTCATGGATGCCGATGGCGTCAAGAACGACTTTGTGCCCATCGCCGGTGAGACGCGCATTTGCCTGAATATTCTGCACGAGGGTAATCAGACCGAGCTTTTGGAGAGCGGCCCGCAGATCGCCCCGGCCGAGCTCGAGGCCTTTACGGCCAAGTTTGCCGAGCTTGCAGCGAAGGCGGACGTTGTGACGCTTTCGGGCTCGCTGCCGCGTGGTGTCGATGCCGGCTACTATGCCGAGCTCGTCAAGATCGCCGAGGAGGCGGGCGCCAAGGTGCTGCTCGACACCTCGGGTGCATCGCTGGAGGCCGCGCTGGAGTCCGATGCCAAGCCTGAGCTCGTAAAGCCCAATCTGACCGAGATCAACGGCCTGCTGGGTACGTCCTTTACGACCGATGATGTCGATGCCCTGCGCGAGGCGCTCGCCGCCGATGACCGCTTTGCCGGTATTCCCTGGGTTGTCGTTTCGATGGGCGCTGCCGGTTCGGTGGGCTTCCATGAGGGTCGCGCGTTCCGCGCCAAGACGCCCGCGATTGCGGCTGTGAACGCGACGGGTTCCGGCGACTCGACCATCGCCGGCTTTGCGCATGCGATTGCTGCCGGCGCCGACGATGTCACCGTGCTCAAGACCGCCAATGCCTGCGGCAAGCTCAACGCCATGGATCCCAAGACCGGGCATTTGGTTATGGACCGTTGGGACGAGGTCTACAACAGTGTTGAAGTAACGGAGCTGTAGAGTTACGGCGTTGAGTTACGGCGTTTTACCAAACGCCGTAACCAGCCGACGCTGCGCGGGCCGCATTTGGACAATCTGACGTTCAACTTCAAGGGCGCGACCAGAAGGTCAGCGCCCTTTCGTTTCACGTCACCTTGTCTCAAATGCGACCCGCTCGCTGGCATTGCCAAGACATCGGCGTTGCCTTGGTCGCAAGTAGTCATTGCTTCCGTCGAGCTACCCTTACACCAACAAAACGGCGCCCGTCGGCGATGTTGCCGGCGGGCGCCGTGGTCGTGTAGGCGCTATTTGTTAAGTGCGTGCGTTCGAGCTCGCGTGCTACAGCGAGTCGATGAAGCGCTGCTGGGCGGCGCGGCCGGCTTCGTCCCACTTAAAGACGCCGGCGTTGTCGAGTACGTGGCCAAACACCACGCCGACCTCCTCGTGCAGGATATCGATGGCGTTGTCGGCCGCAAGCTCGTCGGCGCGGCGGGCAAAGACATCCTCGGCCCATGCGGCGTGGCTGCGACAAAGGTCGTCGCCCTCGAGCGCGCCGGTAAGGTCGTAGCTGGCATCGGCCTTGGCTGCCAGCAGGTGCTCGCGGACAGCGCCAAGCTCGGGAACCAGGCGCGGCGGAAGAATAGCCAGGCCCATGACCTCGATTAGGCCGATGTTCTCCTTTTTAATATGGTGATACTCGGCATGCGGGTGGAACACACCCAGCGGATGCTCGTCGGTCGTGATGTTGCAGCGAAGCGCCAGGTAGGCCTCGTAGATCTCGCCGCCGGCGTTGCCGCGGGAGTCGACGCGGCGGATGACGGGCGTCACGGTGTTGTGCGCTACGCCGTCGGCTGTGCGCGCGATGACGCCCACCGACTCATCGGTCCACTCGCGCCAAGCGAGGATGATCTTCTCGGCGGCGTCGAGCAGCTGGGCGCGGTCGTGCGAGCGCAGTCGCAGCACCGAAAGCGGCCACTGCAACACGGTACCGCTGACTTGGTCAAAGCCGGGCACGCTAAACTGCGAGACCTCGGTGGCATGCATCATGGGGAACTCGTGCGCGCCGCCCTGGAAGTGGTCGTGCGACAGAATCGAGCCGCCCACGATGGGCAGGTCGGCGTTGGAGCCAATAAAGTAGTGCGGGAACAGGTCGACAAAGTCGAGCAGGCAGGTCAGCCCCTTGCGGTCGACGTGCATCGGACGATGCTCGGAGCTCATGGCAATGCAGTGCTCGTTAAAGTACGCGTACGGGCTGTACTGGAAGCCCCAGCGCTCGCCGTCGAGCTCAATGGGGATAACGCGCAGATTCTGGCGGGCGGGGTGAGCGCCGCCGTCGGCTGCGGCGGAGCGTCCGGGGTAGCCCTCGTTCTCGATGCAGAGCTGGCAGGCGGGATACTTCTCGCCCAAGTTCTTGGCTGCACCTGCCGCGGCGATATCGCGCGGGTCCTTCTCGGGTTTGGACAGGTTGATAGTGATTTCAAGATCGCCCCAGTTGGTGGGGGTGCTCCATTTGATGTTGCGCGCGATGGCGGCACGGCGCACGTAGCCGGCGTCGCAGCACAGGCCGTAGAACCAGTCGGTCGCGGCGCGGGGTTCGTTGACGCCCATACGGCCGGTAAACTCGTCAATCACGGCAGACGGACGAGGCATGAGCTCACCCATGATGCGCATGGCGATACGGTCGCGGCCCGACGCCGTGTCCTCGGTGGCGCCGTTGGCAACGGCGGCCTCGGCAAGCGCGGCGAGCGTGCCTTCAAGGTCAAAGTCGGGCAGGGTATCGGGGTGCAAGAGCGAGAGTTTCTCAACCTGGAGCGCCCAGGCCATGTCGAGCGCGGGGCCCGTGGCGCCGATGCACTCCAGAATGGTGTTGTAGGCCCAGATGCGGTCGTCCTGTCCGATCATCGATCGGTGGATAGCGTACTCGATCAGGTTCTGCGCAGCCTCGCGCACGTCAGTCATTACAGCCATGCCGCGTAAGCCCCCTTGTCAGAAATTGCGTAGTGGCGGGCAGAGCCCTCGCCCAGCCAGCCGTTCATCTTGGCGATGAAGGTGTCGACCAGGTCGAGCGGCACGAAGGCCTGGATGGTGCCACCAAAGCCGCCGCCGTGGATACGGACGGCGCCGCGGCCGTCGAGCACGTGCTCGGCCAGTGCCAGGGCATACATCGAGGGCTGCTCGGAGCCCAGCTTGGCAACGACATTCTGCAGGTACATGGCAGAGCTGGCGCCGGACTCGCGCGTCAGGACCAGGAACTGGTCGATGTCGCCGGCGTTCAGGGCAGCCCAGCGCTTGTCGACCAGGCCGTTTTCGTACCAGTAGTGAATGGCGCGCAGGCAGGCACGGTCGCCCAGCTTGGCGCGCAGCTCGGGGAGTTTGGCGTCAAAGTCCGCCACGTTTACCTCGCACAGGCGCGCCTTGCCAAACTCGGCGGCGACGTCCTGCATCTCGCGCGGAACGGCGGCGTAGTCGTCGGTGGCGGCCACGTGGTCGGCACCGACCTTAACGAGCACGAGCGCATAGCCGTGATCCTCAAAGTTGAGTTCGAGCTTCTGGGTCTTGGGCTGGGCCTGATCCTCAAAGTCCATGTAGGCGAGTCCGCCCAAGCAAACGGCGGCCTGGTCCATCAGACCGCAGGGCTTGCCGTAGTAGTTGTTCTCGGTGCGCTGGCTCATCTGGGCGAGCGCGACGGGCTCAATGGCGGGCGCGCCCCAGAGCGTCTCCATGGCACGACCGTACGCGGCTTCGACGGCGGCAGAGCTGGAAAGGCCGCCGCCCGAGGGGACGGAGCAGGTAAAGGCAAAGTCGAAGCCTTTGGGCTCAACGCCAAGGGCTGCGACCTCGTGGGCCATACCGCGCACGAGGCTTGCGGACGTGCCTTTCTCGGACTCCTGAACGTCTAGCGTGTCGAGCGCGATTTCAAACGTGGGATAGCCCTCGTCGGCTACGCGAACCTTGTTGGAATCGGTTGCCACGGCGATGCCGTCGACGGCGACATCGAGCGAGCCGGCGATAACGTGGCCACCCTCGTGGTCGGTGTGGTTGCCGCTGATCTCGGAACGGCCGGGCGCGTGCACGTAGAGCACCTGGCGGTCGCCGATGGGGCCAAACTCCTCCTCAAACAGCTTGGTGAGCGTGGCGAATGTCTTTTCGTCGGGGGTGGTCATGGGAGTCCTTTCCTTGGCGCGCCCGGGTGGGTTTTGCGTCGTTATGAGTACGTTAACAACTTAAAGCGGCATGAACCAAGTGTTCACGATACCGCACGTTACGGGCTATGTTAACGTACTCATAACACATCGCTTGTCACTTTTTGAGAATCTGGTAATCGGTAGAAATTCAGCCGTGAACGGTACTGCCGTATGGACTTATAAAGCAGAAGAGATGCAGATAGAAAAAGTAGAGTACGTTAACATGCGTCCGACGATAGCGGGCCTCGGCGCGGGATGTATTTCTGCCCGGGCCGGCATTCACGCTATTCAGATCTCGCAAGGGTGAAGGTGATCCTGTGGCAAGGCGCCCGTCCAACGATACCAGTTCGCGTCCGGTCTCCATGGCCGACGTCGCCCGCGCTGCCGGCGTTTCGCAGCAGACGGTTTCGCGCGTCGCCAACGGCTTGCCTAACGTTAACGAGCAGACGCGCCAGCGCGTACAGGCCGCTATGCAAAAGCTCGGCTTTCGTCCGAGTTATGCCGGTCGCTCGCTGCGCGACGGCCGTTATCATTCGGTCGGCCTGTGCGTCAACGATGTCACCAAGTTCGGCAACCTCTCAATGATCGACGGCATCGCCAGCGCTGCTCGCGAGCATAATTGCGCCATCACGCTGGTCGAGATGTCCAAGACCGAGGAGTTTTCGCTTGCCGAGGCCACGCGTCGTATGGCCGCATTGCCGGTGGACGGCATCATCATCGGTATGAGTCGCATGGCGCCCGATTTTGAGACGTTTGATCCGTTGCCGGGTATCGGCACGGTCATCGTTACCATGTACGCGCACCCGCGGGTGACCACGGTCGATTCCGACCATTACGGCTGCTCGCTATTGCTTATGGATCACCTGTTTGAGCTAGGGCACGAGCAGATTCGCTATATTGGCGGCCCGTCATTCTCGGTCGACGAGCAATTTCGTCGCGCCGGTTGGCAGGATGCACTCGAGCGTAAACACATCGAGCCGGCAGAGCCGCTCGAGGGCGACTGGTCTGCCAACAGCGGCTACGAGGCCGGCAGGTACCTGGCCGAGCACGATCGCACCATGACGGCGATTTACGCGGCAAACGACCAGATGGCAAATGGCGCGATTGCCGCGCTGCGCGATAGCGGTCTGCGCGTGCCCGAGGACGTGAGCGTGGTGGGCGTCGACGATTCGCTCGATGATTTTGTGGCACACAACGAGCTCACGACCGTTCGATTCGATTTGCATCAGCGTGGACGCGAGGTGTTCGAGCACGCGGTTCCCAAGGCGGGGGCAACGGACAAAACCGTTGCCATTCGTATTCCCGGCCAGCTTATCGTTCGACATACCACGGCAGCTCCGCGCACATAGTTTTTGCAGGTCAATGGCGATATATTCCGCCTCAATAACAATCGATAAGGATGCTGGCAGATAGCCGTGGCTATGAAGACGAGTGCTATGATAGACGGGCTCTTTTGTCTATCTAGGAGGCTTTGCCTGATGGAGATCACCAAGGATATCCGCTACATTGGCGTCAACGATCACGACATTGACCTGTTCGAGGGCCAGTACGATGTGTCCGAGAACGGCATGGCATACAACAGCTACGTTATCTTGGGCGAAAAGATCGCTGTTGCCGATTCAGTCGACGGCGGTTTTGTTGACGAGTGGCTCGGCAACCTCGAGGCCGTGCTCGATGGCCGCACGCCCGACTACCTGATCGTCCATCACATGGAGCCCGATCACTCCGCCGGCATCGCTGCCTTTATGGAGCGCTATCCCCAGGCGCAGATTGTTGCCAGCATGGGCGCCTTCCGTATGATGGTCAACTACTTTGGCACCGACTTCCCCGAGCGCAAGGTGGTCGTCAAAGATGGCGACGTGCTCGACCTGGGCGGCCACAGCCTAACCTTTGTCGGTGCCCCCAATGTTCACTGGCCCGAGGTGCTCTTCTCCTACGAGTCCACCGACAAGGTGCTCTTTAGTGCCGACGGTTTTGGCAAGTTTGGCGCCAACGACATCGAGGATCCCGAGGGCTGGGCTTGCGAAGCGCGCCGTTACTACTTTGGCATCGTCGGTAAGTTCGGCAAGTTCGTGCAGGCCGTCCTCAAGAAGGCCGCCGACCTGGACATCCAGATTATCTGCCCGCTCCACGGCCCCGTGCTGACTGAGAACCTGGGCTACTACCTCGACACCTATAACACCTGGTCGAGCTATCAACCCGAGGACGAGGGTATCACGATTGCCTATGCGAGCGTGTACGGGCATCTGAAGGCTGCCGTCGAGGAGCTCGCATCTGCGCTTGAGGCTCGCGGCCAGAAGGTCTCCGTCTTTGACCTGGCTCGTGACGACATGGCCGAGGCCGTTGAGGATGCGTTCCGCTACGACCGTCTGGTGCTCGCCTCCATCACCTATCAGGGCGAGATCTTCCCGTGCATGAGCACCTTCATCCATACGCTCGCCGAGCACGCCTACCAGAACCGTACGGTGGCGCTCGTCGAGTCCGGTTCCTGGGCGCCCGCTGCCGCCAAGGTTATGACCAAGGAGCTCGAGGGTATGAAGGACATCACCCTGACGCAGAACAAGGTGACTGTGCTGGGCTCGCTCAACGACGCCTCGCGCGCTCAGATCGAGGCCCTCGCCGACGAGCTGTCCAAGTAGCGATATTTCGCTTTTAACGAGCAAAACCACCACAAAGGGGACGGGCACCTTTGTGGTGGTTTTTGTTTAAGCGCCGGCGATGACGAGGGCTGGACGTGAGCTGTCAGTGGCCTCGGCGATCGAGGTGGCGACGGCATGGTCGGGGTCACGGTCCATCACGATGGAGTCGACATCGGCAAGCTCGGCAAAGCGGTACATGCCGCGTCCGTTAACCTTGCTGGCGTCCATGAGGGCGACGCTTTGATGGGCCGCGGTGATCATAGCCGTTTTGGTCTCGGCCATCTGGGGAAAGTCGGTCGTAAAGCCGCAGCTGGGGACAAAGGCGCCGGGGCACATGACGGCCAGATCGGCATGGACCATTTGGAGCGCCTGCATAGTGAGCGGTCCGTACAGATAACGATGGCCTTTGCGCAGCGCCCCGCCCAGCATGACGACATCGACCGAGGGCATGCTCTCGTCGATATAATCGGCGATGGTAATGTCGGCCGTGATAACGGTGATGCCGTTGCGCTGATCGAGGAGCCGGACGAACTCGAGCGCCGTGGTGCCCGAGTCGACGAGCAACGTGTCGCCGTCATTGACGAACTCGATGGCGCTTTGCGCGATGGCCTGCTTGGCGGCGACGTTGACATTGATGCGGCGATCCTGCGTGGAAACAGTCAGACGCTTGTGGAGCGATACGGCGCCGCCATGCGTGCGGCGCAGCTTGCCGGACTCCGCGAGTGCGTCCAGGTCGGCGCGAGCGGTGACAGAGGACACGCCAAAGGTCTGGGCAATTTCTGCCACCTGCACCGAGGCGTTATGCTCGAGCATCTCCATGATGGCGGCACGACGCTCATCGGCGAAGGCTCGGGTTGTTGCGTGGGCCATAGCTGCTCCATTCTCGGCCAAATTTGCAGGAATTGTGTTGACTCTATTTTCGTTCATTTTCTTTTTGAGTAAGAAAATACCTTTCGATTACTTATCTTTTCTATAAAAGAAAGACGCTGAACGCTCAAAATTCAATATCGAACATGTCCGCTCGGTTCAAATTCCTTCCGTTTACTTTTCAAAAACGACTGTATTGACCTGCATGGGCTCAATATCTCGCACGTGCAAAGCCGCTGAATTTCATACAATGAGCGCAGTAAAACGCAAGGTAAAACGCCTTGTGAACAACTACGCCCGATGTCCAGATGCGGGCGAGGGAGAGGAGCAAACGCTCATGGCACTTGTTACCACCGAAAAGATGCTCAAGGACGCTCAGGCCGGCCACTACGCCGTCGGCGCGTTCAACGTCGAGAACCTCGAGTTTGTTATGGCCGTTCTGGCCGCTGCCGAGGAGACCAAGTCCCCCGTCATCATGCAGACCACCCCGGGCACCATCAAGACCGCTGGTCTGGACTACTTCTACGGCATGGTCAAGGCTGCTGCCGAACGCGCTTCCGTGCCCGTCGCTCTGCACCTCGATCACGGCGATGGCTACGACCGCTGCATGCAGGCTTTCCGCACGGGCTACACCTCTGTCATGATCGACGGCTCGCACGAGTCCTTCGAGGACAACATCGCCCTGACCAAGTCCGTCGCCGACGCTGGCCGCGCTATGGGCGTGCCCGTCGAGGCCGAGCTCGGTAAGGTTGGCGGCAAGGAGGACGACGGTCCCGCGGTTGAGGGCGAGAGCCCCTACACCGATCCGGCCGAGGCCAAGGAGTTCGTTGAGCGCACCGGCTGCACCTCGCTGGCTATTGGCGTTGGCACCAGCCACGGTGTGTACACGAGCGATCCGCACATCGAGCAGTCCGTGGTCAAGGCCATCCGCGACGCCGTCGACGTGCCGCTGGTCCTGCACGGCACCTCCGGTGTGCCCGATGAGCAGGTTGCCGAGGCTGTGAAGAACGGCATCTGCAAGGTTAACTACGCCACCGAGCTGCGTCAGGCCTACACCAAGGGCTTCATGGCCTACATGGCCGAGAACCCCGCCTGCTTCGACCCCAAGAAGCCGGCCAAGGAGGGCATGCGTGAGATCACCGAGCTGGTTAAGATCCGCATGACCAACCTCAACTCTGTGGGCAAAGCAGAGTAACAGCAAGGGTACTCTGATCCCACCGGACGGCTTGGGCGGGTCCCCGTACTTAGTTTCCAAAACGTCCTCGCGCATGAAGGCCCCCGTTGCCTCGCTTCTACGAAGCGTTGGCAACGGGGGCCTTCGCGCTGCGGAATGATTTTGGAAACTAAGTACGGGGACCCGCCCAAGCCGTCCTGCTCGATCGCCCTTGTGGCGTTGGGGCGGAAATGGGTGGGGCGTCAGGGCTTCTTTGCTGATGAGGGGTTAGTATGCCCGGGCTTGGTTGGGGAATGACTTGTTTAGGGATGCTTGGAGCTTTTCGAACGATGCTCGCAAGTTGAGGCTCTGGTCGGTTGAGCGTTTGGCTTTTGTGGTGGGGGAGTCGAGGAGGCCGTCTCTCTGTGTCGGGGGGAAGGAGAAAAGGTCTGCATGTTTTAGGGATGGCTGCTGTGCTGCGTCATTGAAAGAATGCATGCTTATGCGGCCTCCTCGATGTCCACCAAAAGATTGCGCTCGGGGTATGCTGCTAGGTCCCGTGCGCTGGCTACATTATGCCGCGAGTGCAGATAAGGAAGCGCTAAAGAAAGGCTTAATGAGGTTTGACGTTGCGATGAAACCGCAGGTAAAAGCTATCGAGTAACACTCTTGAAAGGTTTTGGGCTTAAGGGCTTTCTAAGGTTTATGGCGCGGATGTGGCTCGCCTGTGTGGGGCGTGTGGGCGGCTCGTTCCTAGCGCTGAGGTGCGGCGGCGCACACCTGCTCGATGACCTTTTCCATCGTGGCGTCGATGCGGTCTTTCTTGAGCTCACATTCCCAGACGGTGATGGGCGTCCAACCCATTTGGGTAAGCGCGTCGATGGCGGCTCGGTCGCGGTCGACGTTGCGACGGAACTTTGCCTCCCAAAACTCAACGTTGCGCTTGGGCTGGCTAGGGTTGCACTTGGGGCAGCGGTGCCAAAAACAGCCGTTGACGAAGATAGCGATCTTGCGGCCGGGAAAGGCGATGTCGGGCTTGCCAGGAACCTTCCATTCCAAGCGATAACCCGTAAGGCCCGCTGCGCGCAAGCGCTGGCGAACGAGCAGCTCGGGCTTGGTGTTTGCACGCTTGTTGCCCTTCATGGACTTTTTGATGGCGGCGCGACGGCGGACCAGTTCGCGCTCGTCAGCGGAGAGGTCCGAGGTATCGATGCCGTCGAGCAGACCTGGTTTGGGGCGTTTCTTGCTGCGGCGCTTAGGTGCGCGCTTGGGTTTGGTGGCTGTGTTGGGCGCGGCGTCATCGGCGGCGCCGTTGGCCTCAAGCCGATCTCCCTTCAACTCAATCAGCGCATCGATAAGCCCTTTGTCGGCGGGCATCCACTCAACGGTGGCAAGCGAGGTGCGCGGAATCCAGCGGATATCGAGCTGGCGGTCGTGCTTCTGGGGCTCGCCAGACTCTTTAGCCAGCGAGCAGTAGTAGCACTCCATGGAGAGATGAAAATCGGGGTAGTCGTACTCAATGGTATAGAAATCGCGCAGATTGGTGACTTTGACCTGCAACTCTTCCATAAGCTCGCGGCGTACGGCGTCCTCGGGCGACTCGCCGCGCATGAGCTTGCCACCGGGAAACTCCCAAAGTCCCTGCATGTCGCCGTAGCCGCGCTGCACGGCAAGCAGCTCATCAGATCCTTCCTTGCGAATGATCCCAGCGGCAACATGAACAGTCTTCAACAGGAGTCCTCTCTCAACATCAACACGTGGCAGGGTAGCTACGCGTACCTTACACAACGGTAAGGCAAGCGTAAGCCATATCGATGGTAGCCGACTCGTCTTCTTGCGACTATAGATGCCGTAGACTAATCGCAAGAAAGGACTCGGTATGCAAACCACGCACATGGCGACCCCGGTACTGGAGGTCGCGCATCTCGAAAAGGTATATGGAGCGCTGGGCAACGTGACCCGCGCGCTCAACGACGTCAGCTTTACCGTCAACCGCGGCGAATTTGTTGGCATCATGGGCGCTTCGGGCTCGGGTAAGTCGACGTTGCTCAACTGCGTCTCGACCATCGATAGCGCCACAAGTGGCACGATCCGCATCAATGGGCAGGACGTGACGCGCATGAAGCAGGCTAAGCTTTCGCAGTTCCGCCGCGAGGAGCTCGGCTTTATCTTCCAGGACTCCAACCTGCTCGATACGCTCACGGCACGCGAGAACATCGCCCTGCCGCTCACCATCGCCCGCACAAACTCGGCAGAGATCTCGACTCGCGTGCAGGATGTGGCCGCGCGCCTGTCCATCAGTCAGGTGCTCGACAAGTATCCCTATCAGATGTCCGGCGGTCAGCAGCAGCGCGTTGCCGCGGCTCGCGCGCTCGTCACCGACCCCACCATGATCATGGCCGACGAACCCACCGGCGCCCTCGATTCCAAGAGCGCTCGCCTGCTGCTCGAGAGCCTGGAGGCCCTCAATCGCCGCCTGCGCGCCACCGTGCTCATGGTCACGCATGACAGCTTTGCTGCCAGCTACACGAGCCGCGTGTTGTTTATCCGCGACGGCAAGATCTTCACCGAGCTGCGCCGCGGCGACACCGACCGCCGAGAGTTTTTCGACCGCATTATGGAGGTCGTTGCCATGATGGGCGGTGAGGGCTCCGATGCTTTGTAAACTCGCTTGGGGCAACGTCCGCCGTGCCGGCCGCGACTACCTCGTCTACCTTTTGACGCTCACCCTGGGCGTCACGGTCTTCTATGCCTTTAACACCATCTCAATGCAGGTCGACATCGCCGGAATCGATGAAGAGGGCTTGGCGCAGGTTATGGGCAGTATGCTCGGCGACCTGACGTACTTTTTGGCCGGTGTCATGGCCTTTTTGATGGTGTATGCCAATAACTTCATCATGAAACGCCGCAAGAAGGAGTTTGGCCTGTACCAGGTGCTCGGCATGGGGCGTGGGCGCGTCGCCACGATCATGGCGCTCGAGACCGGGATAGTGTCGGTCGTGGCCTTTGTCGCCGGCATTGTGCTGGGTGTGGGACTCTCCCAGCTCATGACGTTCTTTACGGCCTCGCTCTTTAAGACACAGATCGCCAATTTCCACTTCTTTTTCTCGGTGCATGCGTTCAACCTGACCCTTGCTTGCATGCTCGTAATGTTTGTGCTCACGCTACTGCTGAACCTTCGCGCCGTGCGTCGTACCAAACTCATCGAGCTTATGGGTGCCGAGCGTCGCAACGAGAGCATCAAGACACGCAACCCCTGGATTGCGATTGCCATCTTTGCCGTGGGCGTGGCGCTTGTGGGCGTGGCCTATTACCGTCTGCTACGTGATGGGTTCCCGCTAACCGCGACGGACAGCAAGCTGCAAGAGGCCATGAACCAGTTTGGTATTACGACCGCTATGGTTACCGTGGGCACCTTTGCCCTGTTCTGGGGACTCTCGGGCATGCTCATCAAGCTGCTGCAGAGCCTGCGCGGCGTGTATTGGCGCGGCCTCAACATGTTTACCGTGCGCCAGCTTGCGGCCAAGGTCAACACGGTGTGCTTTTCGATGGGCGTCATCGCGATGCTCCTGTTTTTGGCCATCACCTCGGTGACGTGCGGTATGTCGATTGCCAACGTGATGAACGAAAACCTGGAGCGCTATAATCCGGCCGACATGTCGCAGACGTATGTCTATTACACGCCCGATACGCTCGACTTCTACAAAGAGTCTTTCAATCCGTCTGAGGCCGATCGAATGGTGCTGGCCGATAGTACGGTCGATTTGTACTCCGCATGGCACGGCGATCGTATCGATCACGATAACGTTGCAGACGGTATTAAGGGCAAGTCGGCGGACAACAACGACGAGACCGGCAAGAAGGTCAATATCGCCGATGTTGCCGGTGAGCATGTGCAGATCGATTCGTATCTGAGTTACCCGCTTGGCGGCTCGGATCCTTCGGTGACCCCAAGTGAGATGTGCAAGACCATGGGCGAAAAGCTTCCCAAGGCGTTCGGGGGTAGCAATGCCGACATGACAGGCCTGTCTGTGACGCCGGCAAGTCAGTACAACAAACTGCGCCAGATGATGGGCAAGGAGCCGGTGCACATCGGTCACGACCAGTATCTGCTCACGTGTGATATGGGCGGCGAGCTGGTCGACCTGTACACCAAGTATATGGCTGGCGGCCATACCCTTACCTTGGGCGGGCATACGCTCAAGCCCGCAACCGATAAGTCGGACGAAGATACGGCGGCCATCGCCAACTCGGCGATGGGCAGTAATGGGGGTACCGTCGTCGTTGCCGACGAGCTGTTGTCCCAACTTAATCTGCAGCCGTATTCCAGTAGTCTGCTCGTTAACTACAAACAGGGGATGGATACGACCGAGGCAGACGAGAGTATTAAATACACTGTGCTCGACAATCTGCTCGTTGACGGCAAGGAGCCGGGGTCGTGGGGAACCTTCATCACACGCTCCCTGATGTATACGCAGGCAGCACAAATGAACGGTCTTATTAGCTACCTAGCCATCTACATCGGCTTTGTATTGGTCGTTGCATGCGCGGCGATTCTGTCGATTCAGCAACTCTCCAACGTGGCCGACGGCAGCCGCAGCTATCGTGTGCTGGCACAGATCGGCTGCGACGACCGCCAGATTCGCCATTCGGTGATGGCGCAACAAACGGTGTTCTTCCTGTTCCCGTTGGCGGTGGGCTTGGCGCACTCCTTTGTGGCACTTAAGGTGATCATCGAGCTGGTGAGCATTTTCGGAAATATGAGCATCGGCGGCACCGTGGGCCTCACCTGTGCAATCTTCCTGGCAGCATACGGTGGCTACTTCCTGGTGACCTACCTCATGAGCACCGGTATGGTGCGAGCTGCCATCGCCACCCTCTACAGCGAATAACAAGCGGGCAAAATCGTCGCAAAATCAGAGGCGTATGACCGCCGCGAAGGGACCAGGGGCCCTTTCGCGGCGGTTTTTGCCAACCTGGTGCGTCTCAG
This sequence comes from uncultured Collinsella sp., assembly GCA_900541825.1. Classification (GTDB taxonomy): domain Bacteria; phylum Actinomycetota; class Coriobacteriia; order Coriobacteriales; family Coriobacteriaceae; genus Collinsella. The sequence continues at coordinate 27,816 of UQLJ01000023.1, forward strand.
ATACAAGTGAGTAGACTTTTTTGAACCTGCCGAGCACATCGCGACAAATGATCTATAAAACTGCAGGTCAGAGCTGTGGCGTTTTAGGGCGTGCTCGGCCTTCTGCAAAAAGCCTACTCACTTGGTTTTTCTGCTAGAAGACCGCCACGAGGGAAGGCAACTCCCCCGGGTAGTCGTTGGGGACGTTCTTAAACGACTAGCCGTTGGGGACGTTCTTGTTTGACTAGTCAAGCAAGAACGTCCCCAACGGCTACCCAAGGAGTGTCCCAAACCGCCGGCAGAAAAGGAGCGTCCCTAACTGCCACATCCGGAGCAAGATAACGCCGCAGGTAGAGGACGGACAGCGAGCGGGTCGCATTTGAGACAAGGTGACGTGAAACGAAAGGGCGCTGACCTTCTGGTCGCGCCCTTGAAGTTGAACGTCAGATTGTCCAAATGCGGCCCGCGCAGCGTCGAGCCGTTACGGCGTTTGGTAAAACGCCGTAACCTACACCCGTTCCGCGATCTCGTGGATGAGGTAGTCGGTCTTTTCCCAGCCCAGGCACGGGTCGGTGATCGATTTACCAAAGACGCCGCCGTCGACCGGCTGGTTGCCGTCTTCCAGGTAGGACTCGATCATAAAGCCCTTGACCAGCTTAGAGATGGACTCGTTGCGGCGGCAGCTGTCGAGCACCTCCTTGCAAATGCGATACTGCTCCAGCGGACGCTTGCCCGAGTTGTCGTGGTTGCAGTCGATGACCGCTGCCGGATTGGCGTAGCCGGCATGCTCGGTATAGCGCTCGGCCAGGCGCTCCAGGTGCTCGTAGTGGTAATTGGGGTAGGTGCGCCCATCGAGACCGATGTAGCCACGCATAACGGCGTGCGCGAGCGGATTGCCGTCGCACTCGACCTCCCAGTTGCGGAAGATAAAGCTCTGGTGCGCCTGCGCGGCGTAAATGGAGTTGAGCATAACGGTGGTAGAGCCGGCAGTGGGATTCTTCATGCCGACGGGTACCGAAATGCCGCTCGACACCAGGCGATGCTCCTGGTTTTCGACCGAGCGCGCGCCGACGGCAACGTAGCTCAGCAGGTCAACGAGGTATTGGTAGTTGGACGGATAGAGCATCTCGTCGGCGGTGAAGAAGCCCGTTTCCTCAATAACGCGCAGGTGCATATGGCGGATAGCCTTGACGCCCTCGAGCAGGTCGTCGGGGGCCTCGGGATCGGGGTTATGCAGCAGGCCCTTGTAACCGGTGCCCTTGGTACGCGGCTTGTTGGTGTAGACGCGCGGAATGATGATGAGCTTGTCCTTGACCTCTTCGGCGGTCTTGGCCAGGCGGTTCATGTATTCGAGGACCGAATCCTCGCGGTCGGCAGAGCACGGGCCGATGATGAGCACCTTGCGCGCGTCCTCGCCGGTAAAGACTTTGGCGACCTCGGCGTCGAATGCCTGCTTTTTGGCGGTAAGCTCGGCAGAAAGCGGCATTTCCTCGCGGATCTCCATGGGGATCGGCAGCCTGCGTTTGAATTCCATGGCCATAGGGGTCTCCTCAATCTATAGAAAGAGCAATAAGCGTATTGTCGAATGCTCGGCATTATCCGCTGTCGCACGCTAAAGTGCAAGCCCTTGCCACCCCGAAACCTGCCAAAAGGGACAGGTTTATTTTGGCAGGTTTTATATGGGGGAACGTCGGCGGATACCGGGAGGGAGTGGCGTCGCGCGGGACCCTAAGGCTATTGTCGGTTCCCCAGGAAACACCCTGTGGGCAAAAATGCCAAATATGAGTACGGTTGCTAGCTTAGTAGCATATTGCCTTCGCAAAATAATAGACATAACAGCAAAATATGTTCATTAACGCAAACACATATAAGTCCGCTATAGGGCTGTTTGATCAATTTAGGGACGCGTGTAAGCCGTGAAAACGGCATTTGGGGCTGTTTTGGCTGTTACTAAAAGGGTAACAGTACTCATATTTGCCATTTTTTGCCCACGGGGCCTCGAAGGGGCTGTCAATCAGGTCCCAGGGGAGGCGGTTTGAGGGTCGCAGAGCAAAAACGGGGGCGCAGGTTGTCCTGCGCCCCCGTTTTCTGGGCATTGCGGTTGTTTGCCGCCGGTTGTTACGCCGCCTCGTCGAACTGCGAGTTATACAGGTCGGCGTAGAAGCCACCCTGGGCGAGTAGCTCGTCGTGTGTGCCCTTCTCGACGATGTCGCCGTCGCGAATTACCAAGATTACGTCGGCGTTGCGGATCGTGGACAGGCGGTGCGCGATGACAAAGCTGGTACGGCCCTGCATCAGCGCATCCATGGCGCGCTGAATAAGCTCCTCGGTGCGGGTGTCGACGTTGGAAGTCGCCTCGTCCAGAATCAGCGCCGGGCGGTCGGCCAAAATGGCACGGGCGATGGTCACGAGCTGGCGCTGACCCTGCGACAGGTTAGTGCCCTCCTCGTTAATCATAAAGTCATAACCGCCGGCAAGCGTATGGATAAAGTGGTCGCAACGTGCGGCGCGCGCGGCGGCTTCGACCTCGGCATCGCTCGCATCGGGGCGTCCGTAGCGGATGTTCTCGCGGATGGTGCCGTTAAACAGCCAGGTATCCTGCAGCACCATGGCAAACTCGCCGCGCAGCGCCGCGCGGTCCCAGTCGCGCACGTCGACGCCCTCGACACGCAGCGAACCGCCGTCCACATCGTAGAAGCGCTGCAGCAGCTTGATGAGCGTGGTCTTGCCGGCGCCGGTGGGGCCGACGATGGCGATGGTCTGGCCGGGCTGCGCCTCGCAGCTAAAGTCGTGGATGATGGTCTTGTCGGGCGTGTAGCCAAACTTGACATGGTCAAACTCCACGTGGCCGGGGCGCTTCTCGGGAATCTGCGCGTCGGCCTTCTGCTCCTCCTCGGGCGCGGCTAGGAACTCAAAGACGCGCTCGGTGGCGGCAGCCATCGACTGCATCGTGTTGCTCACATTGCCCAGCTGCTGCACGGGTTGCGTAAAGTTGCGAACGTACTGGATAAAGCTCTGGATGTCGCCGGGCGTGGCATTGCCGGTCAGCGCGAGTTGCGCGCCCACCACGACGACGCCCACGTAGCCCATGTTGCCCACCAAACTCATGAGCGGCATCATCAGGCCCGACAGGAACTGCGAGCGCCAGCCACTAATAAAGAGGCGGTCGTTTTGGCGGTCGAATTCCTCGATCGAAGCCTCGGCGCGGTCGAACACCTGGATGACGTTCTGGCCGGCAAAGTCCTCCTCGATGATGCCGTTGACGGCGCCCAGAACCTGCTGCTGCTCGCGGAAGTACGGCTGCGAGAAGTGAATCATCACGGTCAGGATAATCGCAGCGGCCGGCAGCGTGAGCACGGTGACGCCGGTGAGCGGCAGGCTGATCGACAGCATCATGACGAGCACGCCGATAATCTGCGTCACCGACGTGATGAGCTGGGTCACGCTCTGGTTGAGCGACTGGCCGAGCGTATCGACGTCGTTGGTGATGCGACTGAGCACGTCGCCCTTGCTGTGTCCGTTAAAGTAGCTCATCGGCACGACGGCAATCTTGGCGGCGATCTCCTTGCGCATTCGGTAGCAGATCTTTTGCGTGACGCCGGTCATGAGCCAGCCCTGGATTAGACTGCAGATAGAGCTCGCCAGATACAGGCAGAGCAAAAAGCCGAGCGTCTTGGCAATCCAGGCAAAGTCGACATCGCCGGTGCCGTTGACCTTGGCAACCAAGCCCTCGAACAGTTTGGTGGTAACCTGGCCGAGCACCTTGGGCCCCACAATGTTAAAGATGACCGAGCACACGGCAAAGGCGACGGCGGTAAACACGGCAATCTTGTGCTGGCCGATATAGCCGAGCAGCTGCCTCATGGTGCCCTTAAAGTCCTTGGCCTTTTCGCCGCGACGCATGCCGCCCATGCGGCCCATGGGACCACGCTGGCGGGTGGGCTTGGGAATCTGAGTCTTGGTCTCGTCTGCCATTAGCGCTCGCCTCCTTCCGTGACGGCTGCAATTTCTTCTTGGGTAAGCCCCAGCTCCTCGGCGGAAAGCTGCGACTGTGCGATCTCCAGGTACGCCGGGCAGCTGCGCAGCAGCTCCTCGTGCGTACCGGTGCCCACCACGTGGCCGTCGTCGAGCACAATGATCTGGTCGGCGTGCATGATGGTTGCGATGCGCTGGGCCACGACCACGAGCGCGGCGTCGGTAACGTTTTTTGCAAGCTCTTCGCGCAGGCGAGCGTCGGTCTTGTAGTCGAGGGCGCTAAACGAATCATCGAAAACCACGACCTCGGGCTTTTTGGCCAACGCGCGGGCGATGGCCAGGCGCTGGCGCTGACCACCCGAAACATTGGAGCCGCCCTGGCTGATGGGGGAGTCGTAGCCGCCCTCGCGCTCGGCGATAAAGTCCTCGGCCTGTGAGATGCGCGCGGCTTGGCGCATGTCGTCATCGCTTACCATGTCGCCGGCAAACTTGAGGTTGCTCTCGACGGTGCCCGAGAACAGACGCCCCTGCTGCGGGATGTAACCAATGCGGCGGCGCAGCTCGGAAAGGGTCATGTCGCGCACATCGATGCCGTCGAGCGAAATGCTGCCGCCCGTGACGTCGTACAGGCGCGGAATCAACTGCACGAGCGTGGACTTGCCCGAGCCCGTGGAGCCAATGATTCCGAGCATCTGGCCGGCATGCGTGGTGAAGTTCACGCCGCTGATGACATCGGCGCGGGCATCGGGATACTGGAAGCTCACGTCGCGGAAGGTGAGCTCGCCGCGCGGCGCGCTGGCCGCGGGCAGTTTGGGCGAGACGGGGTCGTTGATGCTCGTGGGGCAAGTGATGACCTCTTCCACGCGCTCGGCTGCGACCTCGGCACGGGGCAGGATGACCGAAACCATGGTGAGGATCATAAACGCCATGACGATCTGCATGGTGTAGGAGATAAACGCCATCATGTTGCCGACCTGCATCACGCCGTCGGACACGCCCTGCGCGCCAAACCAGACGATAAGCACGGTGATGCAGTTCATGACGAGCATCATGAGCGGCATCATAAAGCTCATGGCGCGGTTGGTGTAGAGCTGCGTGGTCATCAGGTCGAGCGATGCCTTGTCAAAACGCTCGAGCTCGTGCTCCTCGCGGTTGAACGAGCGGATGGGCATAAGGCCGTCGAGCAGCTCGCGGGCGGTAAGGTTCACGCGGTCCACAAAGCTCTGCATCTTTTTGAACTTTGGCATGGTGAGGCCCATGAGCACGCCGACGACGGCCGAGACCGCGATGATGGCCACGGCGATGGTCCACTCCAGGCCGGTGTGGTTGGCCAGGACGCGCATGACAGCGACGATGCCCATGACGGGGGCCATCAGGCACATGCGGATAAACAGGGTTGCGGCCATCTGGATCTGCTGAATGTCGTTGGTGCAGCGGGTAATGAGCGAGGCCTGGCTAAATTTGCCCACCTCGGCTGGCGAGAAGTGCATAACCTTGTTGAAGGTCTCGCGGCGCAGGTCGCGGGCGATGGAGCAGGCGGTGCGCGACGCCACGGCACCGGTCAGGATGGTGGCGACGAGCGACACCAGACACAGCCCAAACATCGTGGTCGCCATGCGGCTCAGGTACGCGTTCTGCACGTCGGCGGGGTCGATGCCCTGCGCCTTGTACTCGTCCTGTACATAGCTCACGGCGCGCTGGGTGACGATGGAGCCCGACATGGAGCCCATTTTGTCCGCCATTTGGTTGGCGCCCTCGACGAGCTTGCTTTGGTCTACCAGACCGCCCTCGACACCCAGGCGCAGGCTCTTCATAGTGATCTTACCGCCGTCGGCATCAATCTGCTTTTGCATGTTCTGCGCCGCTGCGGCCTTCTGCTGCATCTCGGCGAGCTGCTCGGGCGTCATCGCTGCCATTTGCTCGGGGGTGGGCATGGCCTGGGCAGCGTTGTCGTCTTTCTCGCTGGACGAGCCCATCATGTCGCCCATGGAGTTGGCGTCGATGCCCTGGTTGAGTGAAAGGACAACAGTCTCGGGCAGGCTCATAATGTCGGCAATCTTGCCTCCATCGGCACGCTCTTCCTCGGTACCCTTGTACGTTCGAATGCCGTTTTTGTCAGCCTTGCTAAACACGGCCTCCACGGCCTTGGCGTCCTTGGCGCTCATAAAGAGTTCGAGGTCATCGAACGATTCGGCGCGAATGGTGTCGGGCACGGGTGAGGCAATGCCGCCTTGCTGCACGCCCACGTCGACGATGTCACTCATATAGGTAGGCAGCGCCAGATCGGCGTTGCAGCTGATTACGATAAGCACGATAGCTGCGAACAGTGCCAGGACATGCTTTTTAAAGAGCTTGAGAATCCTCACTCGGCATCTCTCCTTTCTTGATTACGGTCGATAATTTCGTTGGCACGTCTAAGAAGGCGCACCATCTCTTGGGTATCTGTTTCGCCAAGCTGCTCGAGGAAGGCCGCGGTGCGGTCCTCGAATTCCCGACGTTTGATTTCGAGATCCTGGAATCCTTTGTCGGTCACCGTGACGTGTACGCGACGACGGTCGGTCTTTGAGTGCTCGCGCTCGATCCAGTCCTTGGCCTCGAGGGCGCGCAGGATATTGGCGATGCGGGCGCTCGAGACCCAGGCACGATCGGCGAGTTCGCTCGGCGTGAGCGAGCCGCCGGCGCGCATGAGGGCGCGCATGACGGCCATCTCGCCGCCGAGGGCTTTGTCCGCAAAGCGCGAAATGCGCTGATGCATGCTGCCGAACTCGGTAAGGAGCTGACGCCCAAGCTCACGGAAATCGGTATCTTCCACCGAAAACCCCTAACACTAGAAACTATTTTCGGTGGAAGATGATACCCCCATACGCGGGCCTCATACAGTGGGCAATATTAAGAGCTCATTAAGACTTAAAATCATTCAATTGATGAAGCGTTTCAAATAACTATTATACACGCGGTTAGGCGAGGGGTTGTCACCACCATGACGACTGGGACTCATATAATCGCCACGTGCGATGCTCCAACTTCCCGCAAGGAGACACCTAAATTAAAGGGGGATGGAGTCATGGCATTTGACTTCACGGGCAAGACCGCGATTGTCACGGGCGGCACTCAGGGCATTGGCCTCGAGATCGCCAAGGGCATCGTCGCGGGCGGCGGACACGTCGCGCTCATCGCAAGGAACGCTGCTAAGGGCGAGGCCGCGGTGGCCGAGCTTGGCGAGGGCAACAAGTTCTATCAGCTCGATGTCGCTGATGCACCCAAGGCGCGCGAGACCGTCGAGCAGATTTTTACGGACCTGCCGCAAACCAACATCCTGATCAACTGCGCCGGTGTCATCAGCACCAAGAAGTTCGACGAGATCGATGACACCGAGTGGCGCCGCACTATCGATATCAACCTCAACGGTACCTTCACTATGATGAACGCCGTGTACCCGCACTTTAAGGCGGCGCATGCCGGCACTATCGTCAACGTGAGCTCCGTTGCTGGCAAGATCGGCGGCGGCCTGCTTGGCACCGCTGCCTACGCGAGCTCCAAGGCCGGTGTCAACGGCCTTACCAAGGCGGTCGCCAAGGAGGGCGGCAAGTTTGGCGTTCGCTGCAACGCCGTGTGCCCGTCGCTCACGTTGACCGATATGACCTCGATTCTCTCTGACGAGAACTCTCAGCGCATCATCAACGGTATTCCTCTGGGCCGCGCTGCCCAGGCCAGCGAGCCTGCGCAGATGGTGCTGTTCTTCGCTTCCGACCTCGCCAGCTTCGTGAACGGCGAGATCGGTGACTGCGACGGCGGCATCGTCCTGGACGGGTAATACCCCGCGACGATCGTTTGGCGGCGACCTTGGCGACTCGGGGTTGTCGCCTTCTTTCTGACATAGGCGCATGCGGCTTCGATTCGCATGCATCCAAAGGAGATATATATGAGTGAATCGACTGCGGTGGAGGCGCCGGCGGCAAAGGAGCCGTTCTTTAAGATGTCCTCCATCCCGGGCGCCAATATCTTGGTGCCGCTTTTGTTGGGCTGCCTGCTCAACACGCTATTCCCCGACCTGTTTAAAACGCTCGGTAGCTTTACGCTTGGCATGACCCAGCAGGGTGCAGGCCCGCTCGTTGGCGCCTTTTTGCTCATCGTCGGTACAACGATTTCGTTCAAGAGTGCTCCTGCCGCCGCTGCACGCGGCGCCATCATCATCGCCGTCAAGCAGATCGTGGTCGTTGCCGTGTCGCTGCTCATCCTTTATGTGTTCAACGACAACCTGTTTGGCATCTCTGCTATGGTGATGCTGGCGGCTTGCACCGGCGCCAACAACGCTATGTACGCTGGTCTGATGGGCACCATGGGCAATGAGGCCGAGCGTGGCGCCGTCGCCATCACCACGCTGGTTGTCGGCCCTCCGGTCACGATGATCGTGCTCGGCGCTGCCGGTCAGGCTCCGATCGGCTGGTCGCTCGTGGGCGCCATCCTGCCGATCGTCGTCGGCATTATTCTGGGCAACCTCTTCCCGAGCTTTAAGAAGATGATGGCACCGGCACTTTCCGCCGTCATCGTGCTCGTCTTCTTTGCCATGGGCTCGACCATGACCTTTGGCCAGCTCATTAATGGCGGTCTCCCCGGTATTCTGCTCGGCGTGATCTGCTCGGTGGTCTTTGCAATTCCCGTTATCGCGGTCGATAAGCTCACGGGCGGTACGGGTGTCGCAGGTGCGGCCATTTCGAGCTGCGCCGGAGCCAATGTGGCCACGCCTGCTGCCATGGCAAGCGTCAACGAGGCCTTGTACGGCGGTGCGGTGCTCGCGACGGCTACGGCACAGGTTGCTGCCTGCGCAATCGTGACGGCTATTTTGACCCCGCTGGTCACCAGCTGGTGCTACAAGCATTTTGAGGGCCAGGGCAACGGCGATAGCAAGACAACGACCGACAAGGCCGCCGCAGCCGCCTAATGCCAAGCGGCAATCAAAGCTAAAAACTAGCTACGCCACAGGGCGGCCACGGGGGATCCCGTGGCCGCCCTGCAGTTTCTGTAGGGTCTCTGGGACACTTTACCCTGCTAAAGCTGGCATAACAGCTAGAGCGAACGTCGTACAAAGGCAAGGAAAAATAACATACAAATCGGTGAACGGTAGTTGTTCGCGCTCGCATTTCCTGCGGGTTTGTAAAAAACGCCTTTATGATATAAAAAAAGAAACATATAACAGCCCAGATGGAGAGGGTCGCTATGTTATCCTTCTCAGACGGGTGAAATCTTGGGTTTTGGGTTGTAGTTCCAAGGTGGACAAACGTTTTTCCCTGCACCGACGTGTGGTGAAGAACGGAAGAAGCCGGTAGTGCAAGCCGAACATTCAAGAATTCAATAAGCAGCGGTGTGAGAGAGCGCCGCATTACACGTAACTAGGAGCGTGGTTACACAATGCAGGAGGCATGGGAAGGCTTCAAGGAAGGCATCTGGACGGGAGAAGTTGACGTCCGAGACTTCATCCAGAAGAACTACACCCCCTACGAGGGCGACGAGTCGTTCCTCGTCGGTCCGACCGAGCGTACCAAGGAGCTGTGGGGCGAGGTTCTCGACCTGCTGCTTAAGGAGCGCGAGCAGGGTGGTGTCCTCGATATGGACACCAAGATCGTCACGGGTATCGTGAGCCACCCCGCTGGCTACATCGATAACGCCCACCGCGAGAAGGAGACCATCGTCGGTCTCCAGACTGACAAGCCGCTCAAGCGCGCGCTGCACGTCAACGGTGGTATCCGCATCGCTTGTCAGGCTGCCAGCCAGCACGGCTATAAGGTCGACGAGAACGTTGTCGAGCGCTACACCTTCGAGCGTAAGACCCACAACGCTGGCGTCTTCGATGTTTACACTCCCGAGATGCGTGCTTGCCGCTCGGCTCACATCATCACCGGTCTGCCCGATGGCTATGGCCGCGGCCGCATCATCGGCGACTACCGTCGTGTTGCCCTGTACGGCGTCGACTACCTGATCAAGGACAAGGAGGCCCAGAAGGCTTCCACCCCGACGGTCATGACCGCCGACAACATCCGCGATCGTGAGGAGCTGCAGGAGCAGATCCGCGCCCTCGGCGAGCTCAAGATGATGGCCGAGACCTATGGTTTCGACATTTCCAACCCTGCTACCAACACGCAGGAGGCCATCCAGTGGATGTACTTCGCCTACCTTGCTGCCGTCAAGGAGCAGAACGGCGCTGCCATGTCCATCGGCCGTACCTCTACGTTCATCGACATCTACGCTGAGCGCGACCTTGCCAACGGTACCTTCACCGAGGAGCAGATCCAGGAGTTCGTGGATCACTTCATCATGAAGCTTCGCATGGTCAAGTTTGCCCGTACCCCTGAGTACCAGGCCCTGTTCACCGGCGACCCGCAGTGGGTCACCGAGTCCATCGGCGGCATGGGTGTCGACGGCCGTACGCTCGTTACCAAGATGAGCTACCGCTACCTGCACACGCTCGAGAACATGGGCACCAGCCCCGAGCCCAACATGACCGTTCTGTGGTCGACCCGTCTGCCCGAGAACTTCAAGAAGTTCTGCGCCAAGACTTCTGTCGCCAGCTCCTCGATCCAGTACGAGAACGACGACCTCATGCGCGTCTATCATGGCGACGACTACGGCATCGCCTGCTGCGTGTCCTCCATGCGCATCGGCAAGGAGATGCAGTTCTTCGGCGCTCGCGCCAACCTGGCCAAGTGCCTGCTGTACGCACTCAACGGCGGTGTTGACGAGGTCTCCAAGAAGCAGGTCGGCCCCAAGTATCGCGCCGTCGAGGGCGATACGCTCGATTACGACGACGTTGTGGCCAAGTACAACGACATGATGAAGTGGCTCGCTGGCGTGTACGTCAACTCGCTGAACATCATTCACTACATGCACGACAAGTACTGCTACGAGCGCATCCAGATGGCTCTGCACGACAAGCACGTGCACCGCTGGTTCGCTACGGGCATCGCTGGCCTTTCCGTCGTGGCTGACTCCCTGTCCGCCATCAAGTACGCCAAGGTCCACCCCGTCCGCGACGAGAATGGCATCATCGTCGACTTCGAGACCGAGGGTGAGTTCCCCAAGTACGGTAACGACGACGACCGCGTCGACCAGATCGCTCACGACGTTGTGCACCAGTTCATGGAGTACATCCGCATGAACGACACCTACCGCAACTCCGTGCCCACGACCTCGGTTCTGACCATTACCTCCAACGTCGTGTACGGTAAGAAGACCGGCTCCACGCCCGACGGCCGCAAGGCTGGCCAGCCGTTCGCCCCGGGTGCTAACCCCATGCACAAGCGCGATAGCCACGGCGCCATCGCTTCGCTGTCTTCGGTTTCCAAGCTCCCGTTCCGCGATGCTCAGGACGGCATTTCCAACACCTTCTCCATCATCCCGAGTGCGCTCGGCAAGGAGGACCAGGTGTTCTTTGGCGATATCGACCTTGATCAGCTGGGCGAGTAACTATTGTTAGTGCTATACTAACAATAACGATTACTGATTAGCGCGCCGGTTTCGGCCGGCGCCTATCAATCGAAGGAGACACATTATGAAGGTTTCTGAAGTTTCCGAGACTCAGGCCGATAACCTGGTCCACATGCTCGACGCTTACGCCGAGAAGGGTGGCCACCACCTGAACATCAACGTCTTCAACCGTGAGACGCTGCTCGACGCTCAGGCTCACCCCGAGAAGTACCCGCAGCTGACCATCCGCGTTTCCGGCTATGCCGTGAACTTCCACACGCTCACCAAGGAGCAGCAGGACGAGGTCATTGCGCGTACCTTCCACAACAAGTTCTAAAGGGACTCAACTCCCGCAGGATCGCCGGGGCTGTTTGGGCTACCTCCCAAAACGTCCTCGGACATGTCGGAAGCCCCGCTGCGCGCTACGCGCGGCGGGGCTTCCTCCGTCCTGACGCTCCTATTTGGCAAGGTGTTTTTTAGAATCCATTTTGCGCTCGGCCTCG
>UQLJ01000024.1:0-37844 GCA_900541825.1 uncultured Collinsella sp.
GAGCGTCCGGCTGATAACCGGGAGGTCACAAGTTCGAATCTTGTCAGGTCCACCACTTTCTTTCGCAATAAACACCCCAGCGAGAGCCGAGTCGCCGCTGGGGTGTTTATTACTGTCTCCGTGGGGGTTTAGCTCAGCTGGGAGAGCGCGGGCTTTGCAAGCCTGAGGTCAGGGGTTCGATCCCCCTAACCTCCACCATGATGGACCTGTAGCTCAGTTGGTTAGAGCGTCCGGCTGATAACCGGGAGGTCACAAGTTCGAATCTTGTCAGGTCCACCATCAAAACTGTGAAGAGCCCTGGGGCATTGCCTCGGGGCTTTTTTCTTGTCTGCGATAAATCTCATTTTGGTTTTGTGTGCTGTGCGAAAGATTGGGTAGTATAGCTATTCAATGCGGTGGAGCTGCCGCGTGTTAACCGCTACGTACCGGAGGTGTTCCATGGTTCGTGTCGACATAGAGACCATCGTCATGGCCGCCGGTCCCGTGCCATCGCTCATCGTGCTTCGCGAGCGCTGCAGCAAATCGGACTCGCCCGCGCCGCTGCGTTCCCTTTCCATTCAGACTGGTTCGTTTGAAGCCGCTGCCATCAGCCGCGGCATCGATGGCGGCCGCGCCGAGCGCCCGATTACCCATGACCTGTTGCTCGATACTGTTGGCGCCCTGGGCGCCAAGCTCGAGCGCATCGAGATCGTTCGCGCCGAGCCGCCGGTGTTCTACGCGACGATCGTCGTACTGGCCGATGGTGGCGAGCGCAAGATCGACGCCCGCCCCAGTGATGCCATTGCCCTTGCCGTGCGCAGCAATGCCCCCATGTTTGTGGAGGACGACATCATGAATCGCCTGGGCACTGTTTCTACCCACGCCGAGGAAGTCGACGACGAGCAGGAGTTCGAGAAGTTCGACGAGTTCGTCCATACGCTCTCCCCCGATGATTTCTAAATGTTCGACAAACACGCGACGGAGTGCGCTCTCATGAGCGCCGGAGTTTCTGCCGAGGCGGCTGCGATCGCCCGCGAGGCCCAGATGCGCTCGGAGGCTTCTGAGGCGGCTCGCATTGCCTATGTGACGCAGGCCCGCACACTTCGCGAGCGCCGCGGCTCGTTTATCAAGATGGTTGTCGTCTCCGCCCTTGTCGCGGCAATCTGCTCGCGCCTTCGTGGTACAGTTGGTGCGCTTGGGTTTTCGATCTCTACGGGCCTCGTGATCTGGGGCGTGGTCGATGCGGTCATGCTGACCAGTCAGATCAAGGTGCTCGACAAGCGCGCGATGGATATGATGCGCGCCCGCGACGCTGCCGCCAGGATCGCCGCCGAGGCACAAGAACTGTAACGACGCCAGACTCGATGGGAAGGTCTAAAGATGGCACAGGATATGCAGGACGCCGGTAACGTCTCCGCCGAGCTCGACGCCATGGTGTGCGATCTGATTGGCGCGTTCTTGGACGACCTTGCCGCCGGTGAAAACCCTGGCGTGGTCGTGGCAATTGAGGACGCCGCTTCCAACCGTTATCTGGCGGCGCTCGATGAGGATGGCGAAGAGGCGTGCCTCGAGGCGGCCACCAACTTTATCTCCGAGCACAAGATGGGTCTTAAGGACGAGGGCCTGGGCCGTATCGCTCGCTATGCCATCGGCTACACCGGCTGCGTCGAGATTGACGGCGGCTATCACGATGCTCTGCTCGTGAGCTTCTTCGAAACCACGCTCGAGAGTGGTTTTTCGGCATATGTGCTGTATGAGGGCATGGGCGCCGGCGATGGTTTTATGTGGAGCGACCCTGAACCTGCAGGTGAGGAAACCCCTCTCATCTAAAATCGCTAAAATAAACGAGTTTTCGGTAAAAGGCTCAATATTCCCGCTGAGCGTTGTATCGCTGGGCGGGCCGCATACGCGTGCCGGTTGTATATAGATAGAAGATAGGGGAACTACATGCGCGTAGACAATCTGAGGAACATCGCCATCATCGCCCACGTCGACCACGGCAAGACGACGATGGTCGACAAGCTCCTGCGTGCCACGGACGCCTTCCGTGCCAACCAGCAGGTCGAGGACCGCGTCCTGGATTCCAACGACCAGGAGCGCGAGCGCGGCATTACGATTCTCGCCAAGAACATCTCTATCGAGTACAAGGACGTCAAGATCAACGTCATCGACACCCCGGGCCACGCCGACTTCGGCGGCGAGGTCGAGCGCGTGCTGCGTATGGCCGACGGCGCCCTGCTGCTGGTCGACGCTTTTGAGGGCCCCATGCCCCAGACCCGCTTCGTGCTGCGTCACGCTATCGACACCGGCCTTAAGATCATGATCGTCATCAACAAGATCGACCGTCCGGGCGCCAACCCCGAGAAGGCCTACAACGACTGCCTCGACCTCATGGCCGACCTGGGTGCCACCGACGACCAGCTTGAGTTCGCCATGGAGCACGTGGTCTACGCCAGCGCCATGAATGGCTTTGCCCGCCTTGACCCCAACGACGGCAACATGGACATGTACCCGCTGCTCGACATGATCATCGACGATATGCCCGCGCCCGAGGTTGACGAGAACGCCCCGCTGGCCATGCAGTGCGTGACCATCGACCACTCCAACTTCGTCGGCCGTATCGGCATCGGCCGCGTGTACTCCGGCGCCATTCACCAGGGCGACCAGATTTTGGTTGTGAAGAACGACGGCTCCAGCGCCACCGCTACCGTCAAGCAGCTCTTTACCTTCGACTACCTGGGCCGCACCGAGTGCCAAGAAGTCGGCGCTGGCGACATCGCTGCCGTCGTGGGCATCGACCGCACCGATATCGGCGATGTCTACACCGATCCCGAGAACCCCGTCGAGCTCGAGCCCATCGAGATCGACCCGCCGACCCTGTCCATCGTCTTTGAGGCTTCGACCTCCCCGCTCGTCGGCCGCGACGGCGACATCGTGGGTGCCCGTCAGCTCAAGGAGCGCCTGTTCAACGAGGCCGAGAACAACGTGACTATGAAGATCGAGGAGCTCGAGGACAAGAGTGGCGTCGAGGTCTCGGGCCGCGGCATCCTGCACCTGTCCGTCCTGATGGAGTCCATGCGCCGCGAGGGCTTTGAGTTCCAGGTCGGTCGTCCCCGCGTTCTGTTTAAGAAGGACGAGAACGGCAACAAGATGGAGCCCGTCGAGCAGGCCGTCGTCGAGTGTCCGGACGAGTACTCGGGCAAGGTCGTTGAGGTCTTCGGCACCTCCGGCGGCATCATGACGAGCATAGATACCTCGGGCATCGTGACGCACCTCGAGTTTAAGATTCCGACCCGCGGCATCATGGGTCTTAAGAACCGCATCATGAACGTCACCCACGGCGAGGGCGTGTTCTACCACACCTTCCTGGAGTACGGCCCCTATGCCGGCGAGATCGGCAACCGCCAGAACGGCGCAATGATCTCTATGACCACCGAGAAGGCCGTTGCCTATGCTCTGGGTACACTGCAGGAGCGCGGCCAGCTGTTTGTTGAGCCGGGTACCGAGTGCTATGAGGGCATGATCGTGGGCGAGCGCAGCAAGGCCGGCGACATGGTCGTCAACATCGCTCGCACCAAGAACCTAGGCAACCAGCGTTCCTCGACCTCCGATATCTCCGTCCAGCTGGTGCCGCCCCGCACCTTCTCGCTGGAGGAGGCGCTGGAGTACATCGCCGACGACGAGCTGGTCGAGATTACTCCCAAGAACATCCGCCTGCGCAAGCGCCTGCTCAACGCCACCGACCGCAAGAAGGCCGCCGTCCGCGCCGGTCAGGTCAACAAATAAGCGCTGGACTTTATAGCGTCTAACAAGAAAGGGCGTCGACCGTAATGGTCGGCGCCCTTTTTGGTGCAAGGGGGATGGGTTCGTCTGCACTACAGCGGGGGCGGTTACCCCCCCCCTCCCGCCGGCTTGCCGATCAAAGTTAAGTTGTTTAAACATATACATAATTCCACAGGATATAACCGCTTTGATACAAAACTGTCAACAGGTAAATATCAACTGGTATTAAATTAAAAGACCTCTTTACCTGCGGTTTACATGACTGGTATCTATATTGTATTTTATGCATTGTGGCATAGACGAACCGTCTTAGAAGGTGCTCCCCAATGGGTTCTTGCAATGCGCTAGGTAGGTTCTCGTTGATGTTGGGGCTTGTGTTCGATCCGACGATTCGCCGTATTCCACGCTGTGTTGTAGGAATTAGGGGACAACTATGGACGCACACCGCTCACGGTCGCTGGGTATGGCGACCCTGGTCTTTATTTTAATTAGCCTCACCGCCGCCGTTTTTCACGGTGTAGCCCCCGTGCGCGCCGAGGATGTGAGCACACCAACGCCGATTGTGATTGATGGGAAGACGGCGGACGTTACGGTTGAGCTGTATACCATTGTCGAGAACCGTAAAGTGCCTTTGAGTAATACTACCGTGCTTTCGACCGACACGCTCTACGGTTCGTTTAGCGCGAACTTTAGGCCGGACCATAACCCGAGTGCGGCGCAAAATGTTGCGGAGTACTCTCTTCCGAGCAATGTTAAGTTATTGAAGGATGAAGGCGGGCCGCTTTATGACGGCTCGGGCAAAGAGGCTGGCACTTGGAAGTGCGAGAACAATAAGCTGATTTTCACTTTCGACCAAAACTGGATTAATTCGAATCCGTCCGAAGTTCATGTTGGTGTTGATTTTTCATTCAAACTGACAGACGAGAATGTTGGCTCCGGCGACACAACGAAAGTCAATTTTCCTGGAAAGGGCGAAATCGACATTGTGACAAAAGATGGCGATGTGACGGGAACGAAAACGGGACAGTTCTCTCAATCCGGCGGCGAGGGAAAAGTAACTTGGACTCTCAATCTCGAGGTCCAGTCCTATGCTCACAATGTCCAACTCACTGATGTGCTTGGTGGGAATTTTTTGTTTGTGCCTGGGTCGTTTAAGTTGAACGGCGAGACGCTCGAGCAACAGCCGAGCATTCAGGGGCAGACCGCGACTTTGAGCCTGGATAACTTGTCCAAAGGGACTCATACGATTACCTATGATTCGGTGATGAACCCGGATGTATCCGTGGGCAACAAAGTTTGGATTAACCAACTCGACGATTCAAAAAACAATGCCAGCTGGACATGGGGCGGAGACCGTAGAGGTGGATTGGAAAAGCCAGGTTTAGCAAATGATTTCCGCTATGACATGATCAACAAGAGCGATGGCACCGGAACGCCGTCCGATATCACCTGGACGGTCACGCTCAACAACGGTGATATCAAAACCGACATGAATGGCTATACATTTACCGATACGCTGGACGACAAGCAGACGTATACGGGTAATTACATCGTCTATAGGGGGCTCTACGGGGAAGACGAGATTGCCCGTGGCGATCTCGATAGCCCCACTGGTAAAACGTTTAGCTATTCGTTCTCAGGTCTATCTGATGCGGATAAGTACCAGCCCTATCGCATTGTTTATCACACCCAAATGAAAGAACAAGACTCATATGACACGGTGAGCAACAGTGCGAGTATCTCGCGCGACAATTCCGTTTCCGGCACGGACAGCGGCACGTTTACGCCGAAGTTGGTGGGGACGCAGATTAAAAAGAGACTTGTGAATGACTCTGATGCGGCGACAACAGGTCAGGCAACCTGGGAGCTTCGGATAGCACTGGGTTCCATTGTTAATGCAATGAATCCATCAGAGGTCAAGGTTTACGATACGTTTCAGACGGCCTGGAACCAAAATATCGGCCCAGACGTCGACAGCTATTCTATTAAAATCGGCGATGTCCCTTTGGAGAAGGGCGTCGATTGGTGGTTTGAAGGCGGCAGTGATTCAACGTCGTTTGGAACCAAGAAAAACTTCAACCTGTTCATTCGGATAAGCGATAGGGTGAAGGGTGCGCTCAAAGATAACCCGGATGCGGTAATTACTTATAAGACAAAATCCGATGCGCTTCCTGGCTGGTACTCCAATTTTGCATCAGTGGAAGTAAGCGGTACTAAGTATTTCACGGAATATATCTATTACTATGTCGATGCAAACTCGACTCCTGGGGTCGAGAAGCCTTCGTCGAAGACTGCAGTTTCTTGGAAGGGGGATTTCGACTGGAGCAAAATCGACGGATCTAAGGAGAAGGGCGCGTGGATCGTTGACTGGACGGTTTATGCCAACAGAGGCAAGACGCCAAGCGGAGAGTGTTACGGCGCCGGCAAGCTTGATAACCAACCGCTGAACGTTGTGGACACACTACCGAGCGGTATGAGCTATGTGCCGGGGTCTGCTAAATACTCGCTGTTTCAGAATCCGTATGACCAGAAAGCGTATAACGGTACCGCCCAGCGAAAGAAGACCGTCGCCGACAGCCTACCCCTTGCGAACGTCAGTGATGACAAAGGCACCGTTACCTTCTCCATCCCCACAACGGCGCTCGGCAACTATGCTGGTTACGCCGAACTTACGTATCAGACGGCGGTCAAGCGCGGTGAGCTCGATACCTCTAAGAACGAGGTGAAGTTCACCAACTCAGCCAGTGCCGAGTCGGGGAACAAGAAGTTCGACTCCGGTAGTGGAACCGTCACCATTAAGAACAACGTACTGCAAAAGACCGGAGATCAGGTCGCTAGCAGCAACCGTATCAAGTACACCATCTTGGTTAACGAATCGGCAGTCAACCTTAAGAGCGACAGTGACTATCTCGAGCTCTTCGACATTATGGACGCGAAGTGCACGCTGGTGACGGATTCGGTCAATGTGTCCCAATACGATGGGACAGGCTGGAAGTTGCTTGGCTCTGACGAATGCCCCGTTTCCGCTAGGACCATTGAAGATGAAAACGGCGCGGCGTGCACAAAGATGACGCTCCGCGTGCCCGATAAGGAATATCTCAAAGTTGAGTATGAGGTCATTCCTGCGGGTAACGAAGGGGAAACGGTTTCTCTGAGCAACAAAGCGTCGCTTACGGGTGTCTACGACGGTGATACGGTCCATTCAAAAGACTGGGTTATTCAAAAGGTGTCCGGTTCGGCTGGTGGTAGCGGTTACGGCGTAACGATTACCAAGGTCGACGAGAGCGATATCACAAAAAAACTGCCCGGTGCTGAGTTCACACTCTATGAGGTCAATATGGATAGGGCCTTGGATTCCGGCCTCGATTCTGCGAAAACGCGGATCCGGAGTGCTGAAACAGACGAAAAGGGCACGGTAAAGTTCGGCAATGCTACGCAAAAGATGGAAGCCTACAAGTTGTATTGCCTTGAGGAGACCAAGGCGCCGAGCGGATACAACGTTATCTCTAAACCGGTGTGGATTCTGCTCAAAGGCAACAATGAGGACGACTATCAGAAGGCCCTTGCTAAGGCAGAAGAGCTGAGGGCAAAGGGCGTCGACATTGACACCCCAACGGCGAGCACCGACATCACGGTCTGTGATGCGCCCTATAGCGGTCAAGCTACAATTTCTGCCACCAAGATGCTCAAAGGCTCGACCTTGCAAGAAAGCCAGTTCGGGTTTGTGCTCAAGGACAAGAAGACCGGTAGGGTTCTCCAAACCATCAGGAACGGTGCGGATGGTGATATTAACTTTGTCTTGGATTACACCAAGACGGGGATCTATGAGTACACCATCTCCGAGGTCATTCCCAAGGGTGCCGACGAGAACAACGTCAAGGACCACATCACCTACGACACGACCGTGCACAAGGTTAAGGTTGTTGTGACTAACGGCGAAGGGAAACTCAACACTGTCGTCACCTACGACGATACCGACACCCCGACCCCGCCGACTTTTACCAACAGGTACTCGACCACGCTTCCTGAGGCGGGCGGTGCTGGCTTGACTATGACGTATCTGGCCGGCGCTTCGATGCTGTGTTTTGCTGCGACATGGATGCATGCTCGTCGCCATCGCGATCAAGATCGAGGTGGTAGCCGTGAGTAGGCTTTGGCGCCGCTTGTTGGCCGTGGCGACGATAGTTACGGTCGCTATTCTGTCTTTCGCGATTGCCCCTGGGACGGCTCATGCTGCCGGCACCGGTGCCATTACGGTGGACGGTACAGTCGCGACTCGATATGACGCGTTCCAGATCTTTTCGGCGACCGTTGTCGACGATGCCGATGCTGGCCAAAAAAATGCAACTGACGTAATGTGGGTGAATGGCGCGGTTCGCCAGGCCGTTCTTCCCGTGCTTCGTGATGCTGGACTTGATGGTTCGGCATCGACGGCGCCAGAGGCTGCCGAATGGATGAATGCCGACGGGCACATGACGACCGCGCTGACGGCAAAACTTGCCCGCGCAATTGTCAAAGCAGGCGCCGTGTCCGCGGCCCTTAACGCGGGCACGAAGGCCGAGCTGCCCTGCGGCTACTGGCTCATCGTCGCAGACGACGACGCCATTTCCCAGAACGAAGCCGGCACCGCGCCGATCATGGCCCTGGTGGGCGGCAGCGCCGTCACCGTCAAGCCCAAGGCGGCGACGCCCAAGGTCCAAAAGCACGTGCTGGAGGACGGCACCGCCGCCTGGCAGAAGGCCGCCGACGCCACGGTCGCCGACGACCTGTACTGGCGCCTCTCGGCCACGGTCCCGGCGGGTCTTACCGCCTACGACACCTATACGGTGCAGTTCGTCGACACCATGGGCGCGGGGCTCGACCCCTCCAAGGTCGCCGCGAGCATGCGCGTGTACGCGGCGGCGGGCGCGGGCGGCGGCTTCGACGCCGTCGCATGTGAGGGCGGCAACGCCAGCTCGACGCCGGCTAAAGGGTGGACAGACATTACTTCACAGTGCAAGGTCTCGATCGAGGGCAATGCCTTCACCGTGCGCACCGGCGACCTGGTCGCCGCCCTCGGCGGGGTTGACGCCTTCACCGCGGGCGCCCGCGTGGTCGCTGTCTACAATGCGCCGTTGGGGGCCAACTGCAATCAAGGCGCTACCAAGGGCAACCCCAACGAGGTCTACCTGCGTTACCCGCGCTCTCCCCTCGCCGATCAGTCCGGCGACGCCGGATTCACCCGCACGCCGAGCGATGACGCGTGCGCCTACACCTGGGGACTCAGTCTGGTCAAGCGCTCAAGCTCGGACGATAAACCGCTCGCGGGCGCCAAGCTGCGCATCATCGATGACCGCGGCCGTGCGCTGTCGGCCGACGGCACGTGGTCGACGGATGCCGACTCGTGCGTCACCACGGGCGCGGACGGCCATGTGGAATTGAGCGGCGTGGACGCGGGCGTCTACACCGTCGAGGAGGTCGCGGCTCCCAAGGGATACGCCGCCTTTGAGGGCAAACGAACGGTAACGGTTACATCCGAGGGATTGGATGTTAAACAGGTGGCAGCCGCGAAGCCTAAAGTGACCGTGTCGGTCGAAAGCCCACTGCGGGTTGATATCGCCGATGCTGGGACGGGTTCGATTGAGCTGTCGGTGCTTAACACCCCGAGCAAAGAAGCAAGTCGAGGCTTTATGCCCTCGACGGGAGATAGAACGTTGGTGCTGGTGGCGGTTTTGGCTGCCGTCGGAGTGGCGGCTATTGTTGTCGCGCTCGTCATCAAGCGGGGAGGAGGTCGCCGTGAAAAATAATTGTCCCCCCCCTGCTCAATGGCGTACTGCCTCCGTAGCGAGTGACGAGCAGGTTTACCGACCTGATGATCATTGGTTTTGAAAAAGTTACTAGAGAACCCTCCAAGAAAAGCGGGGCACCCGGTCGATGCGATCGGGTGCCCCGCTTCGTTTGTTGGTGCAAAGTAACCTGTCCCCTTTGTGGTGGTTGGTGGCTAAGCGGTGGGGAGTCCCGGCGTGTTAGCCGACTGCTGCGGCTTGAGGCGGGCGTTGCGCCAGATGATCTGGATAACGTAGCCGAGCATAAAGACAAAGGCCACGCCGCTGATGAAATCGCCTACGAGGGGAAGCCCCGTGAGGGCGCCTGCGATTACGCCACCAACGGCTGCCATGGCGTAGCGGTTCTGGCTGTGTCCGACCATGCGGGCAATCGCGCACCCCGCAAAGGCACTCGACACCAACGCGATGCCGATAACGCCGCACAAGAGGGCTCCGGCAAGCGACAGACCAGCGATAGAGATAATCAGCAGTAGGACGGCGGGGACGATAGCAATCGTGCCCAGAAGACCGCTCACCCACAGGGGCATGGAGCGCTGGTGGAGCATGCCGGCGGCGCTGGCGGTCGCGCGCGGAAAGATGAGCTCGAGCAGCAGAGCGACAAAGCAGGTCGAGAGTGCCGCGGCGACGATACCGCCGATGACATCGTTAACGGTGGAAGTATCCTCGTTCTCGGTGCGGTCGATCTTGAGCGCGCCGACCTCGGCTCCCGCGGCGCGCTCGGGGTCCTCGGAGACGTGCGCGTTCACGGTGCCGGTGATGTGGGCGTTCTTGCCCAGGATGAGCTTGTCGGCCCAAACCTCGACATCGCCCTCGACGGTGCCATCGATGGTCACCGTATCGCCCGCAAGCGCTGCCGACTTGGTGGAGCCGCGCAGGGCAACCGTCTCGCCTATCGCATAGAAACAGTTGGCGGTGCTGTCGGAATTAAGCACGACATGCTGACCGACGACCGTGACGCTGCCATCAACCGTTGTCTTGGCAACGTCGATGGTGCGCGCCGCCAGACGGACGGCGCCGCCCACCGTGCAGTCGCGAATTGAGAGGGTATCGCCCGCAGCGATGATATCGTGGTTGATGGACGCATCATCCAAGTTGAGGGCCTGACCGGCCCAGTACAGGTCACCCTCGACGCCGGACGGATTGGCGTCATTGTCGGTCGCAAGGACATTGCCTGCGGTGTCCGTGCCGGCGAACGACGCCGTGGGAAGCACGGTGATCGCCAGCGCGATGAGCGCGAATAGGATGGTGATGCGGCCCCATGCTTTACGGCGCTGGGTCAACGGGAATTGATTGCAGGGCATAGTGAATCCTTCGTTAGATACTCGGCATATATCTAACAGGGTACCCAACGCGTGGGCGCTCTAAAAGAACCTCTCGGTTGCATTTCGAAGGGTCGTGCCGTGCTGTCTACTTTTTTCGGTGCAAGAAGCGCGCGATATCTTCTTCGGTGGGGCTTTTGATGTCAAAGCGCAGCGAGAGCCAGCGCAGACCCATGGTCACGACAACGCATACGACCAGCGCGGCGACATTGCTTATGATGCCGCTCATAACGAGACACACATAGCTTGTCGATCCGGCGATGGCGGCGATGGCATAAAAGTTAGTACGTTGGAAAATGCCCGGAACCACGCCCATGAAGCCGTCGCGCAACATGCCGCCGCCCACCGCGGTGAAAAAGCCCATCATGATGCACACCGCCGGCGCAAAGCCGTAGACCAGCGCCTTGTCTGCTCCAGTGGCGGCGTAGATGCCGACCGAGATGATGTCGAGCAGGGGAATGAGTTTTTCGGGCTTGTCGACGATTGCCGGGAAAATATAGATGATGGCTGCCGTGGCAATGGAAAGCGGCAGCGCCATCGGCTGGTTGAGGATGTAGACGTTGCCCACCTGCAGCGTCATGTCGCGCAAGAGACCGCCCCCCAGACCGCAGACCACCGCGAGCGCGACCGCGCCCACCAGGTCGAGCTTGTGTTCGCGCGCAACCAGCACACCCGAGATCGATGCCGCGACAACGGCGAACATCTCGAGCCAAAACGGAATAGCGACCATGGCATCCGAGGCATGTGAGGTAATGGTTATGGCGGCGACGACGGGCAAGATGGGGTCCTTTGAGTTACGGGTTTAGACAATGCCCGTACATAGTACATGTTCGGCGCCGATTGCGACCCTATTGCTCGGCAAACGGTCGGGACTGGGTACGGTCATAGGTTCCATGTTTGGGGATCCGGGTTGATGCTGAACGCGATGGGGGCGTGGTCGAATAGGAGGGATGTCCAAATTTTGAGCTCCGCTCAAAATTTATCCGGTCGGCTTGCGCCGACCGCGCTGCGCTAAAAACGCGCCACGGGCGCGTTTTCTTTACGCTCCGGGCCCTGGCGGGTTCGAATCCCTCCTCCTCCGCCGTGTTTGCTTGTTGGGGACTCAAAACAAAAAAGCTCCCATTCTCGGGAGCTTTCTCAACCAAAATGGCGGAGGAGG
The DNA here is from genome assembly GCA_900541825.1 of uncultured Collinsella sp. Taxonomy (GTDB): domain Bacteria; phylum Actinomycetota; class Coriobacteriia; order Coriobacteriales; family Coriobacteriaceae; genus Collinsella. The sequence continues at coordinate 12,066 of UQLJ01000024.1, forward strand.
AGGGATTCGAACCCTCGTGACCTTATACAGGCCAAACGGTTTTCGAGACCGCCGCATTCAACCACTCTGCCACCCCTCCGCGTGGGGTAAAAACAAAGCAGGCTCGAAGGCCTGCTTTGGAATTAACTGGCGGAGAGTCAGGGATTTGAACCCTGGAGACGCTTTTGACGCCTACACGATTTCCAATCGTGCTCCTTCGGCCACTCGGACAACTCTCCGTTAAATGCGAAAGTCAGTATACACGAGGAATCGCAAAGTGCAAACAGAAAAGTTGGCATTTTTTAAAACGCTTGGCCGCGTTTGGCGTTGCAGCGGGGTTTGAGATGCCAAAAAACGGCTTCCGACCAGCGTAGTTGATCAACTCAATTGTTCAAAAGGGGTATTTATAAGCGATTTGGCAATGAATTTAAAAATCTTTGGGTGGTGCTGTGGGCCACTGGTATGCATTTTGCGACCACAGCCTTGTGCCCGTTGACCTGTGGCTTGGCTCAGCTTGTCCCCACGGCACCGTATCTTGTCCACAAATCCGTCAAGCTTTTGGTCAGCATTTGGTTGGAATGCGCATGAAACGTCGTGCGAGTATGGGCATATGTGGAGGTCATGAGGTTGTAGCTGCAAATTCTTGCAGCCTAGGAGGTTGAAAGATATTATTACCAAGTCTTTTCCTGCTTCAGGCGCACCTTCACGACCTGAAGCCACATTTGCCCAGAGGAGGTGACAATATGAAGGCTTATGAACTGCTGTTCTTTGTTGACCCGTCGCTCGACCCCGAGACTCGTCTCGCTGTTATGAAGCGTATCGATACCACGATCGCTGAGGGCGCTGGCAAGGTCGACTCCGTTGACGAGTGGGGCAAGCGCAAGCTCGCCTACGAGATCAACGACCTCACCGATGGTGACTACACCCTCATCAACTTCCACGCAGATCCTACCCAGATCGCCGAGCTTGATCGCGTCCTGCGTATCACCGACGCTGTGGTCCGCCACATGATCGTCCGTCGCGACGACCAGGAGTAAGACTGTCGTTTTGGACTGGGCTTGTGCCCCAAGAGGAAGTAGTGAGTTATGAGCATCAATCGAGTGAACATCACCGGTAACCTCACCCGCGATCCCGAGCTGCGCGCCACCGCCGGCGGAACCCAGGTTCTGTCCTTTGGCGTCGCCGTGAACGATCGTCGCCGCAACGCGCAGACTGGCGAGTGGGAGGACTATCCCAACTTTGTCGACTGCACTATGTTCGGCACCCGCGCCGAGGCCGTGAGCCGTTTCCTGGCAAAGGGAAACAAGGTCGCGATCGAGGGCAAGCTGCGCTACAGCTCTTGGGAGCGCGACGGTCAGCGCCGGAGCAAGCTTGAGGTCATCGTCGATGAGATCGAGTTTATGAGCTCCCGTGGTGGCCAGGGTGGCTACGATCAGGGCGGTTACGCCCCCGCAGCTCCCGCGCCCGCAGCACGTCCTGCCGCACCGGTGGCCACGCCGCCCGCGGTCGACGTCTACGATGAGGACATCCCGTTCTAGGGGTTGTTCACCTATTTTTGAGTGAGAGGCGGCTTCGGTTCGCCGAAGTTGCCAAATGAAAGGTATTTTGACATGGCTAATGATTTTTCTGCACGTCAGCCGCGTCGTAAGTACTGCCAGTTCTGCAAGGAGAACACTGAGTTCATCGACTATAAGGACACTCAGCTTCTCCGTAAGTACATGACCGATCGTGGCAAGATCAAGCCCCGTCGCGTCACTGGCGCTTGCACGCAGCATCAGCATGACATCGCCAACGCCATCAAGCGCGCCCGCGAGATGGCTCTCCTGCCGTACACCGTCCCCGTGGTTTCCTCTCGTGGCAACCGCGACCGCGGCTAAGAAGGGAGACGCATCATGAAGGTTATTCTTCTCGATGAGATCAAGGGCAAGGGCGGCGAGGGTGACGTCGTAGAGGTCGCTCAGGGTTACGCTGAGAACTTCCTGTTCCCCAAGAAGCTCGCTGTTGCCGCCACCAAGGGCAACCTCAAGCAGCTTGACGAGCGTCGCAACAACATCGCCAAGCGCGAGGCCGTCCGTCTGGCTACCGCCAACGAGACCAAGGCTGCCTTCGAGGGCAAGACGGTCACCGTTGACGTCAAGGTCGGCGACGAGGGCATCCTCTTTGGCTCCGTTACCGCCGCTATGATCGCTGACGCCATCAAGGCTCAGCTCGGTATGGACATCGACCGCAAGCGCGTCGAGCTCGGTAAGCCCATCAAGGTTGCCGGTGCCCACACCGTTGCCATCTCGCTGTACCGCGAGATCAAGGCCGAGGTTGTCGTTCTCGTCGGCGTTACCGCCGAGGAGCTCACTGCTGAGGCTGAGGTCGAGGAGGCCGCTGAGGTCGCCGAGGCCGAGACCGCCGAGGTCGAGACTGAGGCTGCTGCCGAGTAGCATTTGCTGCAACGCAACAATCTTGTTCTAAGAAGGGCGCTCTGGGAGACCAGGGCGCCCTTTTGTTTTTTGCGCTGAGTGAGTGTCATGGTGAACGTTGCGTCGAAGTCCTATATACAGGACCGTTCATCCGTTTGGTTCGGTGATGATTGGCCGCACGCGGCGCGTTTTGGGACCGTGGCTGATACTATGGATGCTCGCAAGCGATATGAATGAGGATGCTCATGGCATATGACGATAGGGAGACCGGGCTGACGGTCGAGGACCGCGGCTCAAAGTTGGGTCTTCCCCAAAACCAAGATGCAGAGGCCAATGTACTGGCCGCTATGCTGCTATCGCCCGAGGTGGTCGAAGAAGCCCAGGTCGAGCTGCAGCCCGATGACTTCTACCGGCCCATTCATAAGACCATCTATACCGCGATGGTCGATATGTACAACAGCCGCATCCCCATCGACTCCATCTCGCTAATCGATTACCTGCGAAGCATCAACAAGCTCGATGCCGTGGGCGGCGAGGCGTACATTTTGGAGCTGATGGGTCAGACCCTGTCGCTCGTCAACTGGCAGCACCATGCCGCCATCGTTCGCCGCGATTCGATGCTGCGTGAGCTGATCGGCGCCACCAACGAGATCAACGCGCTGGCATATAACGCCCCCACCGACACCAAAGAGGTCGTGGAGCTAGCCGAGAGCAAGCTGCTCAAGGTTACGGCGCGCGAGGTCAAGTCGAGCTACAAGACGCTGACCGAGTTTATGGTCGAGGCCTATAATGAGGCCGAGGAAGTGTGCCAGGCCGGTGGCCAGGCTGCGGGCGTGCCCACGGGCTTCCCGTCGCTCGACCGCATGCTCATGGGCTTCCGCGAGGGTCAGCTCATCATCATCGGCGCCCGTCCTGCTGTAGGTAAGACGTCGTTCGCTCTGAACCTGGCGCTCAACGCCGCCGCTGCTGGTTATACCGTCGGCTTCTTCTCGCTGGAGATGTCGGGCAAGGAAATTGCCCAGCGTCTGATTTGCGCCTACGCCATGATCTCGATCAGTGACTTCCGCATGGGCCGCATTAGCCCCGAGCAGTGGGCCAATATCAACGAGGCCACGCAGACCTTGTCCAAGCTCGATATTCTGATTGACGATACGCCCGGCACCACAGTGACCGAGATTCGCGCCAAGAGCCGCCGTATGCTCCATAACAAGGAGAAGGCAATCATCATCCTGGACTACCTGCAGCTGGTGAGTCCTCCGCCGGGACGCCGCTCCGAGAGCCGTACCGTCGAGGTTTCGGAGATGTCGCGTGGTCTGAAGATCATGGCTAAGGAGCTCAAGATCCCGCTCATCGCGCTGTCGCAGCTTTCGCGTCAGGTCGAATCCCGTACCGGCAAGCGCCCGCAGCTTTCCGACCTTCGTGAATCGGGCTCCATCGAGCAGGACGCCGATATCGTTATGTTCTTGGACCGCTCCGCCGACGAGGCCGAGGCCTCGCGCGACGATCGACCCGACGAGGGCGTTACGCGTATCGTCGTGGCCAAGAACCGTTCGGGCCCGATCGGCGACGTCGACCTGATGTTCCTGCCGGCATCCACCAAGTTCTATGAGCTTGATGGGGCACATGCCGAGGAGTAGGACAGGCGCCCGTTGCACGGGTATACTGGGAATGTTATGTGCTTCTGCGTGCCGGCGTGGCGCGTAGACAGTCCATGAATGTAAGGAGTAAACATGCCGTCAACCGTTTTGGTCGGTGCCCAGTGGGGCGATGAGGGCAAGGGTAAGATTTGCGACCTGGTCGCCGGCGACTTCGATGCCGTCGTGCGCTACTCGGGAGGCAACAACGCCGGCCACACCATCGTCGTCAACGGCAAGAAGTACGGCCTGCACCAGGTGCCCTCCGGCATCATGTATTCCGACCACGTGTCGGTGATCGGTAACGGCTGCGTCGTCAACCCCAAGGTTGTCCTTGAGGAGATCGACATGTTCGAGGCCGACGGTATCACCACCAAGAACCTCAAGATTAGCGGCAACGCGCATGTCATCATGCCGTACCACATCGATCTGGATGGCGCCTTTGAGCAGAAGCTCGGCAAGAAGAACATCGGTACCACCAAGCGCGGCATCGGTCCGTGCTATCAGGACAAGATGGCCCGCATTGGCCTGCGCATGCAGGACATGCTGGACGAGGCACTGTTCCGCGACAAGCTGGAGACCGCTCTCGCCCGCGTGAACCCCGAGCTCGAGCTCATCTACAACCTGCCCACCTACACCGTGGACCAGATTTGCGACGAGTACCTGCCGATGGCCGAGCGCCTGCGTCCCTACATCACCGAGACGAGCCTGCTGCTCAACAACATGATCGATGAGGGCAAGGACCTGCTGTTTGAGGGCGCCCAGGCGACGCTGCTCGACATCGACCACGGTACCTATCCGTACGTGACGTCTTCCAACTGCACCGCCGGCGGCGCCATCACCGGCTCCGGCGTCGGTATGAAGAACGTCGACCGCGTGCTGGGCGTCATGAAGGCCTATATCACCCGCGTCGGTTCGGGCCCCATGCCCACCGAGCTTTCCTATGAGTCCGAGGCCGGTCACACGCTGACCGAGGAGGGCTACGAGTACGGCGTGACCACCGGTCGCCGTCGTCGCTGCGGCTGGTTCGACGGCCCCATCGCCAACTACGCCTCGCGCGTCAACGGCCTCACCGATATCGCCATGACCAAGCTCGACGTGCTTTCGGCTTTCGACACCATTAAGGTGTGCGTGGCCTACGACGTCGATGGCGAGCGCTACACGAGCGTGCCCGAGCATCAGGTGCGCTTTGAGCATGCCAAGCCCATCTACGAGGAGCTCCCCGGCTGGAAGTGCGATATCACCGGTTGCCGCAGCTTTGACGAGCTGCCGCAAGAGGCTCAGGACTACGTGGCGTTTATCGAGGATCTGGCACACACCCGCGTGACGTTCATTGGCGTTGGCGCCGGTCGCGAGCAGATCATCAACCGATTCTGGAAGTAATCGGGACTATTTGGTTATTGCGATATACCCCTTTGCAGCCCGGACGGGCGGCCGAGGGGTATATTTGCTTGCAAAGGGCTCGCGCGGAGCGAGCCGTTCATCCATAGAGGAGGCACCCTTGAAGGCGGACACTCAAACCATCGACATCCTGTTGTTGGGCAGCGGCGGCCGTGAGCATGCTTTGGCAGCTAAGCTCGCAGCATCACCGCGCGCCGGCAAGCTCTACATTGCGCCGGGTAACGGCGGCACCGCGAGCTGCGGCGAGAACGTTGTTCTCGACGACTGCGATCCTGCGGCCGTGGCGGCGTTTGCGCAGAGCCACGGATGCGGACTCGTGGTAATTGGCCCCGAGGCTCCGCTCGTGGCGGGCGTGGCCGACGCCGTGCGCGCGGCGGGTATTCCCTGCTTTGGCCCGGGTGCCGAGGGCGCCCAGATGGAGGGCTCCAAGCTGTTCTCCAAGCAGCTCATGGAGCGCGCCGGTATCCCGACGGCAGCCTACGGCTCGTTTACCGACGAGGCTTCGGCTCTTGCCTATGTGCGTGAGCAGGGCGCTCCGCTGGTCGTCAAGGCTGACGGCCTGGCCGCAGGCAAGGGCGTTATCGTGGCGACTGAGCTCGAGCAGGCCGAGGAGGCCGTGCGCGAGTGTTTTGGCGGCACCTTTGGCGATGCCGGCAATACCGTGGTCATCGAGGAGATGCTGACCGGCCCCGAGTGCTCGCTGCTGGCCTTTGCCGACGGCAAGACCGTGCGCCCCATGGCCACTTCGCAGGACCACAAGCGTGCGCTCGAGGGCGACAAGGGTCCCAACACCGGTGGCATGGGCGTTTACAGCCCAGTACCCATCGTGACCGACGAGGAGCACGCCACCATGGTGAAAGTCATGGAGCAGACCGTGGCCGAGCTCGCTGCCGAGGGCATCGACTACCGCGGCTGCCTGTATGGCGGCTTTATGCTCACCCCCGCCGGCCCCAAGGTGCTGGAGTTCAACGCCCGCTTTGGCGACCCCGAGACGCAGGTTGTGCTGCCGCGCCTCAAGAACGACCTGGTCGAGGTTATGCTCGCCTGCGCCAACTGCGAGCTTGATCAGATTGAGCTCGACTGGCGTGACGAGTGGGCCGTGGCTGTTGTTCTGACGAGCGCGGGCTACCCCGGCAGCTACGAGAAGGGCAAGGTCATCACCGGTATTGCCGATGCCGAGGCCATGGAGAACGTGACCGTGTACCACGCGGGCACCGCCGTGGTGGACGGTCAGCTCGTGACCAACGGCGGTCGTGTGCTTGCCGTGACCGCTCTGGGCGACACGTTCGAGAGCGCTCGCAACCTTGCCTACGAGGCCTGCGAGAAGATTGATTTTGAGGGCAAGACCCTGCGTCACGACATCGGCCTGCGCGCGCTGCGCGGCCGCGACGCCTGGGATGCCTAAAATCCGAGAGGAATGAGACGGATGGACGAGAAGAACGAAGAGCTCGTGGACGCGCAGATTGTCGAAGAGGACGGCCGCATGTATGGGCACGCCGAGGGCGAGCCTGGTGGCGAGGTCGCTGACGAGCCGGCGCTGGTGCTGGGCGATGACGACCCGCACGATGCCGAGCTGCACGAGAAGATTCTTTCGGAAGAGTGCGCCTGGAAGGGCAAGATCCTCGACGTCCACCGTCTTGAGGTTGAGCTGCCCAACGGTCACCGCAGCGCCCGCGATATCGTTCGCCATCCGGGTGCGGCGGCCGTTGTGGCACTGACCGAGAGCGGCAAGATCGTACTGGTGCGTCAGTACCGCACCGCCATTGACCGCGTGACGGTCGAGATTCCCGCCGGCAAGCTCGACCCGGGCGAGGACCCGCTCGATTGCGCCAAGCGCGAACTGCATGAGGAGACGGGCTTTAGGGCTGGTCGTATTCGCTTTTTGACGTCGATTGTCACGTCCTGCGGTTTTTGCGATGAGATCATCCACATCTACTTGGCTACCAAGCTCGAGTTTGATGCGCCCAACCCCGATGATGACGAGTTTGTCAACGTGGACCTGGTGCCGCTGCACGAGCTGATCGACGCCGTGCTCGACGGCAAGATCGAAGACGCCAAGACCGTCGTAGGCGCCTTGGCCTGCGATAGCATCGCGCATCGCCTGGGTGGGGCCGATCTTTAACGAGCGGGGATGATCCCGCAGGTTTGTGTAAGTCAGCGAAAGTGCTCCATTTGAGACAAGGTGGCCTAAAAGAGGAGGGAAGCGTATGGATATACGCGACCGACGATTGAAGGCCAGATTGTCCAAATGGAGCACTTGCAGCGTCGAGACGAAACACGGTTTGGTAAAACCGCGTAAGGTGATTATGCTGAAGAGGTTTCTTTCTTACTACGAGCCCCAGATGGGGCTTTTTGTTGCTGATACTGTTTGCGCTCTGGTGCTTGCCGCCATTGACCTGGCGTTCCCCATTATCCTGCGCAATTTGACCGGTGGGCTATTTACTCAGGGTCAGGCTGCCATTATGCAGGCGCTCGGCATGATCGCGGTGGGCTTGGTGCTGATGTATGCCGTCCGCTGCGCCTGCCGCTACTTTGTGAGCTATTGGGGTCACGTGATGGGCGCGCGCATGGAGTCCAAAATGCGCGAGGACCTGTTCGACCAGTATGAGCGCTTTAGCTTTGCGTACTTCGACCGCAACAGCTCGGGCGACATGATGAGCCGCGTGGTCAACGACCTGTTCGATATCTGCGAGGCGGCGCATCACGTGCCCGAGTGGATCATCATCTGCGGCATCGAGATCATCGGCTCGTTTGTGATCCTCTTTACCATCGCCCCGGTCCTGGCGCTTGCCATGGCTGTGGTGACGGCGGCGTTTGCGGTCATCATGTTTTGGCAGAACATGCGCATGCGCGAGGTCTTTAGCGACAACCGCAAGAAGATCAGCGGCATCAATGCGCAGCTGCAGGATTCGCTTGCGGGCATGCGCGTGGTCAAGAGCTTTGCCAATGAGGAGACCGAACGCTTCAAGTTCCGTGCCTCTAACGACCGCTACCTTTTGTCCAAGGAGAACATGTATCACGCCATGGGCGTCTATACCGCGACGTATGGCCTGCTCTCGGGTGTGCTCTATGTGATCGTGGTGCTGCTGGGCGGCTGGCTGGTCGCCAAGGGACAGCTGCAGGCGGTCGATATGGCGACCTTTGCACTCTATATTTCGCTGTTCTGCACGCCGCTTGAGACGCTCGTCAATTCGGCCGAAACGTATCAGAAGGCTATCGCCGGCTTTAAACGTATGGACGAGGTGCTCTCGACCGCGCCGGATATCCAGGACAAGCCGGGCGCTACGGATCTGCAGGTGACTGCTGGCGCCGTGGAGTATCACGACGTGTGCTTTAACTACGAGGATGTCGAGCTGGGCGAGGGCTATGCCGACGAGCGTCCCGTTATCGACCATATGGACCTGTCCATCAAGCCCGGGCAGACCATCGCTTTGGTTGGCCCTTCGGGCGGCGGCAAGTCCACGACCTGTTCGCTGCTGCCGCGCTTTTATGACGTGGCTACCGGATCCATTAGCATCGACGGTCAGGACGTGCGCGATGTGACGCAGCAGAGCCTGCGCCGCGCCATCGGCCTGGTGCAGCAGGATGTCTATCTGTTTGACGGCACGATTGGCGAGAACATCGCCTACGGCAAGCCGGGCGCTACGGCAGAAGAGATCGCCGAGGCCGCCCGTCGCGCCAACATCGATGCCTTTATCGAGTCGCTTCCGCAGGGCTACGACACCGTGGTGGGCGAGCGCGGCAGCCGTCTTTCGGGCGGACAGAAGCAGCGCGTTGCCATCGCGCGCGTGTTTCTCAAGAACCCCAAGATCCTGATTTTGGACGAGGCGACGAGTGCTTTGGATAACGAGAGCGAGGAGGCGGTGCAGGAGTCACTCGAAGAGCTGGCACGCGGCCGCACCACGATTATCATCGCCCACCGTCTTTCGACCATTAAGCATGCCGATGAGATTGCGACCGTTGAGCATGGTCGCGTTGTGGAGCGTGGCACGCACGAGGAGCTTCTCGCCCGTGGCGGCACCTATGCCCGTTACTATCGAATGCAGTTCGAAGGTGCGCGTGCGCACGAGCTCGACTGATTGATATGACAGGAAGTTTATGGCTGACAAGAACCCTTTGACTCCGGAAGAAGTGACGGAGTTATTCTCCGAAATCGACGCATCCGGCGTCTTGGATCCCACGCTCGCCAAAAAGCGTACCGAGCGCATGCGTGAGAAGGAGGCTGCGGCCAAGCGCGGTGACAAAGCGGCGCTAGCGCAGCTGCGCAGCGAGGACCGCGCGAGCCAGGCAAAACATATCGACCCGCTGTCCGAGGACGATCCTTCGGGTTCGCAGGTGAGCCATACCATTACGAAGACTGCCATGGCCGTGGTTATCGGCATCTTGGTGCTGATCGTGGGCATGCAGATTGGCTACGGCGTGATGCGTCGCCTGAATACCGCCAACCTGTCCGAGAGCGTTTCGGTCGATACCGTTTCGACGGCGCTGAAGGGCGGCCTTGAGTGGGGCAACGGCTTTACGCAGTTTCCGCTCGACTTTACCGTCGATGAAGCCGATGAACGCACGGGCACGGTCGAGGTGACGGTGTTGGACACATCGTCTGCCAACGAGCTCGAGCTGCTGTCCAACGGGCAGATCCAGGCCGCGGCGCTTGCGACCAACGCGCTGCTCAACGATAAGATCGACCGCGTGGTGTATAACGTTCACGCCTATATCGACGAGGATAGCAACATTCAGCACGATTCCTTCTTTGGCATGTTCCCCGCGCGGGGCCACCAGAGCGCCATTTTGACGTTCGTGTGGACCAAGAGCTCATCCAACGCCACGAGTATCGACTGGAAGATGCGCATCGTGAGTATGGATGACACCATCGCCGAACGCATTCAGAAGCAGGTGAACTCGGTGTCGTCGTTGATTGAGGACCCGGTGGTTAGCCAGACCAAGATTGACGAGGAAAAGGCCGAACGTGACCTGGAGCATCGTCTGCATGGCCGCGAGATTTTCCGCGGTGGCAAGCCCGATCGCACACCGTCCGAACTGCTGGAACAGGACAAGAAAAAGTAAGACGCCATCATCCCGCGTGAGCCACAAGCCCCGCGGGATGATTTTTTAATCCCCGTCCCAGAGAAATCATTATGCATAGAAAGTCATAATTATCATTTCGTAAACATTTCGATGAAATTAACGCCATGAGGCATGCTTGCGGTTACAATACCGCGAGGCCTAACTACACACCTTTAAGCCGGTCCTGTGAGACCGGGAAGGAGAATTATGGCGAACAACCATACCGCGGGCGCTGCCGCCCGCACCTTCGCGCCCAGCGAGCTTTGCCAGCGTATGCTGGCCAAAACCAGCAAGGGCACCTGCGGTCCCTGCATCCTGTATCTTGAGGATGGGACCATTTTTTATGGACGTGCATGCGGCGCCGAGGGCACCGCGACCGGCGAAGTCTGCTTCAACACCTCACTCGAGGGCTACTTTGAGGTCATGACCGACCCGAGTTATGCCGGCCAAATCGTAACCATGACCTATCCGCAGATCGGCAACTACGGTATCGACGAGACCGACGTCCAGTCGGCCTTCCCCGGCGACGCCGTGCGCCCTGCGAGCGCTCCGGCTATGCGCGGCATGATCGTTCGCGACATGTGCACCACGCCTTCTAACTGGCGCTCGGCCGTCAGCGTGCCGGAGTATCTGCGCGCCCACGGCATCGTCGCTATCGAGGGCGTCGACACCCGCGCCCTGGTGCGCCACCTGCGCGACAATGGTTCCAAGATGGGCATTATCTCGACCGAGATCTTCGACGTCGACGAGCTTGCCGAGCGTCTGGCCGCAGCGCCCACGCTGGTAGGCGAGAACCTGGTCAAGACCGTAAGTTGCCCCGCGCCTCATGAGTTTGTGGCTGCCGACCTGCCTGCCACGCATGACTTTGCGCTTTCGGCTGCCGCTCCTGCCCGTCACAAAGTGGTCGCCTACGACTGCGGTGTGAAGCGCGGCATTCTGGAGGGGCTGGTCCGCGCCGGCTGCGACCTTACCGTCGTGCCGTGGGACACGCCCGCGAGTGAGGTGCTCGACATGAATCCCGACGGCGTCTTTTTGTCCAATGGCCCCGGCGACCCCGACGCCGTGGTGGAGACCTACGAGCAGGTGCAGCAGCTGATCGGCAAGGTGCCGGTCTTTGGTATTTGTCTTGGTCACCAGATGATCAGCCTGGCCTGCGGCGCCCAGATGGAAAAGCTTAAGTTCGGTCACCGCGGTGGCAACCAGCCGGTTATGAACCTGGTAAGCCGCCGTGTGGAGATCACCGCGCAAAACCATGGCTTTGGCCTGCTGTTCCCCAGCTTGGGCAAGCTTGTCCCCGAGCTTTCCGGCGGCGAGACCGAGCATGCGGCCGATGGAGATCTGCGCGTCTGGGTGCGCCGCGGAATCGCGCCGGTCGTGATGAACGAGCGCTTTGGCCGCATTCGCCTAACACATGTGAACCTCAACGACGGCACCGCCGAGGGCATCCAGCTGCTCGACGCCCCGTGCTTCTCGGTCCAGTATCACCCCGAGGCCTCGCCTGGCCCCACCGATGCCCACTATCTCTTTACCGCCTTTACGCGACTCATGGACGGCGAGGAGAACTACCTGGACATCGACACCGCGAAGGACCGCCTGGCTGGCTGGAACTTTGCCGAGACCGCCGCGACCGAGACCGAGGAGAACTAACATGCCGAAACGTACTGACATCAAGCGTATCCTCGTTATTGGTTCGGGCCCCATCGTTATTGGCCAGGCCTGCGAGTTCGACTACTCCGGCGCCCAGGCCTGCAAGGTGCTCAAGGAGGATGGCTTTGAGGTCATCCTGGTCAATTCCAACCCGGCGACCATCATGACCGACCCGGGCTTGGCCGACCGCACCTATGTTGAGCCTATCACCGCCGAGTTTATCGAGCGCGTAATCAAGAAAGAGCGCCCGGACGCGCTGCTGCCCACGCTGGGCGGCCAGACCGGTCTGAACGCCGCCGTCGAGCTGGCGAAAGACGGTACGCTCGACAAGTACGGCGTCGAGATGATCGGCTGCGACCTGGCCGCCATTGAGCGCGGAGAGGACCGCAAGCTCTTTAACGAGGCCATGGCCGAGATTGGCCTGGAGGTCGCGCGCTCGGGCTACGCCTACAGCGTGGTCGACGCCGAGGCCATCGCCGAGCGCGTGGGCTATCCCTGCGTACTGCGCCCGAGCTTTACCCTCGGCGGCGCCGGTGGCGGCATCGCTCACACCCACGAGGAGCTCGTCTCCATCGTGAGCCAGGGCCTGGAACTCTCGCCCGCCCACGAGGTGCTGGTCGAGGAGTCCATCGAGGGCTGGAAAGAGTATGAGATGGAGGTCATGCGTGATCACGCCGGCAACGGCATCATCGTGTGCTCCATCGAGAATCTCGACCCCATGGGCGTGCATACCGGCGACTCCATCACCGTGGCGCCGGCGCAGACGCTCTCCGACCTTGAGTATCAGCGCATGCGTGTCGCGTCGCTTGCCATTCTGGAGAAGATTGGCGTCGAGACCGGCGGCTCCAACGTGCAGTTTGCCGTGAACCCCAACACCGGCCGCCTAATCGTCATCGAGATGAACCCGCGCGTGAGCCGCTCGTCCGCCCTCGCTTCCAAGGCCACGGGTTTCCCCATCGCCAAGGCCGCCGCACGCCTGGCTGTGGGCTACACGCTCGACGAGATCGTCAACGACATCACCAAGGCTACGCCCGCCTGCTTTGAGCCCACAATCGACTACTGCGTCGTCAAGGTGCCGCGCTTTGCCTTCGAGAAGTTCAAGGGTACCGACCCCACGCTCACCACGCGCATGAAGGCCGTGGGCGAGATCATGGCGATCGGCCGCACCTTTGAGGAGGCCTTTGGCAAGGCTATGCGCTCGCTGGAGGACGGTCACCAGGGCATTTGCGCCGGTGGCAAGGAGGGTGCCGACAAGCTGGGCGACGACGAGCTCGCTCAGGCCGTGGCAACCCCGACCGAGCACCGCATCTTCTTTGTGGTCGAGGCCCTGCGTCGCGGCTGGGACATCGCCCGCATCCATGCCATCTGCGGTATCGATCCGTGGTACCTCAACCGTATCAACGACATGGTGCAGGTCCAGGAGAGCATCCGCGGCCTGCGTGTGGAGGATATCGACGCCGACGCGATGCGCCTGCTCAAGCAGTACGGCACGAGCGATGCCGAGATCGCCGCGCTGACCGGCTCGGACGAGCGCTTTGTGCGCGCCTACCGCAAGGGCCTGGGCGTGGTTCCCAGCATGAAGACGGTCGATACCTGCGCTGCGGAGTTCTCGAGCGCCACGGAGTACCACTACAAGACGTACGAGAACATCTACCGCACGAGCCCGGATGCCAAGAAGTGCGTGGCTCCCGACGAGACCACGCCGGCGGACAAGCCCAAGGCGATGATCCTGGGCGCCGGCCCCAACCGTATCGGCCAGGGTATCGAGTTCGACTACTGCTGTGTGCATGCGAGCTATGCGCTGGCGGCCCGCGGCTTTGAGACCATCATGGTCAACTGCAATCCCGAGACCGTTTCGACCGACTACGACACGTCCGACCGCCTTTACTTTGAGCCGCTCACCTACGAGGATGTCATGGACGTCATCGACGTTGAGCGACCCGACGGCGTCGTGGTGACGCTCGGCGGCCAGACCCCGCTTAAGCTGGCGCGCATGCTCGAGGAGAGTGGCGTCAACATCATGGGCACCAAGCCCGATGCCATCGACTTTGCCGAGGACCGCGAGCGCTTTGCCGCCCTGCTCGACAAACTGGGCATTATGTATCCGCCCGCGGGCCAGGCGACCTCGTTTGAGGAGGCCGAGGCCGTGGCCGCGCATATTGGCTACCCGCTGCTGGTGCGTCCGAGCTACGTGCTGGGCGGCCGCGGCATGATGATCGCCTACGATGCCGAGCATCTGCGCGATTACATGGCCGAGGCTGCACGCATTAGCCCCGACTACCCGGTGTATCTGGATCGCTTCCTGGAGGGTGCGATCGAGTCCGATGTCGACGCCCTGTGCGATGGCGAAGAGGTCTACATCGGTGGCATTCTGGAGCATATCGAGGAGGCCGGTATTCACTCCGGCGACTCTGCGACCTGCATCCCGCCGTTCAGCTTTAGCGAGAGCCTGCAGGCAAAGCTTCGCGAGACCACGCGCCGCATCGCGATGGCGCTGGGCGTACGCGGCCTGGTCAACGTGCAGTACGCCATCAAGGGCGAGACCGTTTACGTGATCGAGGCAAACCCGCGCGCGAGCCGCACCGTGCCGTTCATCTCCAAGGCAACCGGCGTGCCGCTGGCCAAGTGCGCGGCGCGTATCATGGCGGGCGATTCCATTGCGAGCTTGGGCCTGCCGAGCGACGAGCGTCAGCTCGATTGGTTCTGCATGAAGGAAGCCGTTATGCCCTGGGGTCGTTTCCCCGGTGCTGACGTTATCCTGGGGCCCGAGATGAAGTCGACGGGCGAGGTCATGGGTATCGCCAAGAGCTATCCCGAGGCATACGCCAAGACGCAGCTGGCGATCGACTACAAGCTGCCTGACCCGAGCAGCGGCAAGGTGTTCATCAGCGTGTGCGACCGAGACAAGCGCCATATCCTTTCGGTCGCCCGTATCCTGCGCTACCTGGGCTTTGATATCTGCTCCACCGAGGGTACGGCGCGCGTGCTGCGCGGAGGCAACGTGACGTGCGAGGTCGTGGAAAAGATCAGCGGCCCGCACGACGGTGAGCGCCCCAACATCGGCGACCTCATCGCCGATGGCAAGATCGCGGTAATCATCAACACGCCGTATGGTCCGGGTTCGCGCGGCGACGGCTATCTGTTGCGTACCGAGGCGGTGCGCCGCGGGGTGACCTGCGTGACCGCGATGTCTGCGGCCAACACATACGTGAGCGCCATCGAGGCGGTGCGCGAGGACCAGCAGGGTCACGGCAGTGCCAACGACATGGGCATGGACGTCATCGCCCTGCAGGACCTGCCGCAGCACACGGTGTAGTGTGACCTGTCCGGCCGGGGCGGAGGGGGCCGAGTTTCCCCCTTCGCTCCGGCTGCAAGCAGAGTCGCTCAGTGGCAAATTCCGCCCCCTCCGCCCCGGCCTGCGGTGACTTGGCTGCACCGTGTGCTGCCGAAGGGGCTTTGCGCGATGACTAGGGCTGAATAGAAAATTAGTGTGGGCCCTGCCGTTCGTTCGAACGGCAGGGCCCACACTAATAATTCAGCAAACGTACGTCATAGCAATTCCCGGTAGGTCGAGGGTGCCCCGCGGCGGTCTGGTGTTTTCATCTGAACGACTTTGCGAAGCAACCGGAGTGAAGATGAAAACACCAGACCGCCGCGGGGCACCCGCAGACCGCAGGGACGGGAGCAGCTATACTACTCTCAGTAGTTAAGGGTCGCGGATTCGCCGCGTCACCGCTCTCAACAGGAGGTCTTTGTTTATGGCAGATCAAAAGCCGGTTGTCGGGATCATCATGGGTTCCAAGTCCGATCTGGGCGTTATGGAAGGCTGCACCGCCGAGCTCGAGGCGCTGGGCGTGCCCTATGAGCTTGTCATTGCGAGCGCACACCGCACACCGGCGAAGGTCCACGAGTGGGCTTCGACTGCTGCCGATCGCGGCATCAAAGTGATTATCGCTGCCGCCGGCAAGGCCGCTCACCTGGGTGGTGTCGTGGCTGCGTTTACGCCGCTGCCGGTCATCGGCGTGCCTATGAAGACGAGTGACCTGGGCGGTATGGATTCGCTGCTGTCGATGGTGCAGATGCCTTCGGGCGTGCCCGTGGCCTGCGTTGCCATCAACGGCGCCAAGAACGCCGCCATCTACGCCACGCAGATTCTAGGCGCTTGCGACCCCGAGTACCGCAAGGTTATCGAGAAGATGAAGCAGGAGATGGCCGACGCCTAGGCGTTCCGCCGTTTCACCGCAGTATAAGGAGAGCCATGTCCGATTATCAGGGAAAACGATTCAAGGCTTCTCAGATTCCCGATCCGTCGAAGCCGGGTGCTGCCCATGGGGCACAGCAGGGTCGGACATCCTCTCCTCAGCAGCCGCGCGCGCCGCGCCCCGTGACGCCGGCGACGCATCGTCGACAGGACGCGCCAGCCGCATATCGACCTTCATCTTATAGCAACGCTAAGAAGCCGCCCCGGTCTTCATCGCATGCCGCGCCGTCGGATTACACCGAGCCGCCGCGCAAAAAGCGCCGCTCCATTATTCCCATTCTGCTCATCATCATCGGCATCGGCCTGATTGTTGCCGCCGCTGCCATCTTTATCAACGCGCAGATTGGCTATAAGCAGGCGAGTGATTCGTATCAGAAAATCGAGAAGCAATATATAAGCGATAAGGACGCCAGCGGCGTGCCGATTATCGACTTCGATGCACTTGCTCAGACAAACCCCGAGATTGTGGGTTGGATTTACGCGCCGGGAACCAACATCAACTATCCCGTGGTGCAGACCAATAACAACTCCAAATACCTCAACACGCTGTTTGACGGTACGTCCAATGCATCGGGTGCGATCTTCTTGGACAGTGACGATACCGCGCCGGGAATGGTTGACCAGCAGACCACGATCTACGGCCACCACATGAATGACGGGTCGATGTTCAACGTGATTTCGGACACCACCGACCAAGCGACGTTCGATAGCATCGAGTCCGTGTATTACATCACACGGGATGCTACGTATAAACTGCGACCACTGGCGACCAAAGTTGTCGAGGACACGTATGCCAAGGCGCGCACACCCAATTTTGAGGGCGACGACGGGCTCAAGAACTACCTGTCCGAGATGCTCGACGGCGCCTCTGCCGTGGCGAGTGATGCGGGCGACCGCGCCGCCTCGGCAACCAAGGTCGTGACGCTCGTGACCTGTCGTTCGTTATCGCTGAGCAACACACGTGCCGTCATGGTGCTCACGCCGGTCGAGGAATAGATAATGGGCTACTCAATGACGGTGAAAGGGGAAATGATGCTCGAGAATGGCAAAACGATGCCTTCGGTTGATGCTTGGCTGCGCGAGGCCAAGGCCGATGCTTCGGCGGCAGGCTGTGGGATGTATCTGACGCATAACGGCGTGGTGCGCGCGACGCCCAAGTCCGAGGTCCGCGGGATCGAAACCGATGGTGTAGCTCCCGGACGCAGGGTGGGCGGCATGGTGTTCGGCTTCGATGCTCAGAAAGTGCAGGCTGCTATCGAGGCCACGCGCGCGATGCCGGGTATCGGCTATGTGCGCGTGTGGCTGGCAAGCGGCGAGCTTGCCGTAGGTGACGACATCATGCTCGTGCTCATTGGCGGGGACATTCGCCCGCATGTGGTCGATGCGCTGCAGGCGCTCGTTGGCACCATCAAGAATGAATGCGTGAGTGAGGTCGAGCGCGAGGCGTAGAGGCTTGCGTCGATAGAAGGCGGCTTATAAAAATGCCCGCCGGTACGTGTGATACCGGCGGGCATTTTGCGTTTTGGGCGCGGTGGGTGCTACACGCGCGTCGCATCCTTGGGACTCATGGTCATGCTCTGGAAGCGATTCTCCATAAAGTCATTATCGAAGTACTTGCCGTAGAACTGCGCAACGGGAATATCCGGTTCCGTGCCGTTGACGCGCTGATACCAATAATCGAGCGACTGCAGCGTCATAACGCCATCGACCAGCATAATGATGGTGAAGATGACGGTAGCGGAGTAGCGGCTCTTCCAGGGAATCATATTGATGAGCTTGAGCAGCCTCGGCAGCAGCAGCTTGATCCAGATGAGGCCGCCCAGGCCCCACAGGCAGGCAAAGCCCGTGCAGGTGCGTCCGCCCGTAAGGACGGCGAGCGGGTCGGGCATGCCGAACAGCTTCATGTGCGAGTAGCTCCACGAGACCACTCCAAACGAGGTCTGCATAAACCAGCCCACGAACACTTCAAAGCTCGCGCCGAGCAGCGCGCTCACCAAAAAGATAATGATGGGGTTCTTTTTGTAGAAGCGGTTGAGCACCATGGTCATGAGTACGGCGCCAAATCCATAGATGGGGCTGAAGGGGCCAAACAGCATGCCGGCGCGGTTCTGGTAGACGCCGGGGTCGTCGACCGTCATGTGCCAGATGTCCTCGGCGATCAGGCCGAGTATGCAGCAGACAAAGAATACCCAGAACAGGTTGAAGTAGTTGAGCTTGATGTAGCCTTCGCCGGTTTCATCGCGCCCGAGCATGCCCTCGGCGGCGGCGTCGCGATCGAGCATTTCCTGCAGGCGGCGTTGCAGCTCGCGCTCCTGGCGCAGTGTGGGGTCGACGGTGGTCGAAAGCGCGACGAGGATGCCGAGCTGGATGGCGGGGCGCAGCAAGAAAGGCCCGATGCCCTGGAGCATCACGTCAACCAAAAGCTCGACGACGGTCAATGCGATAAGGATATAGGACAGGCGGGCGGCATTGCGGCGCTGGTTCTTGATGAGGTCAAGGCCAAAGATGATCAAGATGACGGCACTGGCAGCCGAGAGCATGATGCCGGCGACAATCAGTCCGACCGCGACGAGCGTGTTGTCGCCGAGCTTGGCGGCGGCGTTGCCGTTGATGAGCGCGGTGATGACCTGCCACATAAAGGCGCCGACCGAAGGGAGCGTGCCCACGCCGGACAGGATGCACAGGGCGGCGTATACCTTAATGATGAGGGGGATCTTCTTGACCTCCGTGGCGCTGGGGACGCTGGGGTCGAGTTCGTTTCGATCCATACATAACCTTTCTCGTTTTGCTGTAGGTACAAGGATACGCCGCCGACCTGCCAAAAGACAGGACGAACGTCCCAATTGCAACAATGCAAGCCCCAACGGCGGACGAGACGCGTCGCGACGGAAGCATGCGGGATCGTCGGTCCCGAGGCGCCTGCCCAATAAAATGTTTGGCTGCAAAACGGATTATAAGCTCGGTGGGCTTTTAAAAAGCGCTGTTCATGCGCGGGAGTGCTTGTCTTGCCGTGCGTATAATAGGGCAGGTAACGCCAAATAACGAGGCTCTGAGGGGATGCCATGTCTCAAGAAACCATCCACGCGGCCGAGCGCGCCGCGGGACAGGTGAAGACCATGTCGACGTATGATCCGGACTCCGACCAGCTGCATGAGGAATGCGGCGTTTTTGGTGTCTGGGCGCCCGATCGCGACGTGGCTCGACTGACGTACTTTGGCCTGCGTGCACTGCAGCATCGCGGCCAAGAATCGGCGGGAATCGCCGTTGGTGACGGCGGTACGGTTATGGTCCGCAAGGATCTGGGCCTGCTCGACCGCGTGTTCTCCAATGCCGACTTGTCGACGCTCTCCGGTCAGCTGGCCGTGGGTCATGTGCGCTACGGCACCGCCGGCGCCAAGAGCTGGGAAGCCTCGCAGCCGCATCTTTCTACCATCAACAGCGTCATTATCGCGCTTGCTCACAACGGCACTCTGGTCAACACCGACGAGCTGCGCCGCCAGCTAATCGAGCTGGGCGTGCCGTTCCTCTCCAATTCGGATTCCGAGGTCGCGACCAAGCTTATCGGCTACTTTACCCAGCGTACGGGCCACCTGCGCGAGGGCATTCGCAAGACCATGGAGCTTGTGCGCGGCGGCTACGCCATGACGCTCATCAACGAGCAGGCGCTCTACGCCTTCCGCGATCCGCACGGCATTCGCCCGCTCGTGCTGGGCAAGCTGGTGGACGAGGGTCTGGACCAAGCCGATGCCGCATCCGTTTCGCAGCTGCCCTCGCAAGACGGCGCCGCGACGGTCGACTCCGCCGTCCATGTCACGCGCGCCGGCGGCTGGGTCGTTGCTTCCGAGACCTGCGCACTTGACATTGTGGGTGCCGAGTACGTTCGCGACGTCCGTCCCGGCGAGATCTTGCGCATCAGCGCCGAGGGTCTGGTATCCGAGCAGGGCGTGCCTGCAGCTGAAGAGCCCGCCAACTGCATCTTTGAGCAGGTCTACTTTGCCCGCCCCGACTCCATCATGAACGGCAAGAGCGTCTATGCCTGCCGTTACGACATGGGTCGTCAGCTGGCACATGAGGAGCCCGTCGAGGCCGACCTGGTCATCGGCGTGCCCGACTCCGGCCTGCCGCCCGCGGAGGGCTATTCGCACGAGAGCGGCATTCCCTTTGGCGAGGGCCTCATCAAGAACCGCTACGTGGGCCGTACGTTTATCGAGCCTACGCAGGAGTTGCGCGCCATGGGCGTGCGCATGAAGCTCAACCCGCTGCGCGACAACATCGAGGGCAAGCGCCTGGTCGTCATCGACGACTCCATCGTGCGTGGCACCACCATGGTGCAGCTCGTCAAGATGCTGCGCAACGCTGGCGCCAAGGAGATTCATATCCGCATCAACTCGCCCGAGGTCATCTGGCCGTGCTTCTACGGTATCGATACCGACGTACAGTCGCAGCTTATCAGCGCCAACAAGACGGTCGACGAGATTTGCGAGTATATCGGCGCCGATTCGCTGGCCTTCCTTTCGGTCGAGGGCCTGCTGAAGGTCATGCCCAAGGGCGGTTACTGCGATGCGTGCTTTACCGGCCGCTACCCCGTGGCGATTCCCGAGAGCTTTGGCCGCGACAAGTTTATGGAGGGCTTTAAGCCCCGCAACCTGGATAAGCCGCTGCACTTTGACGACGACGCCGTGGTCGAGAAATACGACGACCGCAGCTGGGAAGAGAAGCACGGCGAGGCCTAAAGCCTGCCATGTAGGGACAGGTTCATTTTGGTAGGTTTTACCTGCTGTTTTGTTGATATGACGGCGCGTGCTGTTATGGCGCGCGCCGAAATGAACGCAACTATGAGCACCGTTTGGCGCCCGCGCGGCGGACGGTAGTGGGAGAGGAAGGCTCAGATGAGCGACAGCAAGCATGTGACGTATGAGGACGCCGGCGTCGATACCGCCGAGGGCGGCCGCGCCGTCGACGCCATTAAGCAAATGGTTAAGGACACCAACCGTCCCGAGGTCATCGGCGGTATCGGTGGCTTTGGTGGCTTATTCTCGGCCGCCGCGCTTAAGGATATGGAAGACCCGATTCTGATCAGCGGTACCGACGGCGTGGGCACCAAACTTGTGCTCGCCCAGATCATGGATCGTCACGAGACGGTGGGCCAGGACCTGGTCGCCATGTGCGTCAATGACATTTTGGCTTCGGGCGCCGAGCCGCTGTTCTTCCTGGACTACGTTGCCATCGGCCACATTGAGGCCGAGCACATGGCAAAGATCATCAAGGGTGTGGCCGACGGCTGCAAGCTCGCGGGCTGCGCGCTCGTGGGCGGCGAGATGGCCGAGCACCCCGGCGTCATGGCTCCGGCCGACTACGACCTTGCCGGCTTTACCGTGGGCGTCGTCGACCGTCCCAAGATGCTCGATCCCGCAAACGTCCGCCCCGGCGACGTGATTCTGGGCCTGCCTTCCACCGGCGTGCACTCCAACGGTTACTCGCTCGTGCGCAAGGTCATTGGCGTCGACGGCATTAAGCCGGGCACGCCCGAGGCCGCCGCTAAGGCCGAGGAGCTGAGTCGTTCGCTCGAGGAGCTCGGCGGCGCATCGCTGGCAGACGCCCTGTTGGCCCCCACGCGCATCTATGTCAAGCCGATTCTTGAGTTGCTCCGCGGCGGCGCCAACGTGCACGCTATCGCCCACATTACTGGCGGCGGTATTACCGAGAACCTCAACCGCGCGCTTGCCGACGACGTCGACGCCGTGGTCACCCGCAACGGCGCCGAGATGGGTTGGGACGTTCCGCCCGTCATCACCTACGTGTCGCGCCAGGCCGAGCTCGCGCCCAACGAGGCATGCAAGACCTTCAACATGGGCGTTGGCCTGTGCCTGATCGTCGCCCCCGAGGACGAGGCCGCGGTTACCGAGGCCCTGGTCGCGCTGGGCGAGAAGCCGTTCCGCGTGGGCGAGTGCGTTGAGGGTTCCGGTAAGGTCGTGTACTCCGATGAGCGCTAACGAGCAGATGGCTGCTGCCGAGAGCTTGGGCTTTGTGCCCTACACCCGTCCGACCGGCACCGATACGGCTGAGCCGCTCAAGATCGGTGTGCTCATCAGCGGTTCGGGTACCAACCTGCAAGCGCTGATCGATCTGATCGCCGCCGGCAAGCTCAACGCTTCGATTGAGCTTGTGGTGTCGAGCCGTCCTTCGGCTAAGGGTTTGCAGCGCGCTGAGCGCGCGGGCATCCAGACGCTCACGCTGTCCAAGGATGTCTATGCTGACCCCATCGCCGCCGACGAGATCATCGCGCACGAGCTGCTCGAGCGCGGCTGCGAGTACGTGGTGATGGCCGGCTACATGCGTATGGTGCACACCCCGCTGCTGGCGGCGTTCCCCAACCGCGTGGTCAACTTGCACCCGGCGCTGCTGCCGAGCTTTACCGGTGCCCACGCGATCGACGATGTGTTTGCTCGCGGCGTCAAGGTGACCGGCGTGACCGTGCACTTTGCCAACGAGATCTACGACAACGGTCCCATCATTGCCCAGCGTGCGCTGACTGTTGAGGAGGGCTGGGACGTCGACACGCTCGAGGAGCACATCCACGCGATCGAGCACGTGCTGTATCCCGAGGTCGTGCAGATGCTCGCCGACGGCCGCGTTCACGTGCTGGAGAGCGGCAAGGTCGCAATTGACGCGCCTCGCGGCTAGCGGCGCACAGTACAATTTAGCCGAGTAGTCAGGGTGGTCATTGGCGCCAAGACGCGCGTGGCCACCTTTTGTTTTGGGTAGTCACCTGCGACGTTCTTTAACGACTAGTCATTCAAGAACGTCGCAGGTGGCTAGGTGAGAGAGGTGAGCGCATGGCGGATAACGAAGCGCTGTTTACGCCTGAGCTGGTGTTTTTTGATTGGGAGTGTGCGACGCCGGATGAGGTGTTCGCGCGGCTTGAGGGCGAGCTTGCACCACATGGCTACATTGCATCCGGTTGGCTCGACGCCGTTCGCACGCGCGAGGATGCCTATCCCACGGGTCTTGCCATGCCGGCGGCAAACATTGCCATTCCGCATACCGATCCGGGGTTTGTGGCCAAGCCCTATATCGCGGTGGTGAAGCCCGCCGCGCCCGTGACATTTAACGCTATGGCTGGCATGGGCGCTCCGGTGCCGGCGCAGATCGTCATCAATCTGGGCATCGCCGAGCCGGGCGGCCAGGTCGAGGCCCTGCAGACACTCATGAACATCTTTATGGACGCCGATGCCGCAGCCGACGTGCTCGGCCAGACCACGCCCCAGGGCATGGTCGACGCCATCCGCCGTCACTTCTAAGGTGGGGCTGAGTCGGCACTTGGGGACTGTCCCTAACTGCCGGCTGCCAGAGCTGTCCCCTTTGCACCAAAATGGTGCAGATTAACCTGTCCCCAATGCACCAAGCGTGCCGCGGGGGCTGCGTTGTGACACAATGGCGTTTGTTCGATTCGTTATGCGAAAGGCCAACTATGGCAAATAAGAAAAAGAACTCCGAGGCCGCGCCGACGCCCGAGCAGCAGGCCCGCGCTGCCTCCAGCTCTCGCAAGAAGCAGCGCAAGACGTACGTGTCTAAGACCGTCAAGATCGTTCTGGTGGTCATCGGCGTGCTGGCGATGCTGCTTTCCGTCTCGGCGATGGCGTGCTCCGGCCTTATGTCGCAGGCCGAGGACACCTCGGGCTACAAGCTGACCGGCGGCGTTGCTGCTACTATCAACGGTACCAACCTCACCGAGGACACCGTGACCAAGCAGATCATGAGCATGCGCACGTCCTACGGCTACACCAAGGATGAGGATTGGGTGCAGTATCTGGTTGACAACGACCTCACTCCCAAGAAGTACCGCAAGCAACTCATCGACTCCTACACACAGCAGATTCTGCTTCAACAGGCACAGAAGGAGAACGGCGTGACGGTGTCGGATGAGGAGGTCGAGAAGGCTTGGAAGGACGCGTGCAAGAGCGCGGGCGGTGCCAAGGCCTTTAAGAAGACCCTCAAGACCTACGGCTATACCGAGGACACCTACAAGGACTCGCTCAAGGAGAGTCTGGCGCAGCAGAAACTTAAGGATGCCGTCGCGCCCACGAGCAAGCCCAAGGACAGCGAGATTGTCGATTACATCAACGAAAACCTGTCCAGCTACAATGACGCCCGCCGCTCGTCGAACATCCTGATCAAGGTTGATTCCGACGCTTCCGACGAGGACAAGGCTGCCGCCAAGGCCAAGGCGCAGGAGTGCCTGGACAAGATTAACTCCGGTGAGCTGAGCTTTGAGGACGCCGTTGAGCAGTACTCCGAGGACACCGGTTCCAAGGAGAAGAAGGGCGATGTGGGCTGGGATAAGCTCACCACCTTTGTCGACAGCTACCAGACGGCGCTCGAGGGGCTCAACAAGGGCGATGTGAGCGAAGTTGTCGAGTCGACCTATGGCTACCACATCATCAAGTGCACCGACTACTTCCATGTCGATAATCAGGTTGATGACATCAACCAGGTGCCCAAGGCCATCAAGAAGTACGTTTCCAACGTGGTGAAGACGCAGGCGGCCAGCACCGCGTACAGCGAGTGGCTAGAGCAGTACAAGAAGGATGCCGACATCACCGTCAATCCCATGCCCAAAGACGTGCCATACAACGTCAGCCTGAAGGGCGTCACCAAGAGTTCGACCGACGATTCGTCGACGACCGAGTAATCATGGGGCGGTGCTCGCGCGAGTGCCGCCCACGCTATTGAGGAGGATTTGCAGATGACCAACGAAGAGCTGCAGAAGGAAATGATCGCGGCCATGAAGGCCAAGGACAAGGTTCGCCTGTCCATCATTCGCCAGGTCAAGGCCGAGGTGAAGAATATCGAGGTTAACGAGCGCCGCGATGTGACCGAGGAAGACGTCAACAGCATGATCAAGCGTCTGATTAAGCAGACGAGCGAGACGCTGGAGATGTCCATCAAGGCCGGCACCGACCAGGAGCGTACCGACAACCTGACCGAGCAGGTCAAGATTCTGGAAAGCCTGCTGCCCGCGCAGGTTTCGGGCGAGGAGCTCGAGGCCCTGATCGAGCAGGTTATCGCCGAGCTGGGCGCCACGTCCAAGAAGCAGATGGGCCAGGTTATGGGTGCACTCGGCAAGGCCACCGGCGGCAACTTCGATAAGCCGGCCGCGGCAAAGATCGTCGGAGCAAAATTGGCGTAATTTGTTACGCGGTTTTACCAAACCGCGTAACGGCTCGACGCTGCAAACCCGCACACGCGGCAATCTGACGTTCAATTTCAAGGGCGCGACCATAAGGTCTGCGCCCTTTCATTTCACGTCACCTTGCTCGCGTGTACGGTTTTCGCTCATATGACCCAATCCGCTGTCAAGAGCCACAATGGCCCCGCCGAC
>UQLJ01000025.1:0-31917 GCA_900541825.1 uncultured Collinsella sp.
ATTGTCGCAGCCCCGACCCGCGGTCACGAGCGGGGGCTCCTGTCGTTTCCGTGCCCTCGGATTGGGTCATAGTGTCTGACTTATGCTCAACAAGGGCGGTTGGAGGAAGGGCGTCCCCCGCGGGCGCTCATTGGGGACGGGCTTAAATGAGTGCCCAATGAGCAGGTACTCATTTAAGTCTGTCCCCAATGACTAGGTGCCGACGAGCAGGTGGAAGGTTGCGGGTTCTTTACGGGAATGTAGTGTGGGCTGCGAAAACGTGGTTCTTTCCGTACAATAGTTCAACTCGTGTAAACGCAGGGAAGGGACATTCATGGCAGACATGATCGAGATCAAGCATCTCAACAAGTACTTTGGCGACCTGCATGTGCTCAAAGATATCAACCTCACCGTCAAGCGCGGCGAGAAGCTCGTAATGATCGGGCCTTCCGGTTCGGGTAAGTCGACGCTCATCCGTTGCGTCGATTATCTGGAGGAGCCCACGTCGGGCGAGGTCGTCATCGACGGTACGCCGCTCACCAAAAAGAATCACCTGGAGATGGCTCGCAAGTATAGTTCCATGGTGTTTCAGCAGTTCAACCTGTATCCCAACATGACGGTGCTCGGCAACCTGACGCTCGCGCCCATCAAGCTGCAAAAGAAGAGCAAGGAGGAGGCGACCGAGATCGCCATCGCCGCGCTCAAGCGCGTTGGCATGGCGCATAAGGCCGGCGAGTATCCGCAGAATCTCTCGGGCGGTCAGCAGCAGCGCATCGCCATCGCCCGTGCCCTGTGCACCAAGCAGCCCATCATCCTGTTTGACGAGCCGACCTCGGCGCTCGACCCCGAGATGGTCCAGGAGGTTCTGGACGTTATGATTGAGCTCGCGCAGGAGGACATCACCATGATCTGCGTGACGCACGAGATGGGTTTTGCGCGTCAGGTGGCCGACCGCGTCATCTTTATGGAGGACGGCCGCATTCTGGAGGAGGGCACGCCCGAGCACTTCTTCGATAACCCCGAGAACCCGCGCTGCCGCGAGTTCCTGTCCAAGATTCTGCACTAGGCGCGGTGATGGACATGACGGATATGACAAGGACGGCCGTGTCGCGCCGTCACTTTTTGCAGCTGGCGGGCGCCGGTATGCTTGCGCTGACGGGGATCGCGCTTGCCGGTTGCGGCAACTCCACCAGCGGCGAGGACTCCGACAAGGGGTCTAAGCTTGCGGCCATTAAGTCGCGTGGCCATCTGAATGCCGGCGTTAAGAAGGACGTTCCCGGCTACGGCTATTACGACACCGCCAAGGGCCGCTTTGAGGGCATGGAGGTCGATTTGTGCTACCAGATCGCCGCTGCCGTCTTTGGCGTGAGCTACAAGGAGGCCCGCGCCCAGGAGCTTGTCGAGTTTACCGACGTAACGCCCAAGACACGCGGCCCGCTGATCGATAACGGCCAACTCGACGTGGTCGCGGCGACCTACACCATCACCGACGAGCGCAAGAAGAGCTGGGATTTCTCGACGCCGTACCGCACCGACTACGTGGGACTCATGGTCAAGAAGCGTTCGGGCTTTACCTCGATTGAGGACCTGGACGGCAAGGTCATTGGTGTGAGCCAGGGTGCCACCACGCAGGGCCTGATCGAGCAGATGATCAAGGACAACGGCTTTAGCTGCAAGCCAGAGTTTAGGGCCTTTAGCGGCTACCCCATCATCAAGAGTTCGCTCGACGCCGGCAATATCGACGTCTTTGCCATGGACCGCTCCACGCTGGCCGGTTACATGAACGAGACCGTTGAGCTGCTGCAGCCCGAGGTCAAGTTTGGCGAGCAGGGCTACGGCGTGGCGACCAAGAAGGGCTGCGACCTTTCGGCCGTGGTCGATCAGGTGATTTGCGATCGCCTGGCCGACGGCTGGCTCGACCAAGAGGTCAAGACCTGGGGTCTTGTATAGGCGCATCGTCCAGGGAAGGAATCAAATGCTCGAAGGATTATTTGACGCCGACCGTTGGTCGACGACATTTCAAAACATGGGGCCCTTCTGGGAGGGCTTTGGCGTGACGCTGCAGGTGGTCGTTGCCGGTCTGCTGCTGTCGCTGGTGCTGGGCACGCTGCTGGGCGTGTTCTCTACCACTCGCTCGCGCGTGCTGCGCGCCATAAGCCGCGTGTACGTGGAGTTTTACCAGAACACCCCGTTGCCCGTACAGGTGCTCTTTATGTACATGGCCGGTCCGCAGTTTTTACAGGCCATAACCGGTGCCGACCAGCCGGTGCGCATCGCGCCGTTCGTGCTGGGCTTCTTGGGTGTGGGCCTGTATCACGCGGCCTACATTTCGGAGGTTATCCGCACTGGTATCGAGGCGGTTCCGCGTGGTCAGATGGAGGCGGCCCAGAGCCAGGGCTTCACCCGTGCCCAGGCGTACTGGTACATCGTGCTGCCCCAGACATTCAAGATCATTCTGCCGCCGCTGTGTAACCAGGCGCTCAACCTGGTCAAGAATACGTCGGTTCTGGCGCTTGTGGCCGGCGGCGACCTTATGTACCGTTCCGACAACTTTGTGAGTCTGTACGGTTACCTGCAGGGATACATCGTCTGCTGCCTTATGTACTTCATCATCTGCTTTCCGCTCGCCATGTTGGTGCAGTGGCTCGAGCGCCGCTCCAAGGAGCGTCCGCGCGGCGTGAGTCTGGCCGAGCTGGGGCTCGACAACGTAGAGGAGGCCTAGCGCATGGAAATCTTCAACGCGACCAACCTGCTCTACATTTGGGGCGGCTTTGTTAAGACGATCGAGATCTCGGCGCTGTCGATCTTTTTCTCGCTGATCTTTGGTACGGTACTGGCGCTCGTTAAGAGCTATGCGCCCCGCCCGTTCCGTATTTTGGTAAGCGCCTATATCGAGCTGTTCCGTTGCACGCCAAACCTGCTGTGGATCCTGTTTATCTACTTTACGGTGCAGGGTTTGGACATTGTGATTTCGACCATCGCCTTTACGCTGTTTACCAGCGCCGTTATGGCCGAGATTGTGCGCGGCGGCCTCAACTCGATTCCGCGCGGCCAGTTTGAGGCGGCGCAGAGCCAGGGTTTTGGCTTCTTTGCCACCATGCGCTACATCATTCTGCCGCAGACATTTAAGACGATCATTCCGGCGCTGTTTAGCCAGTGCACGACCGTCATCAAGGACAGCTCGTATCTTTCGGGCATTAACGTGGCCGAGCTCATGTACACGGCAAACGTCGTGATGGCTCACGCGATCGATCTGTCGCAGGTGCTCATGCTCTACGGCCTGGTGTTTGCGATGTACTTTGTACTCAACTTTGGTATCTCGTTGCTGGTGAGGGCTTATCAGAGGCGAATGGTGGCAGCGTAGAATGTGGCAAAGGGACAGTCCCTTTGCCACATAGAGAAAGGAATCGCGATGAGCGATCTGGAGAATAAGAAGAGTCCTGTGGTCATTACCATCGCGCGCGACTTTGGCGCCGAGGGCCACGAGATTGGCCGTATCCTCGCCGATGAGCTGGGGATTCCGCTGTACGATAACGAGCTGCTGGTGCGTGCTTCGCTGCGCGCGGGCGAGTCGCTCGACAAGATGGCCGCCTACGACGAGCGCCTGGCCGTGGAGAACATGGCGTTTCTGCCCGACCGCTACGATGCGCGTTCGTACTCGGACAAGTTGTTCCAAAAGATGAGCCAGGTGATTTTGGATCTGGGTGAGACCGAGAGCTGCATTATCGAAGGCCGTCTGTCCGATTATCTGCTGCGCAACAACCCCAATCACATCGCCGTGCTGGTGACTGCGCCCTTTGAGGACCGCGTCGAGATCGTGCGCAAGAAGCGCGGTCTTAACAAAAAGAAGGGCGCCAAGCTGGTCAAGCAGCAGCAGAAGGCGCGCGAGGCGTTCTATAAGCGCTACAGCGCCGGAAAGTGGAAGATGACGAGCGGTAAGGATATCGTTGTCAACCGCGCCAAGTTGGGACGCGAAGGCTGTAAAGACGTCATTGCCGCTGCCTACCGCTACAAAGTGGCGCAGCTCGAAGGCTAGCCGATCAAAACCACCACAAAGGGGACAGCACCTTTGTGGTGGTTTTTGTTTTAGGCAGAGGGGAAGGCTTTGGCGAGACCGGCGCGCGTCTGCGTGTCGGTCTTTTGGTAGATAGAGCTCAGGTGGCGCTGCACCATGCGCATCGAGATACCGAGCTCCTCGGCGACCTGCTTGAGCGGGCGTTCATCCTGGGTCACGGCTATGAGCACGTCGACTTCGCGCGGGGTGAGGGCGTGGTTGGCGATGAAGGCCTGGCGCTGCTCCTCGACGGTGGGCGCGGCGAGCACTTCTTCTGCCAGCTGCTCGCGCTCGCGCTCCTGCTCGGTTTGGGGTAGGCGGAACAGGCCGGCTGCCACGAATGCCGCGCAGGCGGCGACGAGCAAAACGAGCGCACCGATCATGATGAGGGCAACGTTGCCCGAGGTCACAAGGGCAAGCGAGATGCCCGATGTAGTGAATGCGCATGCATTGTTGGCGGCGCGTCCCATGCCGGCCCAGAGAGCGGGCGCATGCATGTGCGGTGCCAGCTGTGTAAAGGTGGCGGTAAAGAACGTGACAAAAAAGCCCGAGCTCAGGTAAAAGACGACAAGGCCCAGGTTGGGATCGGCACCGGCCTCGACGGCCAGGATGGAAATGGTCGAGAGCACGGCAATGCCGAGCATGACAAGCCCCATGTATCAGCGCTCGGCAAGATCAAAGATAAGACCGGCGACAAGGCCGCTTGCCGCCAAAAAGAGGCGCGGCCAGGTCTGCACGGCAATGGTGCCGTGGGCGTTGGAGAGTGTGACCACGTTGTCGAGGGTCGAGAACAAGCAGGCAAGAATCATGACGAGCGCGATGCTCCAGCATGCCTGTTTGGCGAGGGCATGAGAGGGCTCAACAAAGGGATTGATGGCGGGGCTGGAGCTCTCGGCAGCCTTTTGGGGAACGACGCTGAGGGCGGAGATGGCGATCGTCGCTGTGCCAAGGACGATGAGCTCTGCGATACCGCCGCAATTGAGCAGGTTGACGGCGAACTGCATCAGGATGCCCGCGGCATAGGCCGCTCCCGCACCGGTGGCGAGCTTGGGATCATCCTGAAATGCCAACGAAAAGGCGTGGTGAGTGGCGGCGCCCAGCAGGCCGAGTCCAAAGAACGCCACGCACCCCAGAATCTCGAGGGCAAGCGGGCCCGTGGGGGACTGGATCTGGGTCAATCCCAGGATGGCGACGGGAACAGCGGCGTTGGCGGCTGCCAATGAGTGGCCTTTGCGCTGTGCGAGCCCGAGCAGCGGCGCATATCCGATAAAGCCGAGTACACTCGCGCCCAGAATAAAGCCCTGTGCGATCACAACGCGTTCGGCACCGGCGAGCAGCCCGACGTTGACGTCGAAGCGAAACTCGGCGGCAAGGAAGGCGAAGGTAAACAGTGCGAGTGCCAGAAGCGCGTTGATTTTAGGCTTGCTCAGATTCAAGGACAGTCCTTTGGGTGGACGGAATAGTCGTGTCCTCGATTGTAGCGTCCCTGGGACGCGTGTGACGACAACGAAATCATATTGAATTAAACCGCAGGTAGAGGCCTAGGTTCGCATCTACGAACCTAGGCATATGGAGTCATTTGGCACATCTTGGTGGTACAGGACCGCCACAAAGGGGACAGGCACCTTTGTGGCGGTATGTCCCTACGACCAAGGAGGCCGTTATGAACGGAAGTCACTTCGATAAGCAAACTCAGCGTGAGCGCACCTGCTCGCTGGTTCACGGTACTTGGCGTTGTGTGGGTGCCAAAATCGCTTGCGCCGGCGCGTGTGCGCTTATGGTCGGTCAGTTGCTGCTGCCGAGCGTGGCGCTGGCGACGGAATGCGCCGATCCCGCCGCTGGGACGGATGAGGTTGCCGCGGCTCCGGTGACGCCGACGGTTGCGGAGGATGCGGCCGCAACGACCGCGCCTGCAACCGATGCTGCTCCGGCGGCGCAAGCCACCGCTGAGCCTCAGCAGACGGCCCCGACTGGCGCCACCGATGAATCCAACGATGCGGCACCCGCTGAACAAAATACTCCCAGCGACAACGCCGCCACGCCGGCGAATGACGCCATCATGCCCCGCGGTGTGACTGATGTTGTTGGCGGCAGCGACGTTAGGGTCAATACGACCGTGGTTTCCCGCTACACGGACTGCGCGCTTCCGAGCAATGTCACACTCGAAAAGGGCCAGTCGTATACCTATGATTTTCCCGATGTTGAGGGCGGCATGCCGGATGAGCCGCTCTGCGAACTTGTCGAAACCAAGTACTACCGGGCCGATGCTGCTTCGGGCACCCTGGCTGAAGTCCAGGACACATCTATGTCCGATGTGACGGCCCGCTTTGAGCCTGTTGGCGATTACATGAGGCTGACGCTGACCTTTACGGGTGGCGCGGCAGGCGGCTCGTATCGACTCACGCGCAATGAGGCTCTCTATATTGGCACGGCACTGGAGTATACCGGAACTGACTATGAAGGCAGCTCGACTATCCTCAACGAAACCAGGTACGATTATTACCTCCGCTACGTCATCAAGAGCGAAATTACGCTCGTTGCATCGGAAAACGAAGCCCTCCATAACCTGGACGTCAACGACGTGAAGACCGACTACGCGCCCGGCGAGGCGCCGCGCGCGACCGCGACGATCCCCGCTGCCGATGCCGACAAGTACGAGATCGCCTACGAGTGCTGGGAAGAAATGGAGCTCGATATGGAACTCGGGGAGTCGGTACCCGTTGCCTTCTGGTATTCCGATCCCGCAAAGTACACGCCGGGCATGAAGAAGATTGACCACTTCGAAGAGGGCAAGTTCTACATGTACTCCGTTGAGCTGAGGCTCAAGGGCGACAATACCGTGGCCGATGACTGCAATATGAACGTCAACGGTCATTGGGCGCACCACATCAAGACCGACAACGGCGTCTTCGCGCCAAACGCTGACAATATGCTGTGCGAGCAGCCGATCGACGAATGGCGTGCCATCGACGTTATCGAGGTCAACGGCGTCACGACCACCTTCAAGGCAGGCGATAAGCCGGTCTTTACGGCGGGCACTCCGGCGGGTTCCGACTCTATTCTCCAGTGTGAGTTCTGGACGGGCAGCGACGGCAGCGACGTAAATTCCGTTGAGTTCTGGGACCAGAACATCACCAACCACATCGATGCCTTTAAGCCTGGTGTGACCTATCGTTACGGCCTGTACTTTAAGCCGGCGCGCGGTTTCTACTTTACGCCGAACACTAAGCTGATGGTCAATGGCGTGGAGTGCGGATATCAGGCGAGCGAGGCAAGCGAGATCGATCCCGACAGCGGTTGGATCTACACGCTATGGTTGAGTACCAATCTGACGTTTACGCCCGAGGCCATGCCGGCCCCCGATCCGCAGCCTACGCCGGATCCCAAGCCTACACCCCAGCCTGAGGTGAGGCCCGCGGCCAAGCCGGCCACGACAACCGCCACGACCAAGACGGTTGAGAAAACCGCGCCGGCCAAGAAGGGCGATGCTGTCCTGGCTACCACGGGGGATACCACCGCGATGACGGTCGCCGCCTTAGGCATCGCCGGCGCAACCGTAGCCGCCGCCGGCCTCGCCGCAACCAAGCGTCGCAAGCGCTAGGTTTTGGTGACAGCGCCTATCCTCGGCTTTAGCAAAATCTCAATCTGTAACACCAAACTGCCCAAAACGGCTCTAGATGTTACAGATTGAGATGAACTGTTCGGTCGCCAACCTAACGTCTCGATCTGTAACACCAAGTGGGGAATTTGACCTCTAACTGTTACAGATCGAGACAAACTGGCCGGCCAAGTCCAGAACCGCCACAAAGGTGCCTGTCCCCTTTGTGGCGGTTTGCGCAGGTAGAACGGTAGGTTCGTATATATGAACCTACCGTTCGCTTTGTTTTTGGACGACGATTACGCTGGATGACTTTAGGTTTGCAAGAAAGGAACGACCATGAGGTGGACTACTGCTCGAGCGTTTTGCCGCCGCCTGACCATTGCCGCGGTGACCTTCACCATGGTGACGGGTTCGTTGCCTGTGGGCGCGTTTGCTGAGGCCCTCAACACCGACGGCACTTTTGTGCAGACAGATAACGGCCAAGCAGCCGACGCCGCTCCCGCCGATTCGGCTGACGCCCAAACGTCAGACTCTGCTTCCGCCGACCCCGCGCCCGATGCCGGCGCTGCCGACCCCACAGTGCCCGATACTGGTGACACCCCTACGCCCCCGGCCTCCGAGATTGCATCGGCGGCGGGCCTGACGGGCGCCGGACAGACCGAGAGCACACCTGCGGGTACGCTTGCCACCGATCTTGTCGAGGGCAAGGAGCTCGCCGAGCAGCAAAAGCAAGAGGAGGCTTCCGGCACCGAGGCGACCTGGAACGAGGAACTTGAACTCTGGGCAACATCAAAGGGTGCCACGGGCGTAAAAGGCGAATACGATGATGGCTACGTGGCCGGCGAGCAGACTCCCGCGCAGTACTACTTCTCGATCGATAGCCTCACCAACGAAATTTCTATCGAGTATGGCGACGCGGGTATTACCACGTTGGAGGTACCCTCGACCATCGACGACAAGCATGTCGTAAGCCTTACGGGTATGGGAAGCGCTGCGCTCACATCGGTCACCTTCGCCCCCGATTCGCACGTCCGCACCGTTGGCGGCCTGGGAGGCAGCAGCATCAAGGAAATCGCACTGCCCGATTCGGTTGAGGAGTTGGGCTGGAATGCGTTTACCGGAAGCAAGACACTTCAGACGGTGACCTGGCCCAATAACGCGGCCTTTACCACGATTCCCGAGCAGGCCTTTGAGGGCTGCGAACAGCTTGACGACAATGTGGTGGCAACGCTGCCACCTTCGGTTAAGACTATCGACTATCGTGCCTTCGCCAATTGCGGCGTGCCGCAGTTCTATGTTTCGGATACAACGGTACTCACCTTTACGCAGATCAATGTGCCGGGCACGGTGGAGCGGATCGGGCACTATGCATTTTGTGGGTGCTCCTTTGTGTCGTCGGTGACGATTGGCGATGGTGTCAAATCTATCGGGGCGCTCGCGTTCGCCTCTCTTGATCCTGCGATTGCCGGCAAAGAGATTGTGCTACCCAAAAGCGTGGAAATGATAGAGTGGGGAGCTTTTGAGAACACGAGATACGGAAACGAGACGAACCATAATGCCGTTGCCCTGCGCGTGATGAACCCCGATCTTCAGTTTGGTGAGGCGGGCTATCCGGGCGACTATAATGAGCGCGTGACAATCGATGGCGTAACGTATGCGATTCCCTTTGGTGAAGGCCAGACCATCTATGCCTATGCGACCGATTCGGCTGGCAACCCCTCGATGGTCAAAAAGCTTGCCGATGCCGTGGCCGACCGCAAGGACTCCGTCGATTCCTCGAAGCCTGCCTACACGTTTGAGTGGATGGGCGAGGCGGCCCAGGTGACGGGCAAACTTCCCCAGAGCGCGACGGCTACACTCGTGCAGGCGGGGCAGTCCACGCCGCTGGCGGTTGGCGATGACGGCAGCTTTACAGCGGACGCTCTCTCCAAGACAGCAGCCACCCTGCGCATTTCGCTCAGCGGTTACTATGACATGGTGCTGGCGCGCCCGGGCGACCAGATGACGGGCACATGGAATATCGGAGAGATTAAGGCGGAGGACTTTACCAAGATTCCGACTTCGCGCGCGATTGAACTCAATGTGGCCTATCTCGAACCGGTCGCAGGCCAGGATAAGACCGAACGCATTGAGCTCGATAGTCTCGATAACATCGATCTGACGGTGAAAGCGGCGGCAAGACGCTCAAACCTGCCAAGGGCGACAAGGAAAACGACTACCGTATCCAGGGTACAGCGCTCGTGGTGTCGCAGGCCATTGCCGACGCGGACCAGGATTTGGAGATAACGCTCGTGCCCAAAGACAGCCTCAAGCTGGGTGGGGCGACGGCGACGGTGAAGCCTTCGGCCGGCAAGGTCGATATCGACTTGAAGCCCTGGGGCACGGCGACGGTCACGACCAAGGGCGACTACCAGGGCGCCAACCGCGTGCTGGTGTTCCGTACGTCCGACGGCAAGCTAGTCGCCGACGGCGTCACCTATTTGATGGGTTACGAAGACGATGGCACCATGCCTATCATGAAGGCCGAGACGCCGCGCCTTAAGGCCGGTTCATACACCATCGTCGCCTTTAACAAGACGAGCTACGACATCCAAGCGACGAGCTATTCCACGTTTAGCCGCCTAGGGCTGACCGTGGGTAAGCATATCGCGCAAAAGCAGGTGAAGATTGAGGACGGCAAACAGCTCGACGTGACGCTCGACGTCCCCACGTTTGACGTGGAGACGTATCGTGCCGAGCGCGGGCTGACGGCGGGCTCGGTTATCGCTGATTCGTCCGCGGTCGTTGGCGCGGAGACCGAGCTGCGCATTCATTACGAGCTCAAGGACAGCCAGGCTGCCAAGATTGAGATTCCTCTGGCCAAGGATGCCGTCGAGGATGTGTCCGCAGGCGCTCGCGAAGCCGGCGCCAGCTCCGATGCCATGTGGGCTGCCACAACTTGGGAGGGCGACAACCTCGTTCTCGATATGAAGAAGGGCATGGGCGCCGATGTGTTTGTGCGCTTTAAGCCTAAGGCCGCGGGCATCTATGCCGTCTCGCCGCTCATTACGCTGGGCGAGGTGACATTGCCGCTGGGAAGCACCACACTCGAGGTTAGCGGATCGCGCATCGAGGTCGACAACACCGACGTTCACAGCCTGCTGGGCAATGTGGCCTACGTTTATGCAGCGCCGGGCAAGAGCGTGCAGCTCACCGTGGGGACGGGCTCGTCGGCTGCAAAGTACACCGGCAAGACCAATAAACTCGGCCGTGCCAAGATTGAATACGAACTGCCGCAGGATACGCTTGCCGCCGAGCGTGTGACGCTCGAAGCGCGCGTGGGCTCGACCGATGTCGCCGCCGCTGCTGCAGAAGTGACGGCTCGCAATTATGTGCGCTATGTCCCGGTGCTTCGGTCTGGAACTTTGATGTGACGTATCGTGGCGGTACGCAAAACTTGGTCAAGGACGGCAAGGACACCGGCAAGAGCCTGTGGACCTTCCATCATCTGCCACAAAAGAAGAACGCCTACTGGACCTTTGACATCACGCTCGAGGTGGGAAACGAAGAGGCCGCCGACACGCTCGACCTGTACGTGGACTGCGTGGATGGCAAGACGGTGACGATTCCTCTGACTCAAAAGTCGCGCGAGGGCACCCGTGTGCGCTATGTGGCGGAGTATGTGGACGAGGGATATCTCAAGCTGCTCGACGAGTTTAACAAGGCGAATGACTCGACCTATGTGAACTGCGGCAACTTTGAGCAGATCTTTATGCCGCAGACCTACCGCATCTCCAATGCTCAGCTTATGACCATGCTGAGTTTTGACGCCAAAACTTCGGCCAAAAAGCATTCCGCCGCGGCCGAGGAGCGCCAGCAGGAGTTCTCGAATGCTGTGCAACAGTGGCACGAGTATATGATGGATAACTCGTTTAATGATGTCGACGAGGCCTTTAACGACGCGATTGACCAGATGGTCGCCGATGCGTTTGCCGAGGAGGACGAGAACGGTAAAGAGGACGAAGCCCAAGGTGGAGCTGCCCGCAAGGCTCGTCGCGCCCCTGCCGCCAGCGACGGCGAGGGTGATGGTGCTGGCAACGACGAGGCCGCGCAGTTTGCGACTGAGCTCAAGGCCGCGGTCGGCGGGTCGTCGGCGCTGCTGACCCAGCAGGGCGACAGCTATGGCGTCAATGTGGACAAGATGATCTTTGAGGATGCTTACGGCACCAGCGAGGATTGGTATCAGGAACTCGCGGCAGCCCAGGGCGCGAACGCTGCGGATGCGGCGGCCATCAAGGAGCTCGTCGACCATGCGTCGCGAGCGGAGTTTATTGCCCAGCAGGCCGAGGATCTGGTGGGCCAATCGATGGGTATCGGCCAGCTCAACCAATACGGAAGCTGGAATGATGCAACCGCTGCGGCGCTCAACAAGTGTGCGGGCATTAAGGCCAGCGAGTACAACGGCCAGTCGACGAGCGGGTTTAACGATTTGGGCCAGGCGCTCGGCAGCTCGCTGAGCTACAAGGCGGCTGACGACGATACCGTCAAGGGCTTTAAGGTCGCCGCGCCCGATGGCGAGCAGACGGCCTATATTGAGTCGGAGTTTATCGAGAACTCCAATAACAACAAGAACCAGGCGCTTCTGTTTAACTCGATCGCCATGCAGTGCGACATTCTGGACAACCTGTACGACAACTGGAATGTGGTCCATAGCCTCAATAACTCTACGATTCGCGGTTGGCTTATGGCCTGGAAGCGCAACGGCGACGTGAGCGCCCATATGAAGCTCATCCGCACGATCCGTTCGCTCAAGAGCTATAAGATTGAGTGTGAGATGTTCGGCCAGGTCTTTAAGACCGACGCGTGGAAGGCGGCCGGCCAGGCGTTTCCTGCGGCGACCCAGGGCATCGGCATCTTTACCGGCATTTACGGCGTGAACGATGCCAGCAAGAACTGGGAGAACGTGAACGTCCGTATGCAGAAGGTGAAGGGCGAGCGCGAGGGCTATGAGCTTCAGCATACGCGATTGCTTGCCAAGCCCGAGAAGACCGAGGACGACTGGAAGTGCATTTACGCGCTGCGTGACGCCATGGAGAAGGCGCGTGCGTTTGAGGATCTGCTGTATCGCCAGCTCTGCCACGACAGCACTGATGTGGCGGTGGGCTCCATTATGACAATCGCCGGCGTGCTGACGGCCGGTTCGGCGGGTACCGTGGTGGGCGCCGCCTATGATGCGGCTTCGACCAGCGTAGGTTCGGAGCGCGCGATTAAGCTGACCAATGCAGAATGCGCCTACGATGTTGCCTGCGAGCAGGTGGAGCGCGCGTGCCAGAATCGTATTACGGTCAACTGGGGCGAGCTGACCGATGCCGAGGTCTACAAGGCCAACAAGGACGGCTTGATCTCGGACGAGAAGATGCAGTCGATCTTCGAGGCGCGTTATCGCAATGTGCCTGCCAAGGCAGCACCCGACCCTGCGGGCGTGGTGTACGAGGGCCTGCTGTCCAATACGGTTGAAGGCGCGACGGTTGAGCTGTGGAGCGCCGACGATGCGGCCGGTACCAATGCAGTGCGTTGGGATGCCGAGGAGTATGAGCAGGACAATCCGCTTGCAACGGGTGCGGACGGTGCATACAACTGGAATACGCCGACCGGCTGGTATCAGGTGCGCGTGACCAAGGACGGGTATGAGGAGGCGCGTTCGGCTTGGCTGCGCGTGCCGCCGATTCAGACTGAGGTGAACATTGGCTTGGTGTCGACGGCGGCACCCGAGGTGGCTTCGGCCCATGCCTATACCGATTGCATCGAGATTGAGTTTGCGCAGTATATGGATGCGAGCGACGATGCCCTGGTCGCATTGTGCGCGCAGGGCTTGGGCGACGTGACGTATACGTGGCTCGACAAGCAGGACGATCCCAATGGCAAGCCGCTGTCGCGCGTGCTGCGCATTCGCTATGCCGATGCATGTGCGGCGGGCTCGACGATGGCGTTTGAGCTCGACGGTGCTCGCAACTACGCCGGCACGGCCATGGCGCGCTGGGCAAGCGGCGAGCTTGTCGTGGGCGTTCGTGCCGACAAGCTCAAACTCAACGTGGAGCAGGCCGTGACCATGCTTGAGGGCAGTGACTTTGAGCTGGTGGCGCACGTGACCGATAAGGCGGGCAAGCCGTTTGCGGGCGCCAAGGTTAGTGTTGGGCTGGAGTCCTCGGCTATCTGCTCTGTCGATGCCAACCAGGCCGTGACGGGCGAGGACGGCGCGGCGACGTTTGTGCTGCATGGTGCTCTGCCCGGTTTGACGACGTTGACGGCGGCGGTGGACGGCACGGCGCTGTCCAAGCAGGTCGACGTTCGCGTGTCTGCCGAGGCAGTGCGACCGGCGCGACCGGTGGCGACGATTGGTGCGACGACGTTTGGTGCATGGTCGCCCAAGGAGAACTACATTACGGTGCCCAAGGGAACGAAGCTGGAGCTTTCGGCCGAGGATGGCGCAACGATTTGGTACACCACCAACGACACCTGCCCCTGCCGTGACGAAGGCCGCGTAAAGTACACCGAGCCTATTGCGCTCGATAGCAACATGTATGTGCGCATTGCGGCACAGCGCCCTGGCATGTCATACAGTGAGTATTCCGAGCGTCTGAACATTACGATTACGGTGACCGATGAGGCGGCGCCTGAGCCGACGCCCGAGCCGGAGCCGACGCCTGGCGGCGGCGAGCAGGGCGGCGGTGCGGTTGGCTCTGGCGGCACCGGGGTCCCTGCGGGCAGTTCAACTTCGACGACGACCACGGTGACGACGAACGAGTCCAAGGATAAGGGCAAGAACGGCAAGAAGTCCGGTGGCACGGAGCTTGCCGGCACGGGTGACTCCGCCGCGATGACAGTCGCCGCCCTAGGCATCGCCGGTGCGACCGTCGCCGCCGCCGGCATCGCCGCAACCAAGCGCCGCAAGCGCTAGGTTTTGGTGGCGGCGTCCATCCTCGGCTTATACAAAATCTCAATCTGTAACACCAAGCTGCCCAAAATGGCTCCAGGTGTTACAGATTGAGATGAACTGTTCGGCCGCCAAACTAATGTCTCGATCTGTAACACGTAGCGAGGAATTTGGGCTCTAACTGTTACAGATTGAGATAAAGCGGGGGCGGCTGGTGCAATATCTCGATCTGTAACAACTACAAGGCTCGACGGGCTCCAGGTGTTACAGATTGAGACAAAACGACCGGGCAAGTCCCCAAACCACCACAAAGGTGCCTGTCCCCTTTGTGGTGGTTGGGCGGCCGGTATAGAAAAAGTCCCCGCCGGGCGTGTGCTCGACGGGGACTTTGCCGTTTGGTGGCTAGCGCTGTGGGTGATTACTCGCCCAGCAGGCTCTTGGTGATGGAAGCGGCGGCCTTCTTGCCGGCGCCCATCGCCAGAATGACCGTAGCGGCACCGGTGACGATGTCGCCGCCGGCCCAGATGCGGGGATCGGTGGTCTGGCCGGTCTCCTCGTCGGCGATGATGTAGCCCCACTTGTTGAGCTCCATCTTGCCGCCGATCTTCTTTGCGAAGGGGTTGGCGTTGGTACCGATAGCCGAGATTGCGACGTCGCAGGGAATCTCCTCGATGGCGCCCTCGATGGGCACCGGGCGACGACGGCCGGACTCGTCGGGCTCGCCGAGCTCCATCTTCTGGACCTTGACGGCGCACACGGAGCCGTCCTCGCCAGCGACAAACTCGAGCGGGGAAACGAGCGGCAGAACCTCGACGCCCTCGGCCTTGGCATGGTGCAGCTCGGCGCGACGGCAGGGCATCTCGTCCTCGGTACGACGGTAGGCGATGATGGCGTGCTCGGCGCCCAGGCGCTTGGCGGTACGGACGGCGTCCATAGCCACGTTGCCGCCACCAAAGACGACGACGTTCTTGCCGTGCTTGGTGGGGGTGTCGTACTCGGGGAACTTGTTGGCCTTCATCAAGTTCACGCGGGTGAGGTACTCGTTAGCGAAGAAGACGTTGGGCAGGTTCTCGCCGGGGACGTTGAGGAACTTGGGCAGGCCAGCGCCGGTCGCCACGTAGATGGCGTCGAAGCCCTGCTCGAACAGTTCCTCGGCCGTGGCCATGTTGCCCACGACGGAGTTGTACTCAAACTTGACGCCCATGTCCTCCAGGCCGTCAATCTCGCGCTTGACGACCGCCTTGGGCAGACGGAACTCGGGGATGCCGTAGACCAGCACGCCGCCACCGGTGAAGAAGGCCTCAAAGACGGTAACGTCAAAGCCGTTGCGGGCGAGCTCGCCAGCGCAGGTGATGCCAGACGGGCCAGAGCCCACGACGGCGACCTTCTTGCCGTTCTTGGGGGCCATCTTGGGCGTGGAGGCGAGCTCGGGGCGGTCACCCAGGAAGCGCTCGAGCTGGCCGATGGCCACGGGCTCGGACTTCTTACCACGGATGCACTTGCCCTCGCACTGGTTCTCCTGCGGGCAGACACGGCCGCAGATGGCGGGAAGCATGGAGTCCTCGCGGATGGTATCGAGAGCGCCGCCGAAGTCCTTCTCGCGGATCTGCTCGATAAAGCGGGGAATGTTGATGTTGACGGGGCAGCCCTCAACACAGAACGGCTTCTTGCAGTTGAGGCAGCGCTCGGCCTCGGCCAGCGCCATCTCCTCGGTGAAGCCCTTGTCGACGGGGCGGAAGTCGCAGGCGCGCTCGGCAGCCGGCTCCTCGTTATCGGGGGTGCGGGGCGACTTCATATCGGCAACGAAACGACCGTTAACTAGTGGCATGCGCAGCTCTTTTCCTCATAGGCCTTGAGGGACTCGCCCTCTTCGGAACGGTAAGCGGCCTGGCGGGCACGAAGGTCATCCCAGTCGACCAGGGTGGCATCGAAGTCGGGGCCGTCGACGCAAGCGAACTTGGTCACGCCGCCCACCTCGACGCGGCAGCAGCCGCACATACCGGTGCCGTCAACCATGATGGGGTTGAGGGATGCGGTGATGGGGGTGTCGTACTTCTGGGCGGTGAGGGTCGAGAACTTCATCATCGGAACGGGGCCGACGCAGAAGACCTGGCTCACGGCCTTGTCCTGCAGCAGGCGCTCCAGCGGAGCGGTGACAACGCCCTGCTCGCCGTAGGAGCCGTCGTCAGTGGTGATGTGGATGTGGTCCTCGTCGAGGAGCTCGCGGAACTGGTCCTCCATGAGCAGAAGGTCCTTGGTGCGGGCGCCCATGATGGCGTGGACCTCATGACCGGTCTCGACCAGGTGCTTGGCGACCGGGAAGGCAATTGCCAGGCCGACGCCGCCGCCAATGACGGCACAGGGGCCCTCGGCCATCTCGGTGGGAACGCCCAGCGGGCCCACGACGTCGCGCAGCGACTCGCCGGCCTCGTAGGTGGAAAGCATCTCGGTGGTCTTGCCGATCACCATGAAGATGAACTCGACCCAGCCCTCGTCACCGTTCCAGCCGGCCAGGGTAAACGGGACGCGCTCGCCCGTCTCGTTGGCGCGAACCATGAGGAACTGTCCAGCGTGCGCATGCTTGGCGATTGCAGGCGCCTCGATGCGGAACTTGAACACCTTCTCCGAGAACTGCGTCTTCTCCAGGATCTTATACATAGAACCCCTCTCTTGTTAGGGCCGCCGAACCGTGCCTCCACGGAAATGGACGGCAGCCCGAATAAAACCGTACGCGCACAGGCGTTGTGCAGACATACGGTGCAAATTATACCCTCATGGACATGCTGTTTACGTGTGTCTTCGGCGGTTGGGAGCAGGGTTTATCCACTTTGGCCTACCAAAGGGGGAGAGGTTTATTTTGGTCGGTTTTATCAGGTAAAACGGCAAAGGGGGCCGGCCTCGGGTTGTGATGAGGCCGGCCCCCTTTGGGGTGCTGTGCATGTATGTCGGCGCGCGGTTGATTGCGATGCCGCAACTGGGGCGTTTCCGCAGGTAAAACCTGCCAAAATAAACCTGTCCCTAAATGATAGGTTTTAGTGCTTGCCGTTGGCGGAGGCGGCGCCGTTGACATGGTCGCGGGCATAAACCACGCCGTGCACGATCGCCAGGCCGGCGGCGTCGGCCGCGCGGGCGCAGGTGTCCTGGAAATCCTCGGCCTCGCGGGCGCGCAGCTGCTTAAGAACGTAGTCGGCGACGGCCATCTTGCCGGGAGGGTTGCCGATGCCGGTGCGGATGCGGCTGAAGTCGCGGCTGCCCACCTTGTCGATGATGGAGCGCAGGCCGTTGTGACCGGCGTGGCCGCCGCCCACCTTAACGCGGACGTCGCCGGCGGGAATATCGAGCTCGTCGTGGATTACGAGCAGCTCCTCGGCCTTGATCTTGTACTCGCGGCAGAGCTTGGAGATGGGGCCACCCGAGGTATTCATATACGACTGCGGCTTGACCAGCACAATCTGGCGCTTGCCACCCTCTTCCTCAGCATCGTTGATATTGATGAGCGCGACCTCGGCGCCTGCTTGGTTTTTCCAGTACGTGACGCCGGCCTGACGGGCCAGCTCGTCGATTGCCTTAAAGCCGGCGTTGTGGCGGGTCTCGGCATACTCATCGCCAGGGTTGCCAAGTCCGGCAACCATGCGAATCTTAAGCGGCTGTGCAGCTGCCATGTTCATCCTTTCGTTGATTTGTCGCCTGTTATGGTGAGCGACCCTGTTGCCGCTGTCAAATGGAGGGCAATTGAGGTTGTTTGGGGGCGTTTGGACGGCCGTCAAAATCCGAGGTGGACAGTTAGTTCAGATACGTATAAGTTCTGAGGACTCGAATTGCTCAATTCAATGCCGATACGTTGTTTTGGAACTTTAGTTAGTCCATATGACGCTGTTTTGAAGTCTGCCCCGCTTTCAAATAGGGCGAATGGTATAGAGATAGCTGTAAAACAGCCTAATTCAATGTGTCTATTTATACGTATTTGAACTAACTGT
This sequence comes from uncultured Collinsella sp., assembly GCA_900541825.1. Classification (GTDB taxonomy): domain Bacteria; phylum Actinomycetota; class Coriobacteriia; order Coriobacteriales; family Coriobacteriaceae; genus Collinsella. The sequence goes on from UQLJ01000025.1 coordinate 18,525, forward strand.
CCAGCCCTGTTCGACGGCGCACGGGTGATTCGCCGTTTAGACCGGCGCAAGGCCGATTCCGGCCCGCAGAGCGTTGAGCCAAGCGGCCTGACGCTTGCGATAGCCCTTGATGCGATATCGGAATCGGACTCCCGCGAGTCGATGCATCGTTTGGGCGAAGGCTTCGAGTGCAACAAGGTCTTTCATTTGGTCGCGATTGATAACTAGGACGTGGACGCCCATTGCCTTGAGGCCATTATTTCGATTGCCATCGTGGATGCGAGCGTTTTGAAGCTCATGCCCAATTCCGTTGTATTCGTTGTCGACTCTGGCTGCCGGGCAATATAGGTCGCAGATGGCGTAAGGGATGCCGGAGGACATGTTGACCGCAAGAGTGTCGAAGTCGATTCGATAGTTGAGTAGCAGGCCTCCCATGGGCAGGCTGCAACATCCGAATCCGCCAAAGCGCATGGGCGCTCCGAGAACGGCAAACATTAGGGATTCGGCTGGGGATGCGGATCCAGCTCGGGCGAGTTTGACTGCCGTGCGAAACGAGGCGTATGAGCTACTTTTGGCGAACCGTGCGACCGCCTCGAGCTCTTCGATGGTCGTGGCGGGCTCGCATTTGTAGTGCGCTTGTTCATAGCAGGTTTCGTTCTGCTGTTCGGTCGCCGACTGGTCGTCCCGGCAATCGAGGTCGTCCATCGCTTCGTAGACATCGCCCTTGGGCCAGATGTCGTCATAAGCAATGGGGTATGTTGCCCCGGGAGGAAGGGAGTAGGTTCCGAGCAGTTCCATGAGAAGCATCAAGGTTTTGGCGACTGATTCATTTTTGGAACAAAGCATGGCTGTCATGGCGGGAGACGTTGCGTAGATGTCGGCCTCGATGTGCATAATTGCACCTTCAGGAAGCGAAGCGGAGAGAATATGCTGAAGAAGTCGCTTGTCGGGACGTCTGTTGTCTTCGCTTGAAACGAGAAGATCAAGCAGTTCGGAATCATCTTCATTCCAGGCGTCGAGTATCGAAAGTGCGCCAAAGTCTATCGCGTCATTGTTGGGAATGCAGCTAGACAAGGCATGTGCTTGCTGTTCGCTATCAACGGAGTCCCAGGGTAGGGCAGAGTACGCCCGTCGTGCGCGACGAATTGCGCGGAGGGCGGAGAGATGTGAAATCACGGTCGTCATAGCTATAACGTACTAAGTTGGCGGCAGAATGCGACCGCCATACCGTTCTTTTCGCTCAGCGGGGCGCTGCGCGCCATGAACGGCTGGGTGTTATGAAATCGGTGGAATCGGTTGAGGGGATTGCAGGAAATTGAGCTCTGCCGCGAAGGTTGACGATAGCTACTGGACAGTTAGTTCAGATACGTATAAGGCGACGGGCATTCGAGGCGTTTCTAAGGGCCTTCGAGGGTGATTTGAGGGTAAATATGCGGCGGTTGTACTCGAAAACGATGAGCTTTGGGCGGCATGGCATCCGCCGGGGAGCTCAGAAGGCTCCGAACGGCCCTTTGGGGCTTTAAAAAATACGTATCTGAACTAATTGTCCAGGGAAGGTTGGCGAGGGATAGAAAAAGGGTCGGAAGCGAGCTTCCGACCCTTTAAAAGCATCAAAGATGATGCGATGCGCGTTGGACTACAGCGCGAAGTCGCCGCCGACGAGCGTGGAGACGGGCTCCTCGTGGTAAACGGCGGAGATGGCCTGAGCGAACTCCTCGGCGACCGAGATGGTCTTGATCTTGCCGCCGACCTCGACGGGAATGGCGTCGGTGACGAGGCACTCGACGATCGGGGCGTCGTTCAGACGCTCGACGGCCGGACCGGAGAAGATGCCGTGGGTGGCGCAGACGTAGATGTCGCCAGCGCCCATAGCCTTGAGCTCCTTGACGTTGGCGCACAGGGTGCCAGCGGTGTCGATCATGTCGTCGTTGATGATGCAGGTCTTGCCCTTGATGTCACCGATGATGCCCATGACCTCGGCGGCGTTGTGGCGCGGACGGCCCTTGTGGGCGATGGCCAGGTCGCAGCCGAGCATGTCGGACAGCTTCTTGGCGGCCTTGGCGCGGCCCACATCGGGGGAGACGACAACCAGGTTGTCGGTGTCGAAGTGCATGTCGTTGTAGTACTGGCCAAACAGCGGCAGCGCGGACAGGTGGTTAACCGGGATATCGAAGAAGCCCTGGATCTGGCCCTGGTGCAGGTCGAGGGTGATGATGCGGTTGACGCCGGCGCGCTCGAGCAGGTTGGCGACGAGGCGGGCGGTGATGGGCTCGCGCGGGCCGGCCTTGCGGTCCTGGCGGGCATAGCCGTAGTGGGTGATAACGGCGGTGATGGAGCGGGCGGATGCGCGCTTGGCAGCGTCGGTGGCGATGAGCAGCTCCATGAGCATGTCGTTGACGTTGCCGCCGGCCACGGACTGAATCAGGAAGACGTCGGCGCCGCGGACGGTCTCGTCGTAGCGGGCGTAAATCTCACCATTGGCGAACTGCTTTAGCGTAAGGCCCGAAAGCTCGACCCCAAGGTACTCAGCAATCTTCTGAGCGAGGGGACGGTTGGAGGAACCGGAATACACGCGGATGGACTTGCGCATATTCTCCGACTTCTCGGGATCATTAATCGGCATTACCCTTCTCCTTTATATATCGAATGCCATATAGATGCCTTTTTGCATTGTAACCGCGCGACGGGGTTTATCGAGTCTTGATAACGTCTTTACCGTCAACGGACACGAACCGACCACTCATCCGGTTGCGCAGGTCACGATAGAAAAAGGAGCCGTCCCCATGGGAACAGCTCCTTAGATGCTTGGTAAAACGTTATACCTCGTCGTCCTCGTGCAGACGGCGGCGATAATCGGCGGCCCAACCCTCAATGTTTACCTGACGGGCACGACCCAGGCCGAGTGCGTCGGCCGGGACCGGCTCGGTGATGACGGAGCCGGCGGCCACGAGCGCGCCGTCGCCAATCTGGGCGGGCGCGACCATCATGGTGTCGGAACCGATGAAGGCATCCTTGCCGATGACGGTCTTGTGCTTGTGCACGCCGTCATAGTTGCAGGTGATGGAGCCCGCGCCCACGTTGACGCCGGAGCCCATGGTGGTGTCGCCGATGTAGGACAGGTGTGGCACCTTGGAGCCCTCGCCGATCGTAGACTTCTTGATCTCCACGTGCGTGCCGGCCTTGGAGCCGTCGAGCATGTGGGTGCCCGGGCGCAGGTAGGCGCGCGGGCCGCAGTCGACGCCGTTCTCGATGACGGCCTCGATGGCGATGGTCTCATCGATGGTGCAGCCACTGCCGACGGTGGTGTCGGTGAGACGGCTGTTGGGACCGAGCTGGCACTCCTCGCCCACGGTGACGTGGCCGATCAGGTGCGTCTGCGGCCACACGACGGTGTCGCGGCCGATAACGGCATCGGGGCCGATCCAGGCCTGCGTGGGGTCGATGAAAGTAACGCCCTCGGCCATCCAGTGCTCGTTGATGCGGTCGCGCGCGATGGCGGTGAGCTGCGCGAGCTGGATGCGGCTGTTGACGCCCAGGCCGTCGCGGTAGTCATCGCAGTGGAAGATGGAGACCGCCTGGCCGTGACCCTTGAGGATTTCGAGCATGTCGGGCAGGTAGTACTCGGACTGCGCGTTGTCGTTGCCGATCTCGTTGATGTGGGCGGCGAGCTGCGCGCCGTCAAAGGCGTAGCAGCCGGCGTTGCACTCCAGCAGCGTGGCGGCCTGCTCGGGCGTGCAGTCCTTCTGCTCGATGATGCGCTCGATCTGGCCGTCGGCGCCCAGCTTGATGCGGCCGTAGCCGAAAGGATCGGGCGGGGTCATGGTCATGACGGTGCAAGCGAGCTCGCCGGTGGCGACGGTCTGCGCGAACTTGGCGACGGTGTCGGCGGTGATGAGCGGCAGGTCGCCGTTGAGCACGACGACGGGGCCTTGCGTGATGCCGCAGGCCTCGAGCGCGACCTTCACGGCGTGGCCGGTGCCCAGGCGCTCGGTCTGCTCGACGCACTCGACCTTGGTGGCGCTGTTGGCGTAGGCGCCATCGATGAGGGCGCGCATCTCGTCGGCGTGGCTGCCGATGACGACCACGACGCGGCTGCAGCCGGCCTTGATGGTGGCGTCGACGATCCACTGAACCATGGGCTTGCCCAGGATCTTGTGCGAAACCTTGCAGTGGTTCGACTTCATGCGGGTGCCCTCGCCGGCGGCGAGGATAATTGCGGTTGCGTCCATGTGATCTCCTGTTACGTTATAGAGACGTGTGTTTGGAAACGATACACGGCGCAATATGATACCGCAGGCATATGTTGAGCGCGTAGCGATTGGTTTGCGGCGGTTGAGGCTTGCGCCGCCGGCATGGCGTTTGCGCTGCTTGCGTGCGGCGTTGGCGGTGCTGCGGAGCTGTCGTTTGAGCGAGGGGACGGGGGTGCCCGTGGACAACATACGAGAGGAGTTTGGCGGCGAGCCCGTCGCGGCATTCTCGATGTCGCATCCGGCTGTGCCGGCCCTCTACATGGTGCTGACGCTGGGGCTCACCATGTTCTCGATGCAGCCGGTGCTGATTGCGCTGTCGCTTGCGGGCGGGCTGGCGTATGGATTTGTGACGCGTGGGGCTGCCCGCACGCTGGACGCACTTCGCTGGCAGCTGCCGGTGATTTTGATTATCGCGCTGGTCAATCCACTGTTTAGCGCTTCGGGTTCGACGGAGCTGTTCCGTATTGGCATGCGCGCGGTGTATCTGGAGAGCATGGTATATGGCCTGTGCATGGGCGGGCTGTTTGTGGCGAGCGTGCTGTGGTTTGAGGCTGCGGCGTCGATGCTCGAATACGACAAGGTGCTCGCGCTGCTGGGTAATGCCGCACCGGTGATTGCGCTCATGATCTCGATGTGTATGCGGCTTATCCCGCAGTTTTTGCGCCGCGGTCGTACGGTGCTGGCGGTGCAGGATGCGATCGATGTACCGGGCCGCGCGCCGACCGACCCCGTGCGTTCGCGTTTGCGGGCATCGAGTGTGTTGATGGGCTGGGGCATGGAAGATTCGCTGGAGCGCGCGGACGCGATGCGCTCGCGCGGGTGGGGTGCCGCGACGCGTCGTACGACGTATGCGCGGTATCGGCTGGGGCGCGGCGATGTTGCCGCGCTGGTTGGGCTTGCACTGTTTGGCGTGGTCACGGTGACAGTGGCGTGGACCGCGACGACGCAGTATTCGTTTTATCCTCAGCTCTTGGTGCCGGCGCCGTGGCCGGGCTATGTTGTGTACGCTGCCTGGATGGTGCTGCCTTGCGCGTTGCACGCGATTGATGAGAAGAGGTTTGGCTGATGGCTCGGTTGGATAGGGGCCCGGTGTCGGGCGCGGCGTGCGGCCCGGATATGCCGGCGATTGAGGTGCGGAGCCTGAGCTTTGCCTACCCCGATGCTGATGCTGCGGTGCTCGAGGGGCTCGACTGGTCTGTTCCCCAAGGTGCATTTGCGCTGCTTGTTGGCGGTACCGGATCGGGTAAGTCGACGCTGCTGTCGCTGCTCAAGCCCGAGATCGCTCCGGCGGGCGAGCGCACTGGCGAACTGCGCGTGCTGGGCGAGCCCGTCGCCGACATGGATGTGCGGGCATCGGCGGAGCGCGTGGGCTATGTGTTCCAGGATCCCGAGAACCAGATCGTGTGCGAAACCGTGTGGCACGAGATGGCGTTTGGCCTGGAAAACTTGGGGCTAGCACGTGATGAGATGCGCCGTCGCGTAGCTGAGACCAGCTATTTCTTTGGGCTGGAAGATTGGCTTCATCGCGATACCGACACGCTTTCGGGTGGCCGCAAGCAGCTGCTGTCGCTTGCCGCCGTCCTGGCGCTGCGTCCGCGTGTGCTGCTACTCGACGAGCCCACGTCTCAGCTCGATCCCGTTGCCGAGAAGAATTTCCTGCACGCGCTGTTTCGTGTGAATCGCGAGCTGGGCTGCACGGTTGTTGTGGCGACGCATCAGCCGCGCCCAATGCTCGAATACGCGACGTGTGCGTACCGGATTGAGGACGGTCGCGTGCGCGAGGTGACGGATATGGCTTCTTTGGGACGCCGAGAATCGCTGTTTTCCGATGACATGTTGGGGTGGGGTGCCATCCGATGTGCAAATAAAGGAGTATTCAGCAGGCGTGAGGACAATTTGGGCTCTCTGGAGCCGCCCGGGGACGTATCGAGCGCGAAAAAAAGTTCGGAATTGGACAAATCGTCCGAATTTGTGGCGCAAACGTCGCTCGAGAACGGCTCGGAAGCCTTCTCGCGCACGGATGGAAGCAGAATACTCCAAAAAATGCACGGCGGGTCGGCTACCACCCTGTCGGAAGGCTGGTTTCGCTACGATCGAGCGTCCGGCTGGGTGCTGCACGGGCTCGATGCGTCGTTTTCGGCTGGCGCGGTGCATGCGGTTGTGGGCGGTAACGGCTGCGGCAAGTCGACGATGCTTTCGGTGCTGGCCAAGACTGCCAAGCTGCAGCGTGGTCGTATGGTGCGCGGGGCGGCCTCGGCTGCGCTGCTGCCGCAGAACCCCAAGGCCCTGCTGGTTGCCGAGACGGTGTGCGACGAGCTGATGGAATGGGCCTCGACCTGCGGATATGACGAGAACTTGGCGCGGGAGCGTGCGGCGCAACTGGGATTGGACGGCTTGGAGACGCGCCACCCTTACGACCTCTCGGGCGGACAGCGCCAGCTGCTTGCACTGGCAAAGCTACTGCTGATCGGCCCCGAGCTGCTGCTGCTTGACGAGCCCACGAAGGGCTTGGACCTGGAGAGCCGCCGCATCATTGCCCGCGCCCTGCGTGACCATGCGAAGGCTGGCGGCACCGTCATCATGGCTACGCACGATTTGGACTTTGCCGAGCAGGCAGCCGACGACGTCGCCATGATGTTTGACGGCGAGATTGCCTGCATGGAGCCCCCGGCAGATTTCTTTGCCGACAACGTGTTCTACAGGGCGTGATGGGATGACGGACTGTCGTTTCTCGCGCTTGCTTGCAAAACTGGAGGTCCCGCTGTTGTTGGCGGTGCCGGCGGTGATGGCTGCGGCGTTGCTGTCGGGTGTTGGGCAGGCAGCGTTGGCCATGCTGGTTGTGGTGGCGCTGGTGCTCGCACTGTTCTTTGCGGGTTACGAGGCATCGCGTCCAGGCCTGCGTCAGATTATGCCCACGCTGGTGCTGGCGGCGCTGGCGGCGGCGGGGCGCATCCTGTTTGGACCCATTCCCGACTTTAAACCCGTGAGTGCCATCGCCATTGTCGCCGGGGCGACACTCGGTCGTCGTAACGGCTTTATGGTCGGTGCGTTGGCGGCGCTGACCAGCAATTTCTTTTTTGGGCAGGGCATGTGGACGCCGTGGCAGATGTATGCCTGGGGGCTCGTGGGATACGTTGGCGGTGCGCTGGCGCATGCCGGCGCTTTTGATCGCGCCGATGGCGCCGTGCGTATGCCGGCGCTGCTGACCTACGGCTTTGCTTCGGGTTTGCTGTACGGCGTTGTGATCAACGCCTACGACATTATCGGTTTTGTTCAACCGCTCACGTGGGCGGGTGCCATGGCGCGTCTTGCCACGGCAGTGCCGTTCGATATCACACACGGCCTCGCGACCTGCGTGTTCTTGGCCGCCTTGTACAAGCCTTGGTGCCGTCGCATTAACCGTGTCGTCGTGAAATACGGGCTGTAAGGCATTTCGCGTTCCCTCACGAACTTGCGGTGGAATAGTTCTCGTTTTTGGCAATTTGCTGCCCAAACAGGAACTATTCCACCGCACCTTATAGGGGGAGAGGGGTCACATGATCTGTTTTCCTCTGTCCCCTAGAGGAATTACTTGGGGCTAGAGCTCTAGCGTGAGGGTGACGGGGCAGTGGTCGCTGCCAAAGATGTCGCCGCGGATGCCGGTGTCGCGTACGTTGTCGGCGATTGCGTCGCTTACCAGGAAGTAGTCGATGCGCCAGCCGGCGTTGTTCTTGCGGGCATTAAAGCGGTAGCTCCACCAGCTATAGACGCCCTCGACGTCGGGATTTGCCGCGCGCCAGGTATCGGTAAAGCCGGCGTCGAGCAGTTCGGTAAACTTGCTGCGTTCTTCGTCCGAAAAGCCCGCGTTGCCGCGGTTGGACTTGGGGTTCTTAAGGTCGATCTCCTCGTGCGCCACGTTAAAGTCGCCGCAGGTTACGACGTGTTTGCCGGTCTCGCGCTCGAGCGCGTTCAAAAAGCCGCGGTAGGCATCGTCCCAGGCCATGCGCACGTCGATGCGGGCGAGTTCGTTTTGCGCGTTGGGAGTGTAGACATCCACAAACCAGAACTTGTCGAACTCCAGCGCGCAGACGCGGCCCTCGGTCGCGGCTTGGGCGACGAGCTCGGCCGCCTCGCCCTCGCCGGCGTAGGGCAGCAGCGCATCGGCGCGCAGTACGCGCAGCGGTTCCTGGCGGCTAAAGACCGCGGTGCCCGAGTAGCCCTTGCGCTCGGCGTAGCTCCAGGTTTGGTGATAGCCGGGCAGGTCGATATCGACCTGGCCCTCCTGCAGCTTGGTCTCCTGCAGCGCCAGGACATCGACGTCGAGTTCTTGCGCGATCTGGATAAAGCTCGGGTCCTTTTTGAGCACGGCGCGCAGGCCGTTGACGTTCCACGAGGCGAAAGTGTAAGTCTGAGGCATGGTGTCCTTTCGACGGGGTTGGCAGGCTTAAGATTAGCGCAACAGGGGCGGGGTGGGATCCGCGCATGCTGACTTAAAGGCCGCATGCTGGGACGTCGCTCAACGCTGCCCGACTAGCAAGGACGGAGGACTCATATGACGCAAGCAATATCGGACCCCAGGCAGGCCTCCGCCGCGCTGGCGGATCTGTTTGACACCCACAAGCGCGTGGTCTTCTTTGGCGGCGCTGGTGTTTCCACGGCAAGTGGCATCCCCGATTTCCGCAGCGTGGACGGCCTGTATCACCAGCAGTTTGCCTATCCGCCCGAGACCATGCTGTCACATAGCTTTTACGAGGCGCATCCGGCCGAGTTCTTCGACTTCTACCGCACCAAGATGATCGCGCTTGGCGCCAAGCCCAATCGCTGCCACACCAAGCTGGCCGAGCTGGAGCGCGCCGGCAAGCTAAATGCCGTGGTGACGCAAAACATTGACGGCCTGCATCAGATGGCAGGCTCACGGCGCGTGTTCGAGCTGCATGGCTCGGTCCACCGCAATATCTGCCAGACGTGCGGCGCAGTCTACAGCGCCGAATGGATTTGCGCGCGCGAGCACGAGGATGCCGCGGGCGTGCCTGCGTGCCCCGCGTGCGGCGGCCGCATCAAGCCCGATGTAGTGCTCTACGAAGAGCCGCTCGACGAGCATGTGTTGACCGGCGCCGTTGCCGCCATCGCCGCGGCCGATGCCCTCATCGTGGGCGGGACCTCGCTCGTGGTGTATCCGGCGGCGGGCCTTACGCGCTACTTTACCGGCGATACCCTGGCCATTTGCAATCTCGCTCCCACCGATCAGGATACAAATGCCGACCTGCTGATTTCTTGCGACATCGCGGCCGCGTTTGCGTTCTAGCCCGCGCGCGCGGATACAATAGAAAGACTGAGTGCAAAGCGACCCCGCCGCCAGCTCCCCAAGCTCGGCGGCGTGGGCATTTTAGGAGGATGTTCATGGCGAACGACAGCAAGACATGGCGGTGCGGAAAGTACGAGCTCAGCTTTGACCGTCCGCGCATCATGGGCGTCCTCAACGTGACGCCCGATTCGTTTAGCGATGGCGGGGAGCACTTCGACCCCGATGCCGCCATCGAGTACGGCCTGGCGATGCTCGACGCCGGCGCCGACATCATCGACGTGGGCGGTGAGTCCACGCGCCCCGGCTTTACCCCGGTCAACCCCGACGAGGAGGCTCGCCGCGTACTGCCCGTGGTGCGCGCACTGGCCAAGGAGGGTGCCATTGTCTCAATCGACACGCGTCATGTGGCGGTTGCCAAGGCGGCCGTGCGCTGCGGCGCCTCGATCGTCAACGACGTGACCGGCTTCACCGATCCCAAGATGGTCGAGTTTGTTAAGACGAGCACCTGCGGCGTCATCGTGATGCATGCCGGCGAGGTCGCCGCGCCCGCACGCACGCACGCAACGGTGCAGCTTGATACCTCGGCAGCGGCGTTTGTTGCCGAGAAGGCGCGCGAGGCGGCTGCCGAGGCCGCGCGTGAGGCCGAGAAGCCGGCTCGCCGCCGTCGCGGCAAGTTGCTGGGCGAGCCTAAGCCGGAGGCCAAGCTTCCGGGCGGCGTGGTGCAGCCCTCGTTGCCGTTTGGCGAACCGGAGCCCACGTCCGAGCCTGCAAGCGAGCAGGAGACGCCCACCGCCGAGCAGGCTGCCGCTGCCGAGACCGTCGCGCCCGCGCCCGAGGCCGCGCCCGCAGCCACCGAGGCCGCATCGGAGTCCAATGACCGCCTGGCCGCCATGATGCGTCGCAGCGCCCGCCGCGAGGAAGCCTACGTGCCCACCTCGCAGCTCCGCCGCTTCACCCTGCCCGATTCGGCGCCCATCATGCGCCGCGTTATGGGCTTTCTGTCCGACCAGGCCCGCACGCTCATCCATGCCGGCGTGTCGCGCGACCGCATCTGCATCGATCCTGGCCCGGGCTTTGGTAAGTCGGCTAACGAGGACATCGTCATCCAGCGCGAGACTGCCAAGATGGCGTCACTGGGCTATCCGCTCATGTGCGCCGTGTCGCGCAAGCGCTTTGTGGGCGCCGTCTCGGGCGTGACCGAGGCCGCCGAGCGCGATGCCGCCACGTTTGGCGTGTGCCTGGGCGCCATCCAGGCCGGTGCCAACATTGTGCGCGTGCACGACGCCGCGGGTTTTGCGCAGTTCTTGAACGGCTACTGGGCGGTTGCCAAGCCGCAGCCGCGCCGCGCGTTTGTGGCCGTGGGATCCAACCTGGGGCATCGCTGCGACAACATCCGCGCCGCGCGCGACATGATCGCCGAGATTCCACTCACCTGCGTGTCCAACTCCTCCAAGATCTACGAGAGCGAGCCGGCCTACGAAACGCGCCAGGACGCGTTTGCCAACGCCGTCATCGAGATCAAGACTGAGCTGGCGCCGTTGGTGCTGCTCGATGAGCTCATGAAGATCGAGGCCGAGCTGGGGCGCGACCGCTCCAAGAAGGCCAAGGCCAACGGCCCGCGCACCATCGACCTGGACCTGCTGTGGATGGACGGCGAGACCCACGGCGGCAAAAAGCTGCGCCTGCCGCATCCGCTCATTGGTGAGCGTGACTTTGTGCTGGTGCCGCTCGAGGACCTGATGCACGACCCGGCGCGGTTCTTCCGCTACAACGGTGTCGAGGTCAAGGAACCCGAGGATCGTGTGGGCCATATCGTGGGCGAATTGGGGCGTATGTAGATGATCGAGATGAATGCTGTTGCCGCCGGCACCGAGCTCGACGCGGCGCGTGACGCGGGCCGCGAGGGCGTGTCCGCGGGCTGGTGCGCGTGGAGTGCGGGCGATGCATCGCTGACGTTTTCGCTGGTCGTGCGCCCCGATGTGAACATGCACGCCTTCCACGGCCTGCCGTTTGTGGCCGCGATGGGCATGATGGACGCGCTCGTGGGCACGGCTTCGACGCCGGGGTTGGGCCTTGCCGGCAAGGCGGGCATCCAGTGGCCGAGCGATATCGTGTGCGGTGCGCCTGCGTTTGAGACGTCGCTCGCGCGTGTTGCCGTGAACGGCGGTGCCGGCGCTGCGGGCATGTTCGGTGCCGTGACGGTGGATATTGAGCGTTCGGCGTTGAGCGAGCTTGGTGTGGACGTGGCTGACGAAGCGCTGGTCGAGAAGTTGGCCGCCGCCGTGCTGACCCGTGTGGACACCTGGGCGGTTGCCGCCAACACACCACAGGGCGCTGCCGGCCCGCTGGCTCCGGTGCTGGGCGAGTACTTTGACATGGTGCCACTGCTGGGTCGTCAGGTCGCGGCGGTGTCGCCCAACGGTTTGCCGCTTGCGGTCGGTGTGTTTGCGGGCCTGGACATCTGGGGTCGCGCCACCATCAAGACCGATGCCGGCGAGCAAGAGTTTCCGCCCGAGGCCGTGCGGATTCGCAGTCTGTAGCGCGGGGCACCTGCGCTCAAAGATAACGATGACAACGAAGCCCTCCTCGGCCTGTGCCGGGGAGGGTTTCGCTTATCTGGGGAATGGGTTGCCAGCGCCCTATTCCTCAAAATTGAAAATTTTTCAGTTTTGAGGAATAGGCTTGGCGAGCCTTTGCGGGGACTGTGGCATCGGGCGTGCTCGACTTAAGCCCCTGCTCTATCCCAGCTCCTGCATGCGGCGGTAGATTTCGCAGATACCCTTGATGGTGAGCTGTCCGTCGACCACGTCGAAGGCATCGGTCGAATCGGCGACGATGCTGGCGAGACCGCCCGTGGCGATAACGGTGGCATCCTCGCGGCCCAGCTCGCGCTTCATGCGCGCGACCAGGCCCTCGGCCATGGCGGCGGCGCCCGTTACGGCGCCGACCTTGATGCACTCCTCGGTATCGCGGCCAATGGCGTGCTCGGGCGCCTCGAGCGGCACGCTGGCGAGCTTGGCGGCACGGGCGGCAAGCGCGTCCATGGAGATGCGAATGCCCGGCGCGATCGCTCCGCCAATGTAATAACCGTCCTCATCGATGACGTCGATATTGGTCGCGGTGCCAAAGTCCACCACGATTGCCGGCGCGCCGTAGAAAGTTTCGGCCGCAACGGCGTTAGCGACGCGATCGGCGCCTACGGCTTGGGGACGCGCCGCGCGCAGCTTGGTCACCGCGGCCGTCTGCGGCCCGATGACGATGGCGTCCGCGGCAATGCGGTCGGCCACGGCGTGCCATTCGCGCGAGAGCTGCGGCACCACGCCGGCAAAGGCGATCGCGTCGACCGCGTCGAGCGAAAGGCCGTACATCTTAAAGAAACCCATCAGGCGCACATGGATCTCGTCGGCGGTATAGGAGCGGTCGGTGGGCATGCGCCACGACTGCACCAGCTCGTCTCCGTCAAACAGGCCCATGGCCGTCTGCGTGTTTCCCATATCGATAGCGAGCAGCATGTCTACTCCCAGTGTTGGCATAAAAGGACGCGCACCATTGTATACGCGTCGCCGACGGCACTCGGCTGCGATTCGTTTACGGTGATAGGGGCCGAGGGGTTTAAATATGAAGGAATTATGCTCTACGAGATTTTCCTTGTCGTTTACCGAACTCCCGCGTAATATTCTTTCTTGCGCACATGAGGCGCCCAGACATTGCGGGGTGGAGCAGTCTGGTAGCTCGCCGGGCTCATAACCCGGAGGTCGTAGGTTCAAATCCTGCCCCCGCGACCAAGAACTTGCAGCTCGTCGGCCTAGCCGGCGAGCTTTTTTGTTCAAGACTTTAGTCCGCTGGCCGCGCAGCGGCCAGCTTTAAACCACCCGCTACG
>UQLJ01000026.1:0-30619 GCA_900541825.1 uncultured Collinsella sp.
GATAGGTCTGTGCCGCTGGCCTGGGGCGCGCGCGTATTGAATGCGTCGACAAAGCCCTGCATGCCCTGTTTCATAAAGAAGGGGCCGTAGATGGGTGAATTGAACGCAATGGGGACGGAAAAGGCTGCAGCGAGAACGAGCGTGGAAATCCATACGGCCCTGTCTCTTAGGATTAGTTTGAGAAGAAGTCGACAGTACATTCAGAAGCACCTGCATTCCTCAAAGAATCGTTAGATTAAAAGTAACAGACCGGATGAAGATGCGCGCGGCGGGGGCGAGGCGAATGGCTGAACGGTATCGATATGCGGGTTCAACGGTATTATATTGACCACATAGCTCCTGAATCCGCAGTTGATTAGAAACAGAAGGGCCCACCTGCGGGAACCCAGAGAGACGACGATTCGGGGCTCCCACCCCCGTTGATTAAGTCATTGGCTGCACCGCGCTCCTCGAAGCCGAAAATATGCTATCTGGACAAACCGCGCTGAGCTGGTAAAATTAACATACGCGGAAATGCGCTACTTGCGCTATTTGCGCGTGTTTTAACAAAATTAGCACAGGTCAGGGTCATTCTGACCCCGCTGGGGGTCAAGGGGTCGCTGGTTCGAATCCAGTCGTCCCGACCAGAAGTTTGCAGGTCAGGCACCTAGTGCCTGGCTTTTTTATTTAATTGCTTAAAGCAACAAAGAATCAACGACTGCACCGCTCGATACGTATGCGAATCAAAACGTGTACGTCAGCCTCCAAAATCGAAAATTTTCGAAATGTTTGGAGGCTGATGTACACAAATGCATGGTCTCGCCCCGCCCACAACACCCTCCACATGTCTGGACTCTCTATGGCTTGGCTGGATAGACATCGCCGGAACGGGTATAGTATCGAAAGTTTTGTCGTTAACCAGCGGGGGAGTCCTGTGGGCATCAAAAAGAAGATCAAAAAGGAGCTTATCGGCACTTCCGATTACCCGTCGAATAAGATCTTTACGATCTCCAATTTCATCACCTTTACGCGCCTGATCCTCACCCTGGTATTTCTGTACCTATTTGTGACGGATAACAACCGCGTCATCGCCATCGTTATCTACGCCGTTGCCGCCTCCACCGACTGGATGGACGGCCAGATCGCCCGCATGACTAAGACGGTCTCATGGCTCGGCAAGGTCATGGATCCCATCTGCGACCGTGCGCTGCTGTTCACCGGCGTGCTGGGACTGGTGGTTCGCGGAGAGCTGCCAATCTGGGTCTGCGTGCTCATTATTGGCCGCGACATCTATCTGGGCATCGGCACGCTTATCGTTCGTCATTATCACCGTCGCCCCATCGATGTCGTCTTCCCCGGAAAGATTGCCACAGCGCTGCTCATGACCGGATTCTCGCTCATGCTGCTCGGTTTCCCCGTTGTTGACGGCCTGCAACTTTTACCTTCAACCCTCACGGCCTTCCCGGGCCTCAACGGAAGCTCGGTGCCCCTCGGCATCTTCTTTGTGTACGGCGGCGTGATCTTCTCCATGCTCACGGCTGTCATCTACTCCATTAAGGGCGGAGCGGCCATTAAACAGGCTCTCACGCATCCCGAGGACGAGGACATCGACTTTCTGAACCCTGAAATCGAAGACTGATTCGTTGGGGTATGATTACGTACGGTTCATTATTTGCGGCACGTCCGCGATAAGTTAGGGGTTGTCATGGACAACATGGTTAACAATATGCCTCAGAATGATAAGACTGCTGACGCTACCTGCGTATTCCGCGTGCCTTCAAGCGACGTCACCGTTCCCGACCTCATGGCCAACGTGCGCATCACCGCCCCCGTTCTGTCCATCGTCAAGGGTCCGCAGACTGGTGCCGCCTTTGAGCTCGAGGACGACGTGACCACCATCGGCCGCGATCCCGCGAACGGCATCTTCCTCAACGACATGACTGTTTCGCGCAGCCACGCGCGCATTATTCGCGAGGGCCTCGGCGCTCGCATCGAGGACCTGGGCTCGCTCAATGGTACCTGGGTCGACGGTGCCATTGTCAATGCAGCCCCGCTGCACGACGGTTCTTCCGTTCAGATCGGTACGTTTACGCTCATCTACCACGAGAGCACGCCGGAGCGCATCGAAACCGGTGAGTAGGGCATGGCCGAACGCAACTATCTGAGTATCGGCCAAGTCGTCAACCTACTTCGAGGCGCATACCCCGATCTTTCGAACTCAAAAATTAGATTTCTAGAGGATGAGGGGCTCATTACCCCTCATCGTACGCCTAAGGGATACCGTCAGTACTCTAAGGAGGACGTTGATCGCCTGGAGGTCATCCTGCACTTGCAGAAGACCCGCTACATGCCGCTCAACGTGATTAAGCAGCGCTTGGAAAACGCCACGGACTTGTCAACGCTCGCCTACGAGGTGGGCTTGCTGTCCGATGTTCCGCTCAAGACGGAGCCCAAGGAGACTAAGCAAAAGCTGCATCCCATCGAGACCATTCCCGATATGCTGGGCGTCGAGATTTCGTTTATCCGTTCGCTCGCCGAGAACGACCTCATTCGCATCATCAAGAGCCCGCAAAATCGTGAGCTCGTCGATGGTCGCGATTTTCCGATCATCCGCTACTGCTCCGAGCTGTCGCGCTTCCATATCGAGCCGCGCAACCTGCGTCAGTACGTGTCTTCCGCCAACCGCGAGTCCTCGATGTTTGAGCAGGTGCTCGTGAGCATGCTCGGCATGGATACCTCCGATGACGAGCGCGACGCCAAGCTCGAGCGTGCGTTTAAGAAGCTTCACGACCTGACGGAAGGTGTGCACACCGCGCTGCTCAAGAACCGCGTTTTTGAGTCGCTCAACGCCGTGGTCGAGGACGCCGACATCGATGCACTCGATGAGGAAATCACTCGCTCCGAGTCCACCAAGGCCAAAAACGAAGAGACAGCCATGCCGGCTTCGCACGAGGATTCTCTCGTAAAGCCGCTCAAGGTCGTCGCCCCTTCGCAATCCGGCACCGCCACCGCAGGCAAATAACCTCAGCTGAAATTTCGGCAACCCATTGAAAGGTCATGCAATGTACGACTTCGAATCTCAAATCGTCGACATCCCCGACTATCCCGAGCCCGGAGTCATCTTTAAAGACATCACGCCGCTCTTTGGCAATCCCGAGGCGCTCAAAGCCATGACCGATGCCCTCGCCGAACACTTTGCCGGCATGGGAATCACCAAGGTCGTGGGTCCCGAGGCTCGCGGCTTTATGGTTGGCGTACCGGTGGCTGTAGCCCTTGGCGCCGGCTTTGTTCCCGCACGTAAACCGGGCAAGCTGCCGCGCGAGACCGTGAGCCAGAGCTACGAGCTCGAGTACGGCACCGATTCAATTGAGATCCATGCCGACGCTATCAGCTCTAAAGATACCGTGTTGATTCTGGACGACTTGGTCGCGACGGGCGGAACCGTCGAGGCAACAGGTAAACTGGTGCGAGATATGGGCGCAAAGCTTGTCGGTTACGGTTGTATCCTTGAGCTTGCGTTTCTCAACCCGCGCGAGAAGCTCACGCCGTCTAATGACGATGTGGAGCTCTTTAGTCTGGTGACGGTGGACTAGCCGTTACCCTTAGTTACTGGAAAGGAAGCTACATGCGCACAGCAAACACGCACAAAAACATGGCACGCTGCGCTGCTACGGCAACCCTCGCTTGTGTTTTGGGCTTGGGCCTCGCGGCTCCTGCCTACGCCGATACCGCATCCGACCTTGCCGCCGCTCGTACGAAGCTCGAGCAGATTGGCACCCAAACCCAGCAAATTCATGAAGAACTCTCCGCACAGACGCAGGAGCTTGATCAGACTGCAGGCGAGATCACGCAAAAGCAGCAAGAGATTGCCGAGGGTCAGGCAAAGCTTTCGAGCTACGTTGCCGGTGAGTACAAGACTGGCGGTCTGAGTCTCCTTCAGGTTCTGACGGGCGTCGACGATCTGGGCGACATGCTCAACCGTCTGTTCTACTACGGCAAGGTTTCCGACAAGCAGGCCCAGACCATTCAGGAGGTCAAGGACCTTAAGCAGCAGCTCACCGATAAGCAGACCGAGCAGGAGAAGAACGTCGCCGCGACGCAGAAGAAGGTCGACGAGCTCAATGCCCAGCAGGCTGAGGCCCAGAGTGTCGTGAACTCCCTGGATTCACAGCTGCAGGCCGAGCTTGCTGCCGAGGCCGAGGCCAACGCCGCGCTTCAGGCTGGCATCAATGCCAGCACCGCCGAAAAGGCCACGGTGAGCAACGACACTGCCGGTACGACCGAGAACACCAACAATGGTGGCGGTACGACCAACAACGGCGGCGGCAACACGCCCGCGCCCGCGCCCGCTCCTGCCCCCACGCCGCAGCCCGTGACGCCCGCTCCGACTCCGACGCCTTCCGCACCGAGCCAGTCCGTTGACGGCGGTACCGTTGTTTCGCGCGCCTACAGCAAGCTCGGATACGCTTATTCCTGGGGCGGCATTGGACCGAACAGCTTTGACTGCTCCGGTTTTGTAAGCTATTGCCTCACGGGCCGCTATTGCCGCCTGGGCACCACCGGCACCTTCATGGGTTGGACCCGCGTGTCCGATCCGCAACCCGGCGATGTTGTGGTTAACTCCTACCATACAGGCATCTATATCGGTAATGGTCAGATGATCCATGCTTCCGACTACAAAACGGGCGTCATCATCAGCTCCGTCGCTGCTGGCATGAACAACAATTACATTTTCGTGCGCTACTAATTTATTACTGCAGCGAACGAACGTGGGCCTCGCGATCTTGAGTCACGAGGCCCATTCTTTTTTCCCTTACCGTTTGGCATATGATCAGTACGGCTATCTAGTATTCAAAACTAGATAGCCGTACTGATCAATCAAAAAGATGGCTATAATTGTTGGGGAACAATTAGAAAGGACCCTCAATGAGCTGGGCACTTATCTCCGATTCGAGCTGCAATCTTCGCGATTGGCAACCAACCGCACCTCATACCACCTTTGCATTTGCACCCCTTAAGATCCGAGTGGGGGAGCGTGAATTCGTTGACGACCTCTCGCTCGATGTTCACGAGCTCAATTGCGCCGTGCAGGCGGAGTCGAGCGCTTCTTCGAGCGCCTGTCCAAGCGTAGGGGAGTGGGCCGAACTCTTCAGACTTGCCGACAAGACGATCTGCATGCCCATCTCTGAGGGCGTCTCGGGAAGCTACAATGCTGCTGCTACGGCACGCGATATGGTACTTGCCGAGGAGCCCAACCGCCAGATTCACCTGGTCAATTCGCGGGCAGCGGGCGGCAAGATGGACCTGATCTTCTTACTGTTTGATCGATATCTTGCGTGTAACCCGGATGTTTCCTTTGAGGACGCCTGCGCTTACTTTGATAGCTTGGAGCAGAACAGCAAGATCCTCTTTAGCCTGTGTAATTACGAAAACCTTGCGAAGGCCGGACGCATTCCTAAGGCAGCCGGCGTCATTGCCAACAAGCTCAATATCCGCATTTTGGGCACGGCGAGCGAAGCGGGCAAAATTGAACTCGTTGGGCACACGCGCGGCGAAAAGAAGATGCTCACCAAGATTGTCGACACCATGGAGGCCGAGGGTTTCACGGGCGGCGAGGTCATCATCGATCACGTTGAGAACGAATCTGGAGCCCAGGCGCTTACCAGCCGCATTGTGGAGCGCTGGCCAGGCTCCAAGACTATCATCATGCCCTGTAACGGGTTAGATTCATACTATGCCGAGATGCACGGCCTCATCATCGGCTACGGCATGGACGTGGCTTCGGGCCGATAATGTCCAACTAGACAAACGCACGGGCGGGATAAGGGGCCACTGGCCTCTTATCCCGCCCGTTTTATACCTCGGTTAGCTATTAAACCCATTGAACTTTAGATAGCTCATCAGGTAGGCCTTCGAAACGAAGGACGATACTGCACTGCGTACAAGCAGCGACTCGCGCGTAACCTGATGTGCGGTATCGGGCACGGGAGTCTGCTCGACGGAAAACGCCGCACGAATCGATGCCTCAAGTTGATCGACTACATAATCGAAAGCCGTCGGAGCGTCATAGCTCAAGCGCTGAATATTAAAAAGCGCCTGAACCGCAGCGATAGGCAGCACCTGCTTAAAGATACAAATGGCGATGAGACGCGCAATCTGCTCACGGCCATACTGCTTTTTAACCGGAGCAGGAACGAGGCCGACCTTCACGTAGTTATTGATCATCGATGGCGTGATAACGGGTTGCTCTACGCAAATCGAAAGCGGCTCCATCCACTGCGCAACATATTCAATAACCTGATCGCGATAGAGCGATACGTTGGGCAGCTGGTCATAGCGTGGCAGGCTCAAAGTGTTAAGTTTACCCACCATATCGGACTGAATAAATGCGTCCGGCAGTACCGTCGGTTGAATATCCTCCGGCTTAATGCCGACCGACGTATCGGACATCGGGATAACATGTTTGACGTGGTTCATCAGAGGCCTCCGTTCGTTTGCTATATTGTATTCTAGGTTATCTAGTTTTGCATACCACATAGCCGCTAAGTAAAAGTGGTTGGACTGCACATTGATGCATCGTCCAACCACTTTGTTTAAAGATAGCAACCTTACATAAGATATATTATCGTACTTATCAGCGGAGAAACGCGTATGCGCTCGTTGCTGCTATGGCTCCGTCAGAAACGGCGGTCACAACCTGACGTAAGCGCTTGGAACGGATGTCGCCAGCAGCAAATAGACCTGGCGTGCGGGTCGCCATGGATTCATCAGTCAGAATGCCGCCATCAGGCGCCAGATCGACTAGATGCTCAACAAGCTCGGTATGGGGTTGCGTGCCGGTAAAGACAAAAATGCCAAACGAGCCAGGCTCAAATGACTCGGTATGAATTTCCCCAGATGCATTGTCCTTAAAGGCAATCGTCGTTGGCATCGCTTCACCAGAAAGTTCAACAATACTAGTTTGGTACCTAACTGTAATATTGTCCTTTTCGAGTACCTTCTGAACAACACCATCAGGTGCACGGAACTGATCGCGACGCAAGACGATGGTCACGCTGCTGGCGATTTCTGACAAGAACAGGGCTTCCTCACAGGCAGCATTGCCGCCGCCAATGACAAAAACCTGCTTGCCACGGAAGAACATGCCGTCACACGTCGCGCAATACGAAACGCCACGACCGCGATACGTATCCTCGCCAGCGAAACCAGCAGATCGCGGCGTGGCACCCATGCAAGCGATAACGCTCGAGGCCAGCGTATCGCCTATATCGTGATGCACCGTAAACAGCGCTGCATCGGCATCGTAATCGATACCCGTAACCATGCTCCATGCGACCTGAGCTCCCAAGCCCTCTGCATGCTGTTGAAAACGCTCGCCGAGTTCGGCGCCACTCAAGAGCGGAATGCCCGGATAGTTCTCGACTTCATTGGTCGTGGCGATCTGTCCACCCGACATACCCTGCTCAATCACAGTCGTCGTCAGGTTGGCACGCGCAGTGTAAATGGCGGCAGCATAGCCCGCGGGGCCTCCACCGATAATCGCAACATCAATCGGCTGATCGGTAGTCATGGAATATCCTCTCGTCGATACATTGACGTTCTTTGCGCTCATACCCAAATTTACGTGAACATGACACTCATGCACTATAATGTTAAATCGCGTAACAAAGCTGAAGGGGAGTTATCGATGGATCAAACGCAGACGGGCAATAGCGCTCCCCTGCCCATGCAAGCCACTCCCCAACCGGAGCAAATGACCGTTTCACCTGCACAAAAATCCCTGGTAACCATTGTGCACGCATCGGTTGGATCGGGCCACAAAGCCGCCGCCAACGCGATTGCACAAGCATTTGACCTTATCCGCGGCACCAAGGGAATCCCTGAGGATGTTGAAATCGAAGTCCTGGATATCCTCGATTTTGGACGCATTAGGTTCGATGGTAATAAAACAGCAGCGTCGTTTACCGGCGCCACGCGTCACATTTACGACCTGACCTGGCGATATACGCTTACAGGACATCTGCTCTGGGGCGGCGGCACAGCTTGGTCACGAATTATGTTCCCCGCCTTCAACGAATACGTCCGGACACGCAGGCCCATAGCCGTGGTCGCAACACACATTACGGCGGCCAACGTCGCTGTGGGCGCCCGCGTCATCACGGGTATTGATTTTCCAGTCATCTGCGTGACGACCGATTACGAAGTCGAAGGCTTTTGGCCCCACAAGGATACCGACCTATTCTGCGTAGCCAACGAGTTTATGGCCGAGATACTTCGCCCCCGTAAGGTTCCCGAGACCAAAATCCGCATTACAGGCATCCCCATCCGCACCGGGTTTGATACGGACTATAATCGCGGGGAAGAACTCGAGAAGTTCAATCTCCCCGCTGACAAGACCGTTGTGTTGGTGATGGCCGGTGCCAGTTTGCCTCAACCGTACGTTCGCTTTCGCGCGGAGATGGACCGCACACTCCCCTTCCTGCGCAGCTTCGAGGACATGCACTTTGTCTTTTTGCCGGGCAAGGATGAGGAATACGCCACTCGCCTCAAGACGCTCTTCGACGCCATGAAGCTCGACAACGTCACGGTTCTGGACTACGTGGACGACATGGCGGCCCTCATGCACGGCTGCGACCTGGCAATCCTCAAATCGGGCGGACTCACCGTCACCGAATGCCTGTGCGCGCATCTGCCGATGATCCTGCTGGGCAAATCATATGGCCAGGAAAAGGCCAACACAACGATGCTCACCGGCATGGGCGCCAGCATGCATGTCACCACCGCACGAGAACTCATCGTGACGCTTCGTCACCTGCACGACCACCCCGAATCACTCAAAGCCCTACTCATCAACGGCGAAGTACTACGCCGCCCCCACGCAGCCGAAGACATAGCCATCGCAACCATGGAGCAAGTAGGCAAACCCCAAAAACGCAAACGAGCCTTCTGCCGCTTCTACTGGGGCGGAAAACCCGCGCATATCCGCTAGCATTGGACTGTCCGCTTACCTGTGGGAGGCCCCTATATATCATCCCATGCTCAAACATTCTCGCTGCGCTGCGAAACTGCGCGTGGGACGATATATAGGGGCCTCCCACAGGTAAGCTGCGTTAACGTACTAGCGGCTATACCAGATTCCCCACCAGTAGAATCTGAAAAGGGGAACCAGAAAATATAAATACAGTAAGTCGATGCGACAAAGGAGGCGTCCCTTTATCGCATCGACTTACTAGAAAAGTAAATATTGTTTCAAGCGAGTAGCCGCCCGCCCGGGGCTTACCTATATCGTTCCACGCGCAGTTTCGCAGCGAGCGAAGCGACGCGAGAATGTTTGAGCATGGAATGATATAGGTAAGCCCCGGGCGGGAGGGATACGAGCGCCCCTAGGCGACGCCGCTGGAGCCGAAGCCTCCGTTGCCTCGGTCGGTTTCGTCTAGTTCTTCTACTTCTATGAGGTTGACCGTGGGGACTTCTTGGATGACGAGTTGGGCTATGCGGTCGCCTTTGTTGATTTGGATGTTGTTGGAGGGATCCAGGTTGATGAGGATAACCTTGAGTTCTCCTCGGTAGTGGGCGTCGATGAGGCCCGGCGTATTGACTATAGACAGGCCCTGCTTGATGGCCAAGCCGCTGCGGGGCTGGACGAAGCCGGCGTAGCCATCGGGCAGGGCGATGGCCAGCCCGGTAGAGACCAGACGACGTTCGAAGGGCTTCAGGACGCAGTCCTCGTTGGAGCGCAGATCCAAGCCGGCATCGGTGGGATGGGCGTATTTGGGAAGCTCGACGGTGGGGTCGAGACGCTTTATGTTGACGGTAATGCAGGACATGGAATCACCTTAGCTTGTCGAGCTCTTGCAGAAACTCTTCGACGTCTTTGAAATCGCGGTAGACCGAGGCAAAGCGGATGTACGCCACCTTATCGATCTTGGCCAAGCGCTTGAGCACCATGTCACCCAACTCATGCGACGTGACGGCCGTCAGCGTGCGAGAGCGCAGCTCGACCTCGATATCGTCGATAATCTCATTGAGCTTCTTAGTGTCGATATCGCGCTTGATGGTGGCACGCATCAAGCCGACGAGCAGCTTATTGCGATCGAACCGCTGCTTAGTTCCATCCGACTTAATGACCTCAATTGGGTCTTCGCATCGCTCGAACGTTGTAAAGCGGTAGTTACACGAGCAACATTCGCGACGGCGCTTAATGGTGTTATTTGACTCCTGCATACGGGAATCAACGACGCGGGTATGTGCCTTGCCGCATTTAGGACAGCGCATGGTACCTCCTCTTAAACGATAACAAGAGTACCATGCGCAGCGCGATAATGATTACGAACGAGCAGGAACCTTAAGATGCGCACTGGCGGCGAGCGAACCATGCTCCAGATGATTGACGTTACGGATCATGTCGGAAGTCTCTTGCGTGGAAAGGCCTTCGATTGGATATTCCTCGGCAAGCGACCAAAGAGAATCACCAGGCTGAACGCGAATGGTCTCGTAGGTAACGTTGGAAACGGACTCGGCATACGCGGCGTGACGAGCGCTAAAGACCGACGTAGCGAGGACAAAAAAGAGCGTGAGCGCAACGGCGACGGCAACAATCGTCGAGACCTTCAGGGCAGCGGGAGTCGGCGCGGCAACAGCATACTGAGTGCGAGCAGACTTTACGGGCAAAGGCTGATAACCGGAACGTCCACCCTTGACAACAGTAAAAGCGGGCGCGGCAGGCGTCTCGAGCTTAAGGGCGAGGTTTCCCTGGACCATATTCGTTGCGTTCATCATGTTCTCCTCTCGCGTGTTTTGCTGAGAACAGTTTTATCAAGCCGCGCGGACAAAAATGTCTAGCGCGAGAACGAATGTTCGGTTATTATTATCTTCGAACAGTTGTTCCTGTCAAGCAAAATTCGAACATTTGTTTGACATGGGTAGAGAGGATGCCCTGATGGCTCGCAAAATTACCAAGCGTCAGCAGCAAATTTACGACTTCATCAAGGAATATCAGCAGGAGAAGGGTTATCCGCCCAGCGTGCGCGAGATGGCTTCTGCCGTGGGCCTATCCTCTCCCAGCACCGTGCACGCCCATCTCTCTGCCCTGGAGGCGCGCGGGCTACTCAAGCGCGATGCCACCAAACCGCGTGCCCTGGAACTCTTTAACGAGGACGGTTCCTCTGTCTCAATTTCTAAATCTGACGAGCCCACCGCACCTCGCGGAACGGTCTCGCTACCGCTCGTTGGTCGCGTCGCGGCTGGGATTCCCATTCTGGCCGAGCAGAATATCGAAGACACTTTTACTATCCCGACCGAAATCGCCACTGATCAGGGTTCCTTTATCCTTGAGGTGCATGGGAGCTCAATGATCAATGTCGGCATCTTCAATGGCGATTACATCATCGTCCGTGAACAAAAGAGTGCCATGAACGGCGAAATTGTCGTGGCCATGATTGATGGTTCAGCGACTGTCAAGACGTTCTACAAGGAGCAGGGACGCGTACGCCTGCAGCCCGAGAATGACACCATGGAGCCTATCTATGCAACGAATCCCATCATCTTGGGCAAAGTCGTCGGCTTAATGCGCCGGTTCTCGTAATGCAAAAACGCATCACCATCTTTGATACCGTCCGCGGGTTTACGATGATTTCAATGGCAGGTTTTCACGCTTGCTACGATCTCGCCTACCTGTACGACTGGGATATGCCCTGGTTTACCCAGACTGTCTTTCAAGACATCTGGCGCGCCAGCATCAGCTGGGTATTTTTGTTTATCGCGGGTTGGATGTGCACGCTCTCACGCAACAATGCTAAACGAGCGGCCAAGTACGCTGCCGCAGCTTTGGTCGTCTGGATTGCAACAACGCTCGTATCAGTCGACGATTCAGTGAACTTTGGCATCATTTATTGCATGGCGGCGTGCACTGCCATTATTGCGCTCGCGCGCACGGTTCTCGATAGGGTGCCGACAGTATGGGGTATAACGATTTGCCTCATACTCTTTGCCTGTACCTGGAGCATTCCTAAAGCGGTCTACCCTATCCCCTATCTAGCTTGGCTGGGGTTCCCAAGTCCAGACTTTGTCTCCGGTGATTACTATCCACTCATCCCATTCTTTTTTATGTACCTCACAGGCTTCTTTGCCGCCCACGCCGCACAGAAATCAAGCCGCGAGGCGCCAGCATGGTCCTATGAGAATCCCGTTCCGGCGCTCGCAAGCCTCGGACGCCATGCGCTGCCGTTCTACCTGCTGCATCAGCCCATTATCTTGGGCGTGCTGGAGCTGATTTACTCTGTTCGATAACGCTCGAGACGCGGTGCGATACGAGCCGGAAGCTTTGCCACAATACGAACGCCGTCCTCGAGGTATTCCTCATGCAGGAGGGTTCCCTGTTCATGCACGAGCGTGATGAGCGCACCTTCACGATACGGAATGTCGGCTGAAAGCAGTACATCGGTGGCAGCTGCCTCGCGAGCGATGCGATCGACGAGATCGTCGAGCCCCTCGCCCGTTTGGGCCGAGAACAGAACGGCTTCGGGATAACGACGACGGAAACTCAATCGATCAACGCTATCGAGAAGATCGGTTTTATTGAACACCGTAAGCGTCAAACGCTCGCCGGCACCGATCTCATCAAGCACACGGTCGACAGCCTCCAGCTGCCGCTCATAGTCCTCGTCAGACGCATCTACGACTTTGAGAATTAGATCGGCACCCAACACCTCGGACAGTGTCGATTTAAAGGCATCGACCAGACCATGCGGCAGCTTTTGAATAAAGCCGACGGTATCGGTGATCGTCATGCCGCGACCGCCGGGCAGGCGATACGAACGCGTCGTCGGGTCGAGCGTAGCAAACAACTTGTCCTGCGAAAGTACCGTAGAGCCGGTCAGGCGATTGAGCAACGTCGATTTACCGGCATTGGTATAACCGGCTAACGCGACGCGAAACGCCGGTGACTCAATGCGGCTCTTGGACTGGACATCGCGACGCTGTTCAACCTGCTTAAGCTCACGACGAAGCGCGGCAATCTTATTACGAATGAGGCGACGGTCGACCTCGAGCTGACTTTCACCCTGACCAAAGCGTGAGCCGATGCCGCCGCGCGTCTGCTCCTTGGCGAGATGGCTCCACATGCCACGCAGACGAGGCAACAGATATTGAAGCTGTGCCAGCTGTACCTGTAGGCGTCCCTCACGCGTCTGAGCATGCAGGCCAAAGATATCCAAGATCAGTGCCGTACGATCGATGATCTTTACCGGCTCGCCCACCGCTTTCTCCAAATAGGATTGCTGCGAGGGCGTCAGGTCGTCGTCAAAAATAACGACATCGGCATCCATGCGATGCACCAGGCCGCACAGCTCTTCAACCTTACCGGAACCGATAAACGATTTAGGATACGGCTTTACCAAACGCTGAGACAAGCGAGCCACGCACTGGGCACCAGCCGTATGGGCAAGGCGCTCCAGCTCATCGAGCGATCGATCGAGTGGCCATGCATTGTCGCGCCACTCAACACCAACCAAAATGGCACGCTCGGGCTCGGGCGACGTGGGAACAAGGGGAAAACGGGCCATTAGGCAGCCTCAATACGATGCAGGATATCAGCAACGACCTCATCGATCGTACATTCATCCATATCAAACCACACGATACGGTCATCGCGCTTAAACCACGAAAGCTGACGCTTGGCATAACGACGCGAACGCATCTTGATGAGTTCGCGAGCCTCATCCATGCTCATCACACCATTGAAAGCATCGATGATCTCTTTATAGCCAATTGCCTGCATCGACGTCAGGGCATCTCCCAGCCCCTGGCCCATAAGACCGCGGACCTCATCGACAAGACCCTGCTCAAACATCAGATCGACGCGCAGATTAATGCGCTCGTAGAGCACCTCGCGATTACGCGTCAGACCAAACCACAGAGCGTGATAATGCTCGCGCGGAACACTAAACTGCGACTTTTGCTGCGCGTAGGAGATACCATCATCATGCATCTCGAGCGCACGAATCACACGGCGCACGTTATGGGGATGAATAACAGCAGCAGATTCTGGGTCGCGCTCGGCAAGCAGGGCATGCAGTTCTTCCTCGCCAATACGCTCGGCAAGCTCCTGATAGCCCGCACGGCGATCGTCCTCAAGTTCACCCGAGGGAAAGTCCATCTCATCGAGGGCGGCCTTGAGATACAGCCCCGTACCCCCGCAAAACACCGGCAGGCGGCCCTCGCCAAGCAAGCGCTCAACATGCGCGCGAGCGTCAGCCTGATAAAGCGCAGCAGAATATGCCACACCCGGCTCTACAATGTCGACAAGACGCAGCGGCGCCGTACACTCATCGGGCGCCATCTTTGCGGTACCGATGTCCATGCCGCGATAGATTTGCATCGCATCGCACGACAGCACTTCGGACGAAAGACGAGCTGCCAAACGGTCGGCAACATCACTCTTGCCAACCGCCGTCGGACCGACGATCGCAACGGCGGAAAGACCTGCCCTGGGAGAAACCATTAGCGCGGCTCGCCCACAACGGAGCCGGACAAATACCAGGTCTTGGCAATGTCAACGTCAACATCAACGATCTTGCCAACAAGCTGATCGATGCTGTAACCCTCGGGGATAGGCGCATGCACGGTCTGATTCTTGGGACTCTTGCCCAGCAGGACCGCGTTGTTCTTTTTACTCGTTCCCTCAATGAGCGCCGGCACCACAGTATGAAGCTCACCCTGGTTATACTCGTGAGCCGTAGTCTCGATAACCTTAACCAGGCGGTTGAAACGCTCGAGAATAACCTCATGCGGCGTGGGATCGTCAATCTCTGCGGCCGGAGTACCGGCGCGCTTGGAATAGATGAAGGTATAGGCCTGAGCATAGCGGACCGTCTCGGCAAGTGAGAGCGTCTGCTCAAAGTCTTCTTCAGTCTCGCCCGGGAATCCAACGATAATATCGGTCGAGAGCGCGATATCGGGCATGCGGTTGCGAATGCGATCGACCAGGCCCAGATAGTCCTCGCGTGTATAACGGCGATTCATCTCTTTGAGGATACGCGTGGAGCCCGACTGAACGGCCAAGTGAAGCTGCGGCATGACGGCGGGCGTCTCGGCCATGGCGTCGATGGTCTCGGGCAGCAGATCCTTAGGATGAGAAGAGGTAAAGAAGATGCGCTCCACACCCGTATCGCCCGCGGCACGCAGCAGATCGGCAAAACGCGGCTTGCCAAACAGATCGCGACCATATGAGTTAACGTTTTGGCCCAGCAGCGTAATCTCACGCACGCCCTGGCGCACCAAACCGGTCACCTCGTCGACAATTTCCTCGAAGGGGCGGCTCTTTTCGCGACCGCGCACGTACGGCACGATGCAGTAGGTGCAGAAGTTATTGCAGCCCGTCATGATGGGCACCCAGGCGTGATACTGGGTCTCGCGATGCCACGGCATGCTCATGGCATCCGTATCCTCATGCTCATTGGTGCGGATATGACGCTTGCCGTCCAGGAACGCCTCGGCAATGAGCTCGGCCACATGTGCGATGGAATGCGTGCCAAAGATGACATTGACGTTATCGACGTTGGTGAGCAGACCCTCGCCATCGCGCTGCGCGATACAGCCGCCCACGGCAACCACGCGCTTGCCCGAAGGCGAAGGCGGCAGGCTTTTACAGGAATTGCACTGACCGTACAGGCGCGTATCGGCAGCCTCGCGCACACAGCACGTCATGAACACAACGATATCGGCATGCTCGGGATCGAGCGCCATGAGGCAGCCATACGAATCAAGCAGGCCACTCACACGCTCGGAGTCGTGCTGATTCATCTGGCAGCCAAAGGTGCGGATAAAGTAGGTTTTACCGGCAAGAATATCGCGTACGGAACGCTGGTCCATGTGCATAAGTCCTAACGATGGGGAGCGAAACGAGGCAAGCAGAAGCTATGCCACAGGCTTAACGTCATCCATGACGACGTTATCCATAGCAGCTCGATTGATTTGGTGAACGTAGATAGAAAGGCGGATGGCCGTGCGCGACTCCCCGTTAATGAGGATGTCGGAGAACACGGGCGCGCAGGAAATATCAAAACCGGTTGGAATCAAAAAACCGCGCGCGATAGCCACGGCCTTAATGGCCTGGTTGACAGCACCGGCGCCGACACACTGGATGTTGACGGGTACACCATCCTTGACCATGCCGGCGATGGCGCCGGCAACGGACGCGGGCGATGATTTGCTTGATACCTTCAGGCAATCCATGAAGAAACTCCTGCGTTTAAAAGTACGTTTTAACTGCAATAACTGTATCGTACCGAGTGGACTCGGTAAAGGCACTATTCCTCTTTGGCAAGATCGAAGGTCACAGTGATTCGATCACGCGAAACGCGAATCTTAGGGTCGCCGCAAAGGTTGAGATAGTACCGGGCGGCAAGGTCATTAAAGTCGCGCTCCACAGCACGCGAAAACTGTGCCATGTCATCCTTGGCAATACGTAGCCCGCGACGATCCTTCGCGAGATCGACAGGAGCCGGCGCATGCGAGGACGAATCACGTTCGCGCAGCAGACGCGCGGTCACACCGCGAACGGACTTAATCTGCCCTGCCAAAATGCGATGTGCCGTGCGTTCGGACATCTCAAGGCCCAAACCCGAGCAGATACGGATAAAGTCCTCGGCATCGGAGGCAAGGCCTAAACGATCGACAACCGGAAGCTCGCTCTCGTCGTCAATGAACAGGAGACGAGACGTATCGAGCCGACTTGACGCCTGAGCATAAAGGGTCGCGGCAATCTCAGACGGAGAACCAAGATAGACATCGCAACCACGCAACTCCTCGAGCGCAAACTCACAGGCAGCGCGAATAATATTATGCGGACCGCGAGCACAGACATAACGTCCGTCCTCATCCTTGACGGCCTGGGGCCAGCTGGACTGATCGGCACGCTCACTGAGGCGGTCGGCTGCAACGCTCACCTTAAAGGCTGAACCAAGATCGACGCCGGACGTGACCACACGGGCCTCGTCGGTGTTCTGCTTGATCGAAAACAATGCCATGCCACGACCGTGAACGCCCCAACGGTCCATCTTCATGCTCTCGAGCTTTGAGGTAACGCGGGCATCGAAGATTCGCTCTTGCATATCCTGCGGAACACCCGAGCCGTTATCCAGAAAGACAAGCGTCCGGACGCCATCTTCCTTGGTCGTGGCGAGATAGACCTTGTCGGCGCCGGCATCGCGAGCATTACGGAGCATTTCGATGACGATATCCTCGACATGCTGAATGTCGTGCTTTGCCTGGCGCCGCTCGGCCTCCGAAACGCGGAGGCGGACATACCCCTCGCCAAGGTTCTCCTCGACGCGAAGGTTGCCCTCCCCCGACATCGACGCGATAAATGAGATGAGCTCGTTCGCGTCGCTCATGTTATTTAGCGATATCGACAGCGCGGCTCTCGCGAATCACGACGACGCGCACCTGACCGGGATACTCCATCTCTTCCTCGATCTGATGGGCGATATCGTGAGCCAGGACCGTGGACTGGGCATCGGAGATCTTGTCCGGCTGAACCATGACGTGGACCTCGCGACCGGCCTGCATGGCATAGGTACGCTCGACGCCGTCATGGGAGTTGGCGATCTCCTCGAGCTTCTCAAGGCGCTTGATGTAGTTCTCGGCAGACTCGCGACGGGCACCGGGGCGAGAGGCGGAGACGGCATCGGCGGCCTGCACCAGGACATCGAGCACCGTGTTGGGGTCGACATCGGCATGGTGAGCCTCGATAGCGTGGACGATAACGGGCTTCTCGCCATAACGGCGGGCAAGCTCGGCGCCGATGACGGCATGCGGGCCCTCGACGTCGTGGTCGATTGCCTTGCCCAGGTCGTGTAGCAGGCCGGCGCGCTTGGCGGTCACAACGTCCAGGCCAAGCTCGGAAGCCATCACGCCGCACAGGTCAGAGACCTCGAGGGAGTGCTGAAGCACGTTCTGACCAAACGAGGTACGGTAGCGCAGGGCACCAAGGGTCTTGACGATCTCAGGGTGCAGATCGTGGATGCCGGTATCGAAGGCAGCCTGCTCGCCAGCCTCGCGCACGCGCTGCTGAACCAGGTCGGCAGCCTTGTGATACATCTCCTCGATGCGGGCAGGGTGAATGCGGCCGTCGGCGATGAGGTTCTCGAGGGCGACACGGGCGGTCTCACGACGGACCGGGTCGAAGCTCGAAAGAACGACGGTCTCGGGCGTGTCGTCGATAACGAGGTTGACGCCGGAAACCTGCTCGAAGGTCCGGATGTTGCGACCCTCGCGACCGATGATACGGCCCTTGAGGTCATCGGAGGGAATGTGCACGGAGGTAACGGTGACCTCGGCAGTGTGGTCGACAGCGCAGCGCTGAATCGCCAGGGACAGAATCTCCTGGGCGGTCTTGTGGCACTCGGCGCGAACCTGCTGCTCGGACTCGCGAATGATCGTGGCGGCCTCGTGGGTGACCTCGCCGCGAACCTTATCGAGGAGTTCCTTGTGGGCGTCCTCGCGGGTAAGGTCGGCAATACGCTCGAGCTCGGAGGTCTGCTTTGCGCAGAGCTCCTCGAGCTCACGGGAGCGCTTCTCGACCTGACCGGCCTGGCTGGACAGCTGATGCTCGCGCTTGTCGAGAGCGTCGTTGCGGCGATCGAGGGATTCCTCGCGCTGCATCACGCGGTTCTCGAGCGTACGAATCTCGTTCTTACGCTGCTTGTCCTCGGCCTCGGCGGCCTGCTTGTTCTTGATGATTTCCTCTTTAGCCTCGAGCAGAGCCTCTTTTTTGAGGGTCTCGGCCTGACGCTTTGCATCACCGATCAGGGACTCAGCCTGTGCGTGTGCCGACTGAATCTTTTCGTCGGCCTCGTGAAGACTACCCTGCTTGGCGGTGCGCATGTAGGCAATGGCGGCGATGGCACCCAAAACGATGCCAACGAGCGCTGCGATGATAGGCATGCTCACTCCTTTTTATGGATTCGTTACACAACAAAGCGAACCGTCCTTACGAACGGCTCGCGACATTTGAGTAATATGGGCGCAGCTTATGCGGGTCGGATACAGATAAACATATAAACAAACTCATCACAGATGAGCACATATCACAAAGCAAATGACAGTGTTTATCGTACGTTGAACCACAACAACTGTCAAATAAATGGCCCCGGCACGGCGGCTAAAACGCGGTGAACGGCAGGGCCACATAACGCATACGCCTAAACCGCACATTCCTCGCGTTCGGCATCGAGACGTGCCTTAACGGCATCGGCGGCGATGTGATACGAGAAGCCCTTGCCCATCAAAAACCGAACCAGTTTTTCGAATCCGCGCGTCTCTGGAACACGCCGCTTGGCGAGCAGGGCTGACGCACGCGCCAAATCGTCTTCGACGGCAAAATAATCCTCGGGATAACCGGGAATGTCATCGAGCACGACATGACGGCGCTTGAGCTCGGTCTCGATTTTACGCTGTCCCCAACCACGCCGCTTGCGTTCCTCGATAAAGTACGAGCAAAAGCGGTTCTCGTCTAAAAAGCGATACTCGGTGGCGCGCTCGACGGCGAAATCGATCGCGGGCTGGTGAAAACCGTAGCGAGCCAGCTTGTCACGGACCTCACCCGTCGCATGGTCGCGGCGCGATAACATCTCGGTCACCATGGTAAGTGCACATTTACGCTCGATGATCTGCACCGCCTCACGAAAGTTGTCCCAATCACAGGGAAGATCGGGGCGGTTTTTGACATACAGGCGCGCGACCCGCACGGGAATCCAAATGGACCGCTCAAAACCGTCTTCAAGCTCACAATCGATATGTGCGCAAGGCTTTTTGGACGCATACCCGCTCGAGAACGAGGAGGCCGCCTTCTTATCGGGAAAGACGACCGTGGCCTCGGTCACCGTATACGACATGAGCGTAACCGCTACTCGTCGTCATCATCGAGCATAGCGGAACCATCGATGGCGTAAAGCTCATCAAACTCCTCAGGCGCAGGCTGATCGGTCAGCTCGACCTCGGAAGGAGCATCGTCATCAAATTCAAGTCCGCAGGCAAGGCGAACCTTATGCTCAATCTCGTCGGCGCAATCGGGGTGTTCGCGCAGGAAAGCCTTGGCGGCCTCGCGACCGTTGCCGAGCTTGTCCTCGCCATAGGCAAACCAGGAGCCCATCTTCTTACAGATGCCGCACTCGACAGCCATGTCCAGAATTGAGCCCTCCTTAGAGATGCCCGTACCGTACATGATGTCGAACTCAGCAGAACGGAACGGAGCTGCCACCTTGTTCTTAACGACCTTGGCGCGCACGCGGTTACCGATAACCTCGTCCTTAAGCTTAATGCTGTCGATACGGCGAATGTCGATACGCACCGAAGAGAAGAACTTAAGGGCGCGGCCGCCCGTCGTGGTCTCGGGGTTGCCGAACATGACGCCGATCTTCTCACGCAGCTGGTTAATGAAGATGCACGTCGTGTTGGACTTGGACAGCGAGCCGGCGAGCTTGCGGAGCGCCTGGCTCATCAGGCGAGCCTGAAGACCGACCGTAGTGTCGCCAATTTCTCCCTCGATCTCGGCACGCGGGGTCAGCGCGGCGACGGAGTCGACAACGATGGCATCGATGGCACCAGAACGCACAAGCATGTCAACAATCTCGAGCGCCTGCTCACCCGTATCGGGCTGGGAAATGAGTACCTCGTCGATATCCACGCCGATGCGCGCGGCATACGTGGGATCGAGCGCGTGCTCGGCATCGATAAATGCCACAACGCCGCCCATTGCCTGGGCCTCGGCCAAGATCTCGAGCGAAAGCGTCGTCTTACCGGAGGACTCGGGACCGTAGATCTCGACGATTCGGCCGCGCGGCACACCGCCGATACCCAGAGCGGCATCGAGTGCCAGAGCGCCCGTGGGAATGGCCTCGACCTCGAGCTCGGGGCCACCGTCGCCGTACCTCATGATGGAACCCTGGCCGAATTTCTTCTCGATCTCGGCCTTGGTGGTGGCGATCATCTCATCGCGCTCTTTACCCGTCGTGCGAGCATGAACGGTACGTACGGGACCTGAATTCTTGGCCATGAATAGCCCTCCTCTTAACAACCTGCATCGATATTAAACGAACGGCTGTTCGTGGTCAACCGTTCAGATAAATCATATGCAGCCGACCTTTCCAAAACCCAACCAAACGCCGACCAAACACTGACCAAAAACTTGACCGCAGGCGAACCAAGAAAATCATGACGAGGAAAAATACGACAACTACCTGCACAAAGATAAAATTCGCCGGAGGTCCCTATCTCCACAATTAAGGGGCCCGGAGGCCCCTTAAAACACGTCTATTCCATAGAATCGAGCACGCAGACGATGCGACCCAGTGCCTCCGCGACCGCATGGGCACGAACACACGAACGATCGCCCTCATAGCGACAACGAATGGAGTCCACGACCGGCACGCCCCCATCGGCAGAACGATGCGCCCAGCCAATATAGAAAGTGCCAGCAGGATCGTCCTCAGTACCACCGCCGGGGCCGGCATAACCCGTTGCGCTCACTGCAATATCGCTCTGGTACAGTTCCAGCGAACCCGACGCCATCTCGCGCGCAGTTTGATGCGACACCGCGGTGTAGCGGTCGAGCGTCTCCTGCTCAACACCCAGCACGCGATGCTTAATCTCATCGCAGTAGGTCACCGCACCGCCACGCAGCACCGCCGAGGCGCCCGGGATATCCGCAATCGTCGAGGCGATCATACCCGCCGTCAGCGACTCAGCCGTCGAAACCGTCACACCCCGAGCGCTCGCGCGCTCGACGATATCGCGCGCCAGCTCCTCGTTATGTGCGGAAATCTGCTCAAAAGAGTCCGTCATACCCACCAGGACCTAGACCGAAAAGACGATCTTGCGGCAGTTCCAGAAGTACTGGGCGCCCGAGATAACGGTCAGGACAACGGCAACGGCATACAGGAAGCGCGACACCGAGTAGATGCCGAGCGTCAGCGCCACCGGGCCAAGGTCCAAGCCGGCCATAGCAAAAACGCACAGGTAACCGCAGATGGAGACCATCGTGGTCGCCGTCTTGTACTTGCCGAGCTTATCGGCCGCAACGACCACACCGGCCGCACTCGCGACCATGCGAAGGGCGCTCACCAGAAGCTCACGGAACAGGATAATGAACACGGACCACACGGTCACCGCGCCAAAATCCAAGAACAGCAGCAGGGCCGAGAACACGAGCAGCTTATCGGCGATGGGGTCCAAGAATTTACCGAAGTCGGTGATCTCGTTGCGCGAACGCGCCAGATAACCGTCGACCTTATCGGTGCACGACAGGATCACATACAGAATGAAGGCAGCGGCGGCGAGCGGGCCGTCGAAGGTGCTCCAATCCGTACCGGCAACACTCGTGTGAGAAAGCGCCGACACGATCATGAACACCGGGATAAAGACGATGCGAACGCACGTCACGATGTTGGCGGGCGTCCAGACACTCGTCAGTTCCTTATTGCTCTCGTTTGCCACGATGCTCTCCTACTCCACAACATGGCCGATAAGCTCATAGCAGAAGCTATCGGTAAACTCGACAGTCAGAATATCGCCCACGGACGCCTCACTGGCGTCCAAGTGGACCGCGCCATCGGAATCGGGCGCCTGGAACCAGGCATGGCCGATCAGCTCGGCGCCGTCCTCGGTTTCTTCGATACCGTCGACGATCACCTGGGCGCGCTCGCCCACATGTGCGGCGGTGGCGGCAAAACCGAGCGACTCGGCCAGGTCCATGGCCTCCTGGGCGCGCTCGAGCTTGACCTCTTCGTCGACCTGACCCTCCATTTTAGCGGCCAGGCTGCCCTCCTCCTGCGAGTAGGCAAAGACGCTCGTGTAGTCAAAGCCGACGGTGTCCATAAAGTCAATAAGGTCGCGGAACTCGTCGTCGGTCTCGGTCGGGAAGCCGACCATGGCCGTGGAACGGATCACGATGCCGGGGATACGCTCACGCAGATCGCGGAACAGGTCCTCGAGCTCCTGGCGCGAACCGGAACGGCGCATAGCCTTGAGGATGCGCGCGTCGCAGTGCTGCACGGGGATATCGATATAGGGCAGCACCTCGGGCGTATCGCGAATCGTATCGATAAGCTCATCGGTCATGCCCTCGGGCTGCAGATAGAGCACGCGGACCCAGACGTTGTGCGGGCGCACGGCCTCGGCGACGGCACGCAGCAGCTGCGCCAGATTGCGCGGCGAGCCCTCGGCGACATCCTCGTCAGTAAAGTCGGTGCCCCAAATACCCGTGTCCTGGCCGATCAGCACGATCTCGCGCACACCGCCGGCAACCAGGTCGCGTACCTCGGAGATAATGCTCTCGGCATTGCGCGAATGATAGCGACCGCGAATATAGGGAATCATGCAGAAGCTGCAGAAGCGGTTGCAGCCATCGGAAATCTTGACGTAAGCAACGGCGCCCTCGACGGTACGCTTGACCTGAGGGATATAGGCCGCGATTTCACGCTCGACACCCAGCACGCCATCGATGACCGCCACGATGCCGTCCTCCTCGTCGGCCTTCACAAAGGCAGCGACCTCGGGCAGCTCGTCAGGCAGGTCGTCGCCATAGCGCGACGGCACACAGCCGCACATAACGATGGGGCAAGAACGAACGCCGTCCTGAACCTCGTTGGCGAGCTCGAGCGTGGTCTCGATGCTCTCGGACGTTGCGGAGGCGAGGAACGAGCATGTATTGACGATGGCGATATCGGCATCCTGCGGGTCGAATGCCTCCTCGTAGCCCGCGGCGGTCAAAAGAGAACGCATGCGGTCGGTGTCGACCTCGTTCTTAGCGCACCCGAGGGTGATGTAGAGCACGGAGCCCAACGGTGTATCCATGTTGGAGAGCGGTCCTTTCGAATGATATTAGCGGTAGTTGGTGAACTGTAGCGGCTGGCCGTAGTCCTGGTCGCGCAGGAACTGGATTACGGTCTGCAACGCATCCTTCGAAGCAGAGGAAACACGCAGCTTGTCGGCCTCGATGGTCACCTTGACCTTGAGCTTTTGGTCCTTGATGTCCTTGTTGATCTTCTTGGCGGTCGCCTGGTCGATACCCTCGACGATATAGCCGAGCACGCGCACGGTGCCGCCCGATGCCGCCTGAGGAGCATCCCACGAGACAGCCTTGAGGTCAATGCCACGCTTGATGAGCTTGGAACTCAGCACGTCGATAATCTGCTTGGAGGCAAAGTCGGCCGGGGCGTTAATCGTAAAGAGCTTGTCGCCCTTCGAAAGCTCGATCGTAGCGCCGGAATCCTTAAGGTCATAGCGCTGGGAAATCTCGCGCGTGGTCTGCTGAAAGGCGTTGTCGACCTCTTGCATGTTGACCTCGGACACGACGTCGAAGCTGGAATCTTTAGCCATGATGTTTCCTTTCGCGTACGAGCGGCTTAGTAGCTATCGTACGAATAGTCGGTAGAATCGGTGGGCGTCTGACCGTCAGTTGCGATATCGGCGCCATCCGTGGACTGGGCATCGGTACCGTCGGTGGTGTCGGTACCATCGGTGGTGTCGGTACCATCAGTACGTTCACCATTCTCGGAGTCGGTGGTCTCCTTCTTGGGAACGGTGATCGTCACACGCGCCACGCCCGAGGTCTTGGTGTCGTAGCGGACCTTTTCGCCGTTCTTGGTAACGGTGACATCGGAAGGCTTGGACGTGGTGATCTCGATCGAGGACTCGGGCGTGTACTCCTGCTCAAAGGGGCCAGTCGCCTGGGCGCCATAGACCGACTTGCCGTCGACCTTGACCTCAATCCACGCGGTCTTTCCCTTGGCAACGGAGACCTTGACCTTCGTGACCTCGTTCTCTTCCTTCTTGGCCGTCGTCTTGGTAGCGTCCGAATCAGTCGACTCATCCGTCGCCTCATCGGTGTCTTCGTCCTCGTCGACCGTTTCGGACTTCTTAGAAGACTTCTTGGTCGTCGTCTTGGTAGCAGCGGGTGTCTCGGGCGTGGTCTCGGGCGTCGAAGATGCGCAGCCGCGCAGAAGCACCACGATGAGCACGATCAGCAGCAACACCACGGCACCGATGCCGGCGTAGACGATACGCGGATCGAGCCCGTTGTTTTGAGGAGTACGGGATCCGCCGCGTCCATGACCGGAACTGCTGCGGCCGCCTCCCTGAGGCATACGGCCGCGATTGCTATCGGAACGGCCACGATAGCCGCCCTGGCCCTGAAGGCTGCGCTGACCCGAGCGGAGCGCAAGCTCACCGCGGCCTTGATAGCCACGCTGGCCCGAACGCGAAGCCGAAGAGCGCTGGCCATACGGCTGTGATTGAGAGCGAAGACGCGGCGTTACCTGCGTGGTATCGGCATCCGCATAGCCACCGCGAGAGCGTACCGTAGAGGCACCACGGTAACCGCGATCGGAATAGCCGCCGTCGCCGTAGCCGGCACGAGGGTCACGCGCCACGCCGCGGGCAGCGGGAAGCGCACGGTCCTCAGGCATCGGCGTACTGCGGAACCGGTCACGCTGTGAGCGAATCTCCTCGCCCGAACCCGTCTCGGTAATATAACCGGCCTGCTGAGGACGCTGTCCATAGCGGGTCGAACGACCGCCCTGAACCATCAGGAAGCGCCCGTTATCGACCGAGGAACGCGAATTGACGTAGCCGGCGGCGTCCTGAAAACGACCGCCCTGCTGAGACGTCTCGCGTTCGTATGCCATCAGGTCGTCAAAGTAGGCATTGACGACCTCGCGCGGATTGAGGCCCAAAAAGCGAGCATAGCTTGAAATCATGCCCTGCGCATAGCCGCGCGGCGGCATCGAAGCAAAGTTACCGGTCTCGAAAAACTCGATGATCTGCGGCCTGATTTTGATGGTGTTGGCGACCTGCTGAATGGAAAGGCCCATTCGGCGACGCTGCTCGAGCAGCATGTCACCAAAGCGTGCAGCCATCAGAATCCTCCAAACTCACGATCTTCACGTGCCATCTCGGCGTCGACAGACTCCAGCGCGGCAAGCCCCTCCTCGTCCAACAGGACCTCGCGCGGCTTGGAACCGTCGGGCGGGCCGACGACACCCTTTTCTTCCAGCATGTCCATAATACGCCCGGCACGCGCATAGCCAACCTTCAGACGACGTTGCAGGCCAGATGTGGAGCCAAGCTGCGATTCCACCACAATATGGGCGGCTTCCCAAATGAGCGGATCATCGTCTTGCGGCTCGGCGACTCCAGTGCGGACAATGCCGCCGCCACCCGCCATGGACATGGAAGCGGGCGCCACGGCAGACAGGATCTCCTCGTGGTAGTCTGGCTCACTCTGCGACTTGACGAACTCGACAATCTCGTTGATCTCATCATCCGAGACAAAGCAGCCCTGGATACGGCGGGGCTTGCCCCAGTCGACCTTGGAGAACAGCATGTCGCCCAAACCGGTGAGCTTTTCGGCGCCCATCTGGTCGATGATGACGCGCGAGTCGATGCCCGTGGCGACGTTAAAGGCGATGCGGTTGGTGATGTTGGCCTTGATGAGGCCCGTCACCACGTTGGAGCTCGGGCGCTGCGTGGCCACGATAAGGTGGATACCGGCGGCACGGCCCAGCTGAGCAATACGCACGATCGAGGCCTCGACATCCTTACCGGCGACCATCATCAGGTCCGAGAGCTCGTCAATGATGATGACCAAGTAGGGCATCTTTAGCGGCGGGTTGTCGTAATGCTCAAACTCGCCGGCGGCCTGCTTTTCGTTATAGGTCGAAATCTTACGAACGTTAAGGCGCTCGAAGACCTTCAGGCGACGCTCCATCTCGGACACGGCCCATTGCAGAGCGCTCGCGGCCTGCTTGGGCTCGGTCACCACTGGGACATAGAGATGCGGGAGACCGTTATAGCCCGCAAGCTCGACGCGCTTGGGGTCGACCATGATCAGGCGAACGTCCTCGGGAAGGGCGCGCATGAGCAGGGTCGTGATGATGGAATTGATCATCACCGACTTACCGGAACCCGTGGTACCGGCAATAAGCAGGTGGGGCATCTTTGCAAGGTCGGCGACGACCGGCGTACCCTCGGCATCGCGACCGATGGCCAGCTCGAGCGGACCGCCCTTCACATAGGGAAGCACGTCGCCCAAGTTGACATTCTGGCGCTTGCGGTTGGGAATCTCGATGCCCACGAGCGAGGTGCCGGGGATCGGGGCAAAGATACGCACCGACTGGGCAGCGAGCGAAAGCGCGATATCGT
The DNA here is from genome assembly GCA_900541825.1 of uncultured Collinsella sp. Lineage (GTDB taxonomy): Bacteria > Actinomycetota > Coriobacteriia > Coriobacteriales > Coriobacteriaceae > Collinsella. The sequence continues at coordinate 27,181 of UQLJ01000026.1, forward strand.
CCTCGAGGCTCGAAATCTTGCTCACGCGCTCGCCCTCGCCAGGTTGCAGCTTAAAGGTCGTCACCGTGGGGCCGGCGATCCAGCCGACCACGCGGGCACTGCGGCCAAACTCAAGCAAGGTGGACTGCAGTGACTCAGCGGTCTGCTCCAGCTCCTTGTCCGGAGACGCGGAGGACGCCGACTGAGGATTGGCATGCAGGATCTCGAGCGGCGGAAGCTTGAGGCCGTCCTCTTCTTCGCCCTCGTTATCTGCGCCGCCGTCCGCTCCCCCATCGCTAGCCGCAGCCGATTCGACAGCACTCGAGGCAGGCGCATCGGCAACCTTGGGATGCTTCAAGAAGTCGGGAATCTGAGGTGCTGCCGAGACAGGATTCACGGCAAACGGCGGCTCGGACTCGTCAATCTTATCGGGATCGTCTTCCATCGAAAGCTGGCCGGTTACCTGGTCGCGCTTGGCATGGCGACGCGGCAGCAAAGTTGTCTTTGCGGTCTCAATCGGAGCCTCGTCGTCCTCGTCATCGCCCTCGGTGAGCTCAATCTCGCTATCGGACCAAGTCGGGTCAGGCTGACTCGTATTGAGCTTAGGCGCAGCCTTGCTCTTCTTGGCATGACGGCGCGGCAGCAGCGTTGTCTTAGCGCGCTCAGCTTCCACGGCATCGGACACGTCGACAAACGGATCCTCGTCCTCGTCGTCATCGTCCAAAACCGGGTCCACATCGTTACCCATGACCGTGGTCACGGCAGCATCGGAGCCCTTTTGACGAAGAATGCTCAGGTGCGGACGGGCAACGCCGGGCACCGACAGGGCTTCGTCGTCACCCCACGGGCTGGCGTTGACATCGGCACGACGGCGCTCGGCAAAATCGGCCGCACGGTCGCGAGCAGAGCGCAAAACGCCACCCACCGAAAAGCCGATGATGACCAGGCCCACGACGACAAGGCCCAACAGGACTACCATCGCGATAGGCTTACCCAGGGCATTCTGCAGCGCACTCGCAATAAACGCACCGATGTAGCCACCCGAGGCGGACAGATTTTGCGGCGTGAACATAAGGTCGCACGAGACGCTCGTACCCGGCACCATCAGCGACAGAATGGAGACGACGGCGATAAAGACCACGGCGCCGCCCGCAACAGATCGCGCGTTGAGCGGCGAGTCCTCGCCTAAAAAGAGCGTGGCGGCAAACAGCAAAATGACGATCGGCAGCACGTAGGCGCCCAGACCAAAGCCCAGGTGGTAGAAACCGGCAACCGCAGCCGTAACGGGCGCAGTCGCCGGCGAAATCACGGCAATGAAGGACGCAATAGCCAAAACGGCGATGACCACGCCGGCAATATCGCGGTTGGCCGAGGGCTCGACCAGGGGCTCAAAATCGTCGAAGTCGGCCTCGTGGCCCTTATTGGCACGCAGATGGGAACCGGCACCCTTAGCAGATGCCGGTTGGTTGTTGGCTTTATTGCCTTTGGCGTTTTGTGCAGATCCGCGCGCCAAACTAAACCTCCATGACGACCGGGATGATCATCGGACGGGTGCGCGTACGGCTCCAGATAAAGTTGGAGAGCGAGTCGCGCACGGCCTTGCGAATGGCATCGGAACCGCTGCTCGTAAAGCTGAACTTGCCCTTCTCGATCGTCTTCATGATGGACGCGGAGGCATCCTCAGAGAACTGGTCGTCGATGGCAAACGAGACACCGCGGCCCGAGAACTCGATGGCCTCGATCTTCTTGTGCTTGAGCGAGACGATGGCAACAGCGGTAACCATACCGTCGTTGGCGAGCTTCTGGCGATCGCGCAAGACGATGGGGTCGGTATCGCCGATACGCAGGCCGTCGACGTAGACGACGCCGGACTCGACGGGCGTACCGCGCTTGACGATACCGCCGCGCATCTCGAGCGTGTCGCCGTTATCGAGGATAAAGATATGATCGTCCTTGATGCCCATCTTGCGGGCCAGCTGGGCATGGGCGCGCAGATGCACGGCTTCACCGTGAACCGGCATAAAGTACGTGGGCTTGGCCATGGCCATCAGGAGCTTGAGCTCCTCCTGGCTACCGTGGCCCGAGACGTGGACAAGAGCGCGGTTCTTATCCCACACGTCGCAACCGAGCTTGGCCAGGCTGTTGACGACCTGCTGGACGGCCTTCTCGTTGCCGGGAACAGGAGTTGCCGAGAGGATGACGGTATCGCCCTCGTGGATAGAGAGCGTCTTGTGCTCTCCGTTGGCCATGCGGGACAGGGCCGACAGCGGCTCGCCCTGCGAACCGGTGCACATGACGACGATCTTGTCGTCGGGCAGGTTATCAATGTCGAAGGCATCGATGATATCGGCATCGTCGATGTTGAGGTAGCCCAGCTCACGCGCCACGCGGGTGTTCGTGAGCATGGAGCGACCGGTCACAACGACCTTACGGCCGCACTTGCGGGCGGCATCGCAAATCTGCTGCAGGCGATGGATGTGGCTCGAGAACGACGCGACGAACACGCGACCCGGGGCGTTCTTGATGGCGTGCAGCAAGTTGGGACCAACCTCGGCCTCGGACTTGGTAAAGCCGGGAACCGTGGCATTGGTGGAGTCGGACAGCAGCAGGTCGATACCCTGCTTGGCAAAGCGGCTGATAGCGGCATAGTCGGGCGTGACACCATCGATGGGCGTCTGGTCGAGCTTAAAGTCGCCGGTGTGCATAACGGTGCCCTGATTGGTGCGGATAAACACGCCCAGAGCGCCGGGGATGGAGTGCGTCATCGAGAAGAAGTCGAGCGAGATGCCGCCGAGGTTGACATGGCTGCCGCCCTTGACCTCGCGGAACTTGGGCGCGCGGATGCGGAACTCAGAAAGCTTGCCCTCGATAAAGCCAAGCGTCAGCTTGCTCGAGAAGATGGGCACCTTGTTGTTGAGGTCCTGCAGCAGGTACGGAAGCGAACCGGTGTGGTCCTCGTGGCCGTGGGTGACGACGATACCGCGGAGCTTCTCCTCGTTTTCAAGAACGTAGGTGTAGTCGGGAAGCACCAGGTCGATACCGGGCTGGGAGTCGTCGGGGAACATGAGGCCAGCGTCGACGAGCACCATGTCGTCGCCGCACTCGAAGACCGTCATGTTCTTGCCGATGCCGTCAAGGCCGCCGAGCGGAATGATCTTCAAGGGAGATGATTTTTTAGCTGCCATAGGTTAGTGTGGTTTCCTTTCTTCGAAACGGGTCTGGAACAACCGACGGGGCGCTTCTGGCAAACCGACCGCCGGGAACGTACAAACATGCATCACAGAGTCGATGCAATAACTACATTATGATACCCATTTGCACAACAACAGACCACCCATGCATCAAAGCCCCATCTGAACCTGTGTATCCCGCCGGTCAGGGCTCAGCGGCCCCGGCACGGGCTAAGTTTCCTGCTCTACAGTCCTGCTCACGACGGAGGCCACATTAAGTGGCCTCCTGT
>UQLJ01000027.1:0-29486 GCA_900541825.1 uncultured Collinsella sp.
ACGCGCATAAAGAAAGCCTCCCATTTCTCATGTCCAAGAAATGGGAGGCAGTTCATGTCGGTCGCGGGGCTGTTCGGTTTCTAGTGGCTATGCGGGCAGTTAGCGCAGCAGCCGCTGGTGGCGCTGGTGCTGGAGCCGCCGCTTCGCTGATCGGTGTTGTAGAAACCGCTGCCCTCAAATTTAATGCCGCTGGCCGAGAACGTCTTGGCCGCCGGGGCACCGCAGCTGGGGCACACGACCTCGGGAGTCTCGGACATGGGATGCTCAACCTCAAACACGTTGCCGCAGCTCGAGCACTTGTAATCGTAGCGCGCCATAATACTTCCTTTTCAGCACAAAGCGGGCAGATTACTCTGCCCGCATAAATTCAAACGTCTGTAACTGTACCCTATATCGGGGGTTTTATCACGCTTCGCCCCAGAATCTATGGTTGTTGCGCAGGAGCTGCGCGGTTTTGTTTTCGGCGGCTGCAATGTCCGCCTCGTCAGCCTGCCAGGTCCAGTTGCCCGTGGCCACGCCCGGAACGTTCATGCGTGCGTCGTCGCCAAGCCCCAGGACATCCTGCAGCGGCATCATCACCAGGGGAGCGTCGCTCGCCAGCGCGTCGCTCATCAGCTTGGACGCCACCTCAACACCGCTCGGTTCATCGCCGCCCGCAAAGGTACGGGTGCACCAACCGGCCAGCGTCGACGTATCGTGCGTCGAGGTGTACAGAATCTTGCCGGGCGTGGGATGCACACCGCAACGAACGTCGTAGTCGCTAAACTCCAGCACGTCCATGCCGGGGAAGCCGCAGGTCGAAGCCATGGCGCGAACACCGGGCGTCAAATAGCCCAGGTCCTCAGCGATAAAGTTGAGCGGACCCAGTTCGTCATAGGCGGTCTGGAACAGGTCCTTGCCCGGGCCCGCCAGCCAGCGGCCGTCGGCGCATGCCTTGCCCGCGGGAATGCTGTAATAGCTGTGGAATCCCAGGAAGTGATCCAGACGCACGCGGTCGTAGAGCGAGAACGCGCGGCGCAGGCGATCCATCCACCAACTATAGCCGTTCTGCTTCATGTGGTCCCAGCGGAACGTCGGGTTGCCCCACATCTGGCCCTCGGGCGCAAAGTTGTCGGGCGGCGCGCCGGAAATCTCAATCGCCTTGCCGGTATCGGACAGCCAGAAGTTCTCGGGTTCGCTCCACGCGTCTGCCGAATCGTCGGACACGTACATAGGAATATCGCCGATAACCTCGATGCCCTTCTTGTGCGCATAGTTCATGAGCTCGCACCAAGCCAGGTCAAAGCGGTACTGCATGTACGCCTGAAGCTCGGCCTCGTTGTGGAAGCGCTTGTCGTCGATCAGATGCTCGTTGTAGCGAGCGACATCTGCCGGCCAATCGTGGCGCGACTCGCCCTCAAAGTACTTTTTGACGGCCATGTAGACGCAGTATTTCTCGAGCCAATCGGCATTGCGATGTTTAAACGCGGTGTACAGCGGATCGGCATCCTCGCCTCCGCGGGCCTTCCAGGTCTCAAAGTCGGCGGCCAGCTCCTCGTGGCTCTCGGGTAGCAGGTCGATATTGCCTGCAAAGGCCGAAGGACCGGCGTAAGGGGAGCGGAAGAAGTCCGTGGGGTTGACGGGGAGAACCTGCCAGTAGCGCATGCCCATGGCGGCCAGATGGTCGATAAAGCGACGCGTGGGTGCGCCGATCGTACCCGGCTTGCCGTCGTCGGTCGGCACCGATGTGATATGGCACACAACACCCGCACCGTGATCGAGCGGCTCCTGCAGGCGCTGCTCGGCGTGGTGATAGATGATCGACGAACCCAGCGGGTACAGATCGAGCGTGACCGTGCCGTTGTGGATCTCGCACTCGTGACCGCTAATCACATCGCTTGCACATTCGCCGAGTGCCGGAATGGTCACACGATGCGAATTGCGCAGGCTGCGGTTAATGATGACGGTCGCGGACTCGCCGTCTTTACCGGTACGGTTGTAGGCCAGCACCTCGTCGTTAAGCGCGAAGGCCTTGATTTCACCGTCGATCATAAACGGCAGCGCGCGGCGCACAGCAGATGCGTTCTTGACGATCGCAAACGTATCGAAGTCGTGCAGGTTTTCCTTGGTCGGCATGGTGCGGCGATTGCCTGGATCGGTGAGTCCCTCCAAGCCGTACTCGTCACCGTAATAGATTGAGGGAACGCCTGGGAACGTCATCTGCATGAGCGTCGCGAGCCAAAAACGGCTCTTGGCCAGGCCCATCGCGTTCTCGTCCAGGCGCCATTTGCTGCGCTCACTCTCGGGCAGCTGCGACTCGTCGGGGCCACCGCCGAGCACCGAGATGATGCGCGGGCGGTCGTGGCTCGACAGCAGATTGAGCGCGCAGGATAATGCCTCGCGCGGGTAGTTCTCGCGCAGGGTCTCGATATCCTCGGCAGCTTGGTAGGCGTTTTTGTAGCCCATCAAAAAGCCGATGACCATGTCGCGGAAGGGGTAATCCATGGCCGAGTCGAGCTCGGAGCCTTGCAGATAGCGACGCAGATGGCCGTAGCTTATCTTGTTGGAGGCGTCTTCCCAGACCTCGCCGAGCAGTAGCGCGTCGGGCTTCTCGGCGAGCACGGCCTTTTTGATCTCGGTCAGGAAGTCATCGGAAAGCTCGTCGGCCACATCCAGGCGCCAGCCGTGAGCGCCGGCGCGCAGCCATTTACGAATGACGCCGTCCTTGCCCAGGAGCCGCTCGCGTACCAGCTCGGAGCTCTCATTGATGGCGGGCATATTGCCCACGCCCCACCAACAGTCGTACGAGCCGTCCTCGTGGAAATAAAACGCATCGCGCCACGGCGAATCCTCGCTCTGCCACGCGCCTACTCCGGGGTAGTTGCCGTAGCGGTTGAAGTAGATCGAATCGTCGCCCGTGTGGTTAAAGACGCCGTCCAGAATGATGGAAATGCCCAGCTTCTCGGCCGCCTCGCACAGCTCGGTAAAGTCCTGCTCGGTGCCCAGAATCGGATCGATCTTGGTGTAATCGGCGGTGTCGTAGCGGTGGTTGCTCGCGGCTTCAAAAATGGGGTTGAGGTAGATGGCTGTAAAGCCCAGCTCGGCGATGCGAGGCAGGTCTTCCTGGATACCCTTGAGCGATCCGCCGTAAAAGTCCCAGGTCTTGATGGAGCCGTCCTCGGCGCGCTCGTAAACGGGCGGCTCGTTCCAGTCCTCGACCATGCGGCGCTGAATGCCCTTACGCGGTTTTTCGACCTCGGCCAGCGTGCGCTCGCGCCAGTGCTCGTCGCGGGCATAGCGATCGGGGAAGATCTGGTAGACCATTCCGCGCTCGTACCACTCTGGTCGAACTTCGCGGTGCTTGTAAACGGTGACCTGGAATGACGGCACCTCGGCGTAGTCGTAGGTTACGCCTTCGCCGCCGGTGCGGCCCTGTGGTGCGCCCAGACGAACCTCGGGCTGGCCCTCGATATTGCATATAAAGCTGTACCAGATAAGACAGGGCTCGGTGCACTCAAGCTCTACGGTAAATATGCCATCGCCCTCGTGCGTCATGGGATACCGAGACTCACCGATCTCATCGACCCAGGTGCGCAGCGTAAGCGTTGCCTGCGCGGGATCGGCATCCTCCAGAATCACGGAGAGCGAAAGGGTAGTTCCTGTGGTCACAGCGCCAAACGGAGTGCGAAACTGCGGCAGACGGCTGTTGTGTATCAATCTCATAGTACGGTCCAGTTCAATAGAATCATGGCCTGCCGGCCACGGGCTTTACGCACAGGATGTAAGTATATCTGTTGTACACAGGCTGTATAAACAACATCCGTTTACCATCGGCGAACGGTTGTCCTAGAAAATCGTTTTACCAACTATCTACAGAGAAGGGGCGCCCGGTTGGAGCGCCCCTTACTTAGGGTTTGATTAGGTTTTGGATCGTCTGTGGGCTAGCGGCGTTTGCGGGTGGCCGTTGCCTTGCGGACGGATGTCTTCTTGGTCGGAGCCTTTTCCTCGGCCGGAGCAGCGGGGGAGACCGGAGTCTCCTTGGCGGGCTCGGGCTTGGCCTTTACCTCGGCCTTGGGCTCCTCTTTGGCAGTAGCGGGCTTAGTTTCTGCCTTGGGAGTTGTGGCCTTTGCCGTGGTCTTCTTGGCCGTCGTCGTGCGCTTTCGCGTGGTGGTCTTGGCGGCGGGCTTGGCCTCGACGGTTGCCTCCGCTTTGGACTCGGCGGGCGTCTCCTCGACTTTGGCGGCTGGCTTTGCGGCTGCCTTGGTCGTGGCGGTCTTCGTGGTCGTCGACTTCGTCGCCGTGGGCTTCTTTGCTGCCGTTGCCTTCTTGGCGGTTGCGGTCGCCTTCTTGGCAGCGGCGGTCGTGCGCTTGCGCGTGGTCGTTGCCTTGGCAGCAGTCGTCTTTGCTGCGGCGGTCTTGGTGGCAGCAGCCTTGGCCGTCGTAACCTTCTTGGCGGTCGTCTTGCGGGTCGTAGTCTTCTTATCTGCGGGCTTTGCAGCGGGCTTGACCTCGGCCTCTGCCTCAGGAACAACCTCAGCCTTCCCCTCAGGCTTGGCCTTTGCGGGCTCAGCCTCAACCGGCTTCTCCTCGACCTTGGGCTCCTCTGCGGCCACCGGCTCTGCAACAGCCTCAGGCTCGTCGACAACAGCTGCCGGCCTCTCAATCTCCGGATGCATAAAGAAGTACAGATCCAGATACTTATCGGCCGAGCGTGTCCAGCTAAAGTCCTGGCTCATGGCCTGCGTGACCAGCTGGTTCCAGGCGTCACGGTTATCCCAGAACAGACGCGCCGCGCGGAATACCGCATCGCCCATCTCGTCGCCGTTAAAGTTGCTAAACGAAAAGCCCGTGCCCTCGCCGGTAAACTCGTTATACGGGATCACGGTGTCCTTCAGGCCACCGGTCTCGCGCACGATGGGCAGGGTGCCGTAGCGCATGGCGATGATCTGCGACAGGCCGCAGGGCTCAAACTTCGAAGGCATGAGGAACATGTCGGCGGCAGCATACATGCGCTGTGACAGCGCCGGATCGAACTCGATGCGTGCGGCCATGGTGCCGGGGTACTTGTCCTGGAAGTAGCGCAGGCCGTCCTCGTAGTCGCGGTCGCCGGTGCCCAGCACCGCCACTTGCACGCCACCGGCCAAGATGCGGTCGAGAGCGTACATGACCAGGTCCAAGCCTTTCTGGCGCGTCAGACGCGTGACCATGACCATAAGCGGACGGTCGTCGCGAACCTCGAGCCCCAGCTCTTCCTGTAGCTTGGCCTTGCACACGGCCTTGCCAGAACGGTCCTCCACGGTGTAGTTGGCGGCAATGCGCTTGTCGGTCGCCGGGTCAAAGCCCGCGACGTCGATGCCATTCAAAATGCCCTGCAGTGCGTACGAACGTTCGCGCAGAACGCCGTCCAGGCCCTCGCCAAATTCGGGCGTCTGGATCTCGTTGGCATAGGTGGGGCTCACCGTAGTGATGGCGTCGGCATAGCGCAGGGCGCCCAGCATGTAGTTGATGCTGCAGGCGTCGCAACGCAGCTGCGAGGCGGCCGCGGGAATATGCGCCACACCCAGGATGTCCTCCATCACGGTGTCGCTAAACTGGCCCTGGAACGCCACATTGTGGATCGAGAACACGGTCTTAACGCGGTCGTACAGCGGCAGGCCCTGGTAGAACTCGCGCAAAAACACGGGCGCCAGTGCCGTCTGCCAGTCGTTGCAGTGCAGGATGTCGCACTCAAAGCCGGCGGGCAGGTGCTGCAGGCTCTCGGTGATGGCCTTGGAGAAGAACGCAAAGCGCTCGCCGTCGTCAAAGAAACCGTACGGATAGTCGCGCGCAAAGTAGCGCTCGTTGTCGATGAACATATACGTGACGCCGTCGTGCTCGAGCTTCTCGAGTCCGCAGTACTCGTTGCGCCAGCCTAGGCTCACGTAAAAGTCGGAGAAGTGCTCCATCTGCGCCTTGTACTCGTCCTTGATGGTGGCGTACTTGGGCACCATCACGATAACCTCGGCGCCGGCGCGTACAAGCGCCGCAGGCAGCGAGCCCGCCACGTCGCCCAGGCCACCGGTCTTTACAAACGGTGCGCACTCGGCCGAGGCAAACACGATCTGCATCTTTTTGCTGGAATCAGCCATATTGTCTCCCATGTTGTTATTCGAGAATAGCCGCCAGGCGCGAACCGGGCGGCTATTCTACATGTTACGAGCGATGTTGCGGTGCCAACGTTAACGTACGATGGTGGTATCGGAAGTTAACGGAGCCTTGCCCAGCACCAGGATGTTCTCGGGCGTGCCGCGAAGCTCGGTGTTGGTGGGAACCACGTTGTTCTTGTCCAGGATGGCATTCTCAACACGGGCGCCGCTCTTGATGATGCAGCTCTGGTTGATGATCGAGTTGGTCACCGAAGCGCCCTCCTCGACCACTACGCCGCGCGACAGGATCGAGTTACGCACGGTGCCCTTGATGATGCAGCCGGCCGAGATGATCGAGTTGCAGGCGTGGCTACCGGTCGCATAGCGCGAAGGCGGCACGTCGTGAGCCTTGGTCAGGATCGGGCGCTCGGGATCGAAGAGCTGGTCGGCGACGGTCTGGTCGAGCAGGTCCATGCTGCGGCGATACAGCGACTTCTCGCTAAACACGCCCACGACCTCGCCCTTGTACTCGTAGCTGCACACGTCGATGTTGCCAAAGTCGCCCTGGAGTGCCTCGAGCAGGTCCAGATAGTCGGCGGCCTGGTAGTGGTCGATAATCTCGAGCAGCGTCTCGCGGTTGACGATGCAGCAGTCCATAGATGCGTTGTCGCCGTACACGACGCCGGCGCTCACGCCCGTCAGGCGGCCGTTCTCGTTAATCTCGAGCTTGGTCTCGTCATCGACATTGCGCGTGGCCTTGCAGTACACCACGGTCATCTGGGCACCCGAGTTCTCGTGTGCGTCGATGATGGTGTTGACGTCCATATTAAAGATGATGTTGGTGCCCATCATCACAACATAGGGCTTGTCCGAGCGCTGGAACAGCGTCTTGTTAGAGATGATGTCGCGCAGCAAGAAACGCATGCCGCCCTTGGTGGTGCCATACGCGTTGCCGGGAACCATGAACAGGCCGCCCTTTTTGCGGTCCAGGCCCCAGTCCTTGCCCGAGCCCACGTGGTCGATCAGCGAGCGGTAGTTGCCCGGCATGACGACGCCGACGGTCTTAATGCCGGCATTCATCATGTTGGACAGCGGGAAATCGATCAGGCGGTAGCGGCCCAAAAACGGAACGGACGCGATGGGGCGGTCCTTGAGCAGCACGCTGCCGTATGTCGAAGAGTAGTTAGCGGTGATATAACCGATGGCCTTGCGATTGATCATCGGATCATTCCCCCTTCCCGATAACGACGTCATTTCCAACGACGGCCGTATCCTTGGTGGTATCGACAGAGCCGAGCTTCACGCCCTCTTCGACCGTGGAGTTCTCGCCCAAAATAGCGCGGCAGATGTGCGCGCCGCTCTTAACGTGCGCACCCGGCAGCAGCACGGAGTCCTCGACCACGGCGCGCTCCTCGATGACGACATCGGTTGAAAGGATCGAGTGGCGAGCGGTACCGTAGATCTTGCAGCCGTTGGAGACCAGGCAGTCGTCCAGGCGACCATCCGGGCCAATGTAGTGCGGCGGACGCGTGGTGATGTTGGACATGATGGGGAAGTGCTTGTCGAACAGATCGAACTCGGGGTTGTTGCCCAGCAGGTCCATCGAGGTCTCGTGGAAGCTGGCGATGGTGCCGACATCCTTCCAAAAGCCGTGGAACTCGTAGCTGTACAGGCGCTTGCCCTCGCCGAGCAGCTTGGGGATGATGTCTTTGCCAAAGTCGTGGCTCGAGCGCTGGTCCAGTGCGTCCTCCTCGAGGGCCTCGATCAGGACGTCGGCCGAGAAGATGTAGATGCCCATGGACGCGAGGTTCGAATCGGGCTTATCGGGCTTCTCGGTGAACTTGGTGATGCGGCCGTCCTCGGGGTCGGTGGTCAGGATGCCAAAGCGGCTGGCCTCCTCCCACGGCACGGGCATAACGCTCACCGTGAGGTCGGCGTTGTTCTCAATATGCGTCTTGAGCATCTTGCGGTAGTCCATGCGATACAGATGGTCGCCCGAAAGAATCAGGACGTACTTGGGGTCGTTGGCCTTGATGTAGTCGAGGTTCTGCGTAATGGCGTCGGCCGTGCCCGCATACCAGGCGCCGCCGGTCTGCGTCTCGTACGGCGGCAGGATCGACACGCCGCCGTCACGGCTGTCCAGATCCCACGCCTCGCCGGAGCCCACATAGGCATGAAGCAGGTAGGGGCGATACTGCGTCAGAACGCCCACCGTGTCGATGCCCGAGTTGGAGCAGTTGGACAGCGAAAAGTCGATAATACGGAACTTGCCACCAAAGCTAACCGCCGGCTTGGCGATCTTTTGGGTGAGTGCCCCCAATCGGCTGCCCTGTCCTCCTGCGAGGAGCATCGCGATGCATTCTTTCTTACTCATCGATTTCTCCTTCTGTCATCGATGTTTCTAACCCATTAGCGACGGGCGCAGCGCAATGTTGCGCCCGTCGAGTAATGCCGTGCCGGCATAGGGGAGCTCGTGCGCCTTTACGCGTGCCAGATCTCGTCGCGGTACTCGCGAATGGTGCGGTCGCTCGAGAACCAGCCGGAGGAGGCGGTGTTGAGCAGCGCCTTGCGGTTCCAGGTCTCCTGGTCGCTGTAGCTGCCGGTGAGCTTCTCCCAGGCGTCGACGTAGCTGCGGAAATCGGCCATGACCAGGTCGGGGTCGTTGTTGTTCATGAGCTCGTTGTAGATGCTCTCGAAGTTGCCCGAAAGACCCGCAAAGGTGTTGTCCTTGAGCTCGTCCATCACGCGGCCCAGACGCTCGCGGTCGCCGTTGAGGGTATCCCACGCAAAGTAGCTGTTGGATGCCCAAAGCTGCTCGACCTCGGGGGCGGTCAAGCCAAAGATGGCCTCGTTCTCGCGGCCGGCCAGGTCAGCAATCTCGATGTTGGCGCCGTCGAGGGTGCCCAGCGTAATGGCGCCGTTCATCATGAGCTTCATGTTAGACGTGCCCGAGGCTTCCTTGCCGGCCGTGGAGATCTGCTCCGAGATCTCGGCGGCAGGGTAGATGAGCTGGGCGTTGCTCACGCGGAAGTTGGGGATAAAGCAGACCTTCATGACCTCGTTGACGCGCGGGTCGTTATTGATGACCTCGGCCACGGAGTTAATGAGGCGGATGGTCTCCTTGGCAAAGGTGTAGCTCGAGGCAGCCTTGCCGCTAAAGATGAAGGTCGTCGGCGTCACGTGGAAGTTGGGATCGGCGATGCGACGGTTGTAGATGTCCATCACCTTCATGATGTTCATGAGCTGGCGCTTGTAGGCATGGAAGCGCTTTACCTGAACATCGAAGACGGTGTTGGGGTCGATGACCAGTCCGGTCTCGGCCTTAACGTAGGCGGCCAGACGCTCCTTGTTGGCGCGCTTGGAGGCACCCACGGCCTTCAGGAACTCAGTGTCGTTCTGGAACTCCTTGAGTTTCTCCAGCTCAAAGGCGTCCTTGAGCCAGCCGTCGCCAATGGCCTCGGTCACGAGCTTGGCGTAGGTGGGGTTGGCCTCGGCAAAGAAGCGACGGTGCGAGATGCCGTTGGTCTTGTTGTTGAACTTCTCGGGCGTCAGCGCATAGAAGTCCTTGAGCACGATGTTCTTGATGATGTCGGAGTGGATCTTTGCCACGCCGTTGACGCTGTGGCTGCAGATCACGGACAGGTTGGCCATGCGAATCTCGCCGTCCCACAGAATGGCGGTCTGGCGCAGACGCTCCTGCCAGCCCTCCTGCGTGGTGTCGAACGACTCGTGCCAACGACGGCTGATCTCGTCGATGATCTGGTACACGCGGGGGAGGAGCTTGGAGAACGTGCCGATGGGCCACTTCTCCAGGGCCTCGGGCAGGATGGTGTGGTTGGTGTAGCTCACGACCTGCGTCACGATGTTCCAGGCGTCATCCCACTCGAGCTTCTTCTCGTCGATGAGGATACGCATGAGCTCGGGGCCGCACATGGCGGGGTGGGTATCGTTGGTATGGATGGCCACAAACTGCGGCAGCAGCTCCCAGTTCTCGCCGTGCTCCTTCTCAAAGGTATCGAGCAGGCTGTAGATGCCGGCCGAAACAAACAGGTACTCCTGCTTTAGGCGCAGCAGACGGCCGTGCTCGCCGGCGTCGTTGGGATAGAGGATGGCGCTGATGGCCTCGGCCTCGGCGCGTTCGGCGTCTGCCAGGGCGTAGTCGCCGCGGTTGAAGGCCTCCAGATCGAAGTGCTCCTCGACCGGCTCGGCGGCCCAGACGCGCAGCTTGTTGACGGTCTCACCGGCATAGCCTACAACGGGGATGTCATAAGGGACGGCCAGGATGTCCTGCGTGTCCACCGTGCGGTAGAACGTGCGGCCGTTCTCCTCAAAGCCCTCGACGTGGCCACCAAACTTAATGGTCACGGCCTTGTCCTGACGACGGACTTCCCAGGGATAGCCGTGGGTGAGCCACTCGTCGGTGGCCTCGACCTGGCTGCCGTTGACGATCTCCTGCTTAAACAGGCCGTAACGGTAGCGCATGCCGTTGCCGTAGCCGGCAATGCCCTCGGCTGCCATGGAATCCAGGAAGCATGCGGCCAGACGGCCCAGGCCGCCGTTGCCCAGCGCCGGATCGGGCTCCTGGTTCTCGATGACGGACAGGTCAAAGCCCATGTCATCGAGTGCCTCGGCGACCATGTCGCGAACGCCAAAGTTGAGTAGGTAGTTGTCGAGCAGGCGACCGATCAAAAACTCAATCGAGAAGTAGTACACGCGCTTCTTGCCCTCGGCGGCCGCGCGGGCGTCGCTCTTGGTGGCAACGGTGCGGGCCTTCTCGGCCACGAGCTTGGCCAGGGCGTTAAAGCGGTCGAGGTCGCTGGCAGCCTCGACGCTCTTGCCGCTGATGCTCATGACTGCATCGCGATAGAGCTCGGAAAACTCCTGCTTGTTGTCGAAGATCTTATTCATACGTTCCTTTCCCCCGGGGATGTTTCTCCCGGAACGGTTTTGACTTGTATCCTACGCCCCGCCGGGGCGGGTAGTTACAGTGGTAACGGCTTTGTTACGCTTTCTTGGCAGGAGCCTTAATAGCAGCTGTCTTGGCCTTGGGAGCAGCCTTTTTGGTGGCTGCCTTCTTGGCCGTGCTGGACTTGGCCGGGGCCTTCTTGGCGGCCGCGGGCTTGGGCTTCACCGAGGACGCACGCCTGCGCGTCGCCTTCTTGGGCTCCTCAACCACCGGCGGCTTGTAGCTACTGGGACCGCGGCGCTTAAGCACCACGCCTGCCAGGCCGGGTACCTTGATCTCGATGGAGTCCATCTGCCCGTTCCAGGGATAGGGCTCACTCGAGCAGGTGTAGGGCTCATCGCCGGCATAGCCGCTGCCGCCAAACTCGGGACGGTCGGAGTCGAAGATGACCTCCCAGTCACCCTCGCGCGGCACGCCCACACGGAAGCTCTCGTAGCTCGCCGGGTCAAAGTTGATCAAGATCACCAGATCGTCATCGACGTCCTCACCCTGGCGAACAAAGCTCACGATGGACTGCTTGGAGTTGTCCGCGTCGATCCAGGTAAAGCCGTCGTCGGTGTAGCCGCGCTCGTACAGGGCAGGCTCGGCGGTGTACAGGTGGTTGAGCGCCTTGATAAACGCCTGATGATGACGATGGGTCTCGTACTCCTCGGTCAGGAACCACTGGATGGACTCGTAGTAGCGCCACTCGATAAACTGGCCGATCTCGTTGCCCATAAAGTTGAGCTTGGCACCGGGGTGCGTCATTTGGTAGAAAGCTAGCGTGCGCAGGCCGGCAAATTGGCGCCACCAGTCGCCCGGCATGCGGCCGATGAGCGAGCACTTGCCGTGCACGACCTCATCGTGGCTCAGCGGGCAAATGAAGTTCTCGGTAAAGGCGTACATGATGGAGAACGTGAGCAGCCCGTGGTTGCCGGGGCGCCACGGAAAATCGGTCTGCATGTAGTGCAGGGTGTCGTTCATCCAGCCCATGTCCCACTTGTAGTGGAAGCCCAGGCCGCCGTCCTGCGGCGGATAGGTCACGAGCGGCCACGCGGTGGACTCCTCAGCCATCATCATCACGTCGGGGTAGTGCGCCTCCACGGCGCAGTTGACCTGACGGATAAACGCGCTGGCGTCCAGGTCCTCCTCGGTACCGTACTTGTTGAACTTCTTTTGGCCCGGATCGTCAATGCCAAAGTTGAGGTACAGCATGCTGGACACGCCGTCCATGCGAATGCCGTCCACGTGGAAGTTCTCGAGCCAGTACAGCACGTTGGAGACCAGGAAGGAGCGGACCTCGCCACGGGCGAAGTCAAACTTGTGCGTGCCCCAGTTGGGGTGAATCTCGTGCTCAAACAGCATGTGGCCGTTAAAGGTGGCAAGACCGTGGGAGTCGGCGCAAAAACCGCCGGGCACCCAGTCCATGATCACGCCGATGCCCGCCTCGTGGCACGCATCGATAAAGTGCATGAGCTGCTGTGGGTTGCCGTAGCGCGACGTGGCGGCAAAGTAGCCGGTCGTCTGGTAGCCCCAGGAGCCATCGAAGGGATGCTCCATAAGCGGCATGACCTCGATGTGCGTATAACCCATGTCGCGCACGTAGTCCACGAGCTCCACCGACAGGTCGTCGTAGGTGTAGAACTCGCCGCGCTGCGCGGGGAAGGGGTCCATGGGACCGGGGTAGTTGCCGTATTCGTCCGGCTCGCCCTGCGGCGCGTCGCCGTGGCGCTTCCACGAGCCAATATGCACCTCGTAGATGTTGAGCGGCTGCGACATGTGGTTGTGGCCGGCGCGGCGCTTGAGCCACGCGGCGTCATTCCACTTATAGCCGTCGAGGGTCCACAGCACGCTGGCGGTACCCGGAGGGCACTCGGCCTTAAAGGCATACGGATCGGCTTTGTAGAGCTTCTCGCCCTCGTTAGTCTCGATAAGATATTTATAGAGCTGGCCCTGCTCTGCGCCAGGAATAAAGCCTTCCCAAATAGCGCTCGTATGCACGGGCACCAGCGGGTTGGCTTCCTCATCCCAGTCGTTAAATTCGCCAATGACATGGACACTCTTTACGTCGGGCGCCCAAACGCAAAAGCGCCAGCCGCGCGTGCGCTGCTGCGTGTCGGGATGTGCGCCCATCTTTTCCCAGCTGCGCTCCCACATTCCAATGCCAAACAGGTAGACATCGTCCTTGGAGAGCTCCGGTGCGTGCGGAGCCGGTTTGCGGGTTGCGGGCTTTTTAGCCGTTGGCTTTAGCTTTGTATCGCTCACGTTTGATCCCATCATGACGCGGCAGCGTGTTGCCTTGGTGACTAGATGCGAAAGGTCCAAGGCTGCACGAATCGAAGGGACGGCGAAGTTTCTGTGATTCGTTCCACCTCGCGTGCTCGGTGGAACTTTCGGCAGAAACTACGATAACACCTGTGCGTTAGTTTTATGGACGAAAGCGGATTTGCGGGGGCGTTTAATCGGTAAGCGACATGTTTATACCACTGGCAGAAATGCCGTGGTAAAACTCTTGACAGTTTTACCAATTTGGGTTTCAAAATTGTTTGTTTGACGTTGGGTAAAACGTTTTTAGCAGGTTGTTTACCCTTTGACATCGAAAGGTTCGTTTATGTCCCATACCGCCGCTCCCAAGGTTGCTTTTATTTTCGATTGCGACGGCACGCTGGTTAATAGCACCCCCGTTTGGGCCTATGCCCAGCCCGAGTTATTGCACCGCCACGGAGTTGACGTGACGGTCGATGATTTTGCCCAGTTTGAGCATTTGTCGCTCGAGGACGAGTGCCAGGCCTACCACGATACGTGGGGCATTGGCGCGAATGGCGAGGAGCTGTACCGCGAGCTGAGCAATATTCTGATTGATGGGTACTCCAAGGTGCCGCCGCGCGAGGGGCTCCTGGCGTTTTTGGAGCAGGCGAAGGCGGCAGGCATTGCCATGTGCGTTGCCACTTCCACGCCGGCCGAGCTTGTTGGGTCTGCGCTTGCGGGAGCCGGGCTCGACGCTTACATGGAGTTTGTTACCACGACGGGCGAGGCGGGACGCTCCAAACAGTTCCCCGACGTATACGAGCTGGCGCTGCGCCGTTTGGAGGAGCGCCATGGGCACAAGTTCGAACGCGCATGGGTGTTTGAGGACGCCGTCTTTGGCCTTAAGAGCTCTGGCACCGCCGGCTTTAAGCGTGTAGGTATTTATGACCCGCACGGCCGTATGAAGCGCGATGATGTGCGCGCCAACTGCGATATCTTTATCGACAGCTACGAGGAGCTTGACCTGGCCCGCGTGCTTTCGTTTGAGGGCTAGGTGAGGCCCGTGGCTTGCAAGGTATTAGTGGTCTGCGGCTCGCCCGTGGTGGCGAGCGCGGATCTGTTGCGTAGGCTAGCGGGGGAGTGCGATCACGTTGTCGCCGTGGACCGCGGACTCGACGCGCTGCTGAGCGCCGGCCTAGGCTGCGACGTGTATGTGGGCGATGCCGACACGGTGAGTGATGCGGGTCGTGCGTTGGTCGATGCCGCCACCGACTTTGAAGTTGAGCGCCACGACCCGTACAAGGACTATACCGATCTTGCGCTGGCGCTCGATTCCGTCCGCCGTCGCTGGCCGGGTGCCAAAGTGGTTGCGACCTGCGTCACGGGCGGCCGACCCGATATGGCGCTTTCCGTACTGGGGTTGCTTGCGGGCTACGAGGATGCCCCCATTTGGATTGCCGAGGACAAGGTAGTCGCCCGCATCCTTCACGCAGGCGAATCGTGGACCATCGAAGGCGCCGAGGGCAGCGCCTTCTCCATCATCGCCATAGCTCCTAACACCGAGGTAAGCGAACACGGCCTAGAATGGGAACTAGACCACAGCCCCCTGGGCCTGTTGGCCGACACCGGCATCTCTAATGTCGTTAGGAAAACGGCCAAGATCCAAGTTCACACCGGCACCGCCATCGCTTACCTCTACAAGTAAGGTCTATAGCATCAGGGTTTTATCGGGACGGTGGATAGAAATAAGCGCTCGAAGAGTGATTATTTCTGCCCCGTCCCAGGAAAACCCGTAAGTAAGAGATTCAACCCAAAAAAAGTCCTTGCATCAAAGAAAGTCTTCCCCTATAGTATCTCCTCGTCACGGGGGCGTAGCTCAGCTGGGAGAGCGCTTGACTGGCAGTCAAGAGGTCAGGGGTTCGATCCCCCTCGTCTCCACCATCGTGAATGCAAGGCCTTCGGAATTCCGGAGGCCTTTTTTCATTTCAAAATACCTCGCGCCACAAACCCCTCCTTTGGCAACAAAAAGTTGCACAATTTATTTCCCATGTCTGTACATAGTTTGTTAGACGAACGCGATCATCGGCGCAGCTCGCTGCTTCATTTGGGCTTCAGGAACGCCCCTAATCATCGCCAGTACCTTAATAACCTGCATCAATGTGAACAACATCGCAAAACAGCCCCCTTGAACACGCTAAATGAACGAATTGTTGTCCAGTACTGCCCAAATCAGTTTCACTAACAGTTTGTGCTAGGATACATAACGTTACATGAGTTCACTGTGCTCACGGCTCCAGCAAGTCACAAAGCGCAGGGTCGATCAGCATCCGGCCGTAACGGCGGTGCCAGAAACACCACGAGCTCCAATAAAGATGTCATGCAACGTTATTTATTTGCATTGATGTAATTTCAAGGTGCATTAAATAGGTTGCGTGTCAATGCGTAGCAGTCCTATAGCTTTTTGCGTGCGTTTCAGTTTTGTACCCAATTGACTGGGTCGCACGCAGCCAGCTGGGGTCGTGGTCATTTTTGCGATACACGTCCGCGACTCTAGCAACTGCTTCTATACATACCGTTCACGGTGGGGCAGAGCCACGTGCTTGTCTGACTGGGCTCAGGGTTTGAATATGGAGCGCCTTCGCGCACAAGCGCCCTGGCGAAGCCATACCCAAACCCCGTGAGCCACACTTAAACAGAAAGGGGGCGATGCTCGTGTGGTATGTGATCCAGGTCATTAACGGTCGCGAAGACGTAATGCGCGAGCGCATCGAGCGCATGGTGCCTGCGAGCGCCATGCAGGAGCTCTTTTATCCCCAATTTCAAACCGAGATCAAAGTACACGGCGAATGGGTCGATACGACCAAGCCGCTCTTTCCCGGTTATCTTATCTGCAGTACGGCAGATCCCCGTACCGTGCAACAGTATCTGCTGCGTATGGACGACTTTGCCCGGGTGTTATCCCAGGACGGTCAGTTTGTGCCGCTGGCAAAAGAAGAGGTCCAGCTTATTGACAGTTTTACCAATAGGGGAGACCGTGTGGTGCCCATGAGCGAGGCCTTAAAAGACGGTGACCAGGTCGTAGTGATGGCAGGTCCGCTGTTGGGCCACGAAGGCCTGATTAAAACGATTAACAGACGCAAGAGCACTGCTTATTTGGAGCTCGACCTGTGCGGCCGACGCGTAACTACGCGCGTTGGACTTGCCGTGCTTTCGGCCGAGCACCGCGAAATGCGAAACCTTAAAAAGGCGATCGCCTAGCTGCTGGCGGCTGTTTAAAGGAGCAAGGGGGATCCCCGGGACGGGGATAACGGGATCAATAGGAAAGAGAAGAACTTATTTTGAACACCGAATCTAAGAGCGCAAAGCAAAAAGGGAAGCTGAGTGCGTTTGAACCGTATGCGTTGATGGCATATGACATTGTGGCAACTTTTATTGCCGTGTTTGTTGCATCATGGGGAACGCAGCATTGGGCGACGCTCAGCGGAGCAGCCGGTGCATGCCCGGCTATTCTTGTGCTTGCGCTTGTTAACGTTGTCGTCTTTTGGTTCTTTCATATGTATAGCAGCTTGTGGCGCTATGCGAGCATTTCCGAGGCTGGACGTATTGTTGCTGCTGTAACGGTAGGCTCAGTTATTGGCGACGTTATCTTTGACGTGTTATTTGGCAAGGGCATGACCCTTCGTGAGGACGTTATGGCATGGGCTGTCATCCTCATTATTTGCGGTGGCGGTCGCTTTGCCATTCGCGCCATCTATGGCAGCCAGCTCTGGCGCTTTAAAAGCAATTCCGATGCGCATCTCCCGCGTACACTCATCGTAGGAGCAGGGGAGACCGGCTCTCTCTCCATCAAACGTATGCTCAACGGAGACCCCGATATGATCGGTGATCCGGTTGCCGTTGTTGACGATGATCCCAATAAGCAAAACCAGCGTATTCATGACGTTAAGGTCTGCGGTACTTGCGCCGATATCCCTACTATTGCGCACGATTGTGAGGCCGAGCAGATTGTCGTGGCAATTCCGAGTGCCACGCATGAAGAGCGTCAGCGTATATATGACCTGTGCATGAAGACGGGTCTTAGGGTTCTCACGCTCCCCAATGTCCGCGATATTCCGCAGGATGGTGTAGGCAGAGTTGCCCTTCGTGAGGTCGAGATCAGCGACTTGCTTTCTCGCGAAGAGAAGTCGCTTGACCTTAACCAGATGGGCTATGTTACTGGTAAGCGCATTTTGGTCACGGGCGGCGGCGGATCTATTGGCTCAGAGCTTGTACGTCAGCTGCTTCCGGCAAAGCCTGCGCAAATCGTGTTGTTCGACATTTACGAGAACACTACCTATGAGCTGTATCACGACATCATCAAGACTGCTCATGATCAAGGCACTGATATTCAAGTCTATATCGGCTCCATTACACATCTCCCCGCGATTACCAAGGTCTTTGAGAAGTACCATCCTCAAGTTGTTTTCCACGCTGCAGCCCACAAGCACGTTCCTCTTATGGAACACAACGCCCGCGAGGCAATCGAGAATAACGTTTTTGGCACGCTCAACGTCGTGCGCCTTGCCGACAAGTACCAGTGCAGCCACTACGTGCAGATTTCTACCGATAAGGCCGTTAATCCCACAAATGTAATGGGCGCCACCAAGCGTATGGACGAGATGATCGTTCAGTATTACGCGGCAAACAGCAAGACCATCTTTACGGCTGTTCGCTTTGGCAATGTTCTGGGTAGTCACGGATCGGTCATCCCGCTGTTTAAGCGCCAGCTTCGTGAGGGTGGCCCTATCACCATTACGCACAAGGACATCACTCGTTACTTCATGACCATCCCGGAGGCCAGCAAGCTTGTCATAACTGCAGGCGCTTTGGCGCATGGTGGCGAGATTTTTGTACTGGACATGGGTGAGCCGGTCAAGATTTACGACCTTGCCATCAACCTTATTACGCTGAGCGGTCTTAAGCCTGGCAAAGATATCCAGATCAAAGAAGTCGGCCTACGTCCTGGCGAAAAGATGTATGAGGAGCTCCTTATGGACAACGAGCAGCTCCTGCCTACCGAGCATTCCGAGATTCGCATTTCCACAGCCGAGGCCGACAAGATGGAAGAGATCAAAGACAAGCTCGAGAAGCTTCAAGACTGCCTCGACAAGGATAACGACACGGTTAAGTCTGTGCTCGCTGAGGTTGTACCTACATATCATCCACAGTTTAACGATTAGGGATAAGGAGTCACGATGGATATCAAGCCCTTTGAGAAAAAGGTATGGCTAAGCTCGCCGACCATGCACGGCGAAGAGCTCAAATACATTACCGAGGCATATGAGACCAACTGGATGTCGACGGTAGGGGAGAATATCAACGAAGTCGAACGCCAGATGGCCGAAAAGATTGGTTGCGGATATGCCGTTGCCCTTTCTTGCGGTACTTCTGCGCTGCATCTTGCCATGAAGCTCGCTGGAATTAAGCCCGGTGATGAGGTCCTTTGCAGCGATATGACGTTCGACGCTACGGTGAACCCAGTTGTATACGAGGGCGGTGTTCCTGTATTTATCGATACCGAGCGTGACACTTGGAATATGGATCCCGTCGCTCTTGAAAAGGCCTTCGAACTGCATCCGACTGCAAAGGTCGTTGTGGCGGCGCATCTTTACGGAACGCCTGGCAAAGTCGAAGAGCTTCGTTCAATTTGCGATGCGCACGGGGCTGTCCTTGTTGAGGATGCCGCTGAGTCACTTGGCGCCACGTATAAGGGTCGTCAGACTGGTACGTTTGGTGACATCAGCGCCATTAGCTTTAACGGCAATAAGATCATTACCGGTTCCGCTGGTGGCATGCTTTTAACTGATAGCAAAGAGGCAGCCGATAAAACGCGCAAATGGTCGACCCAGTCGCGCGAAGCTGCTCCGTGGTACCAGCATGAGGAGCTTGGCTACAACTATCGCATGAGCAATGTGATTGCTGGAGTGGTACGTGGTCAGATTCCTTATCTTGAGAAGCATATCGCTCAAAAAAAGGCTATTTACATGCGCTACAAGGAAGGCTTCAAGGACCTTCCGGTTAGTATGAATCCCTATGACCCTAACGTTTGTGAGCCGAACTTCTGGCTTTCTTGCCTGCTAATAGACCCTGACGCAATGTGCAAACAGGTTCGAGGCGAGAGTGAGGCACTTTACGTAAGCGAGCCTGGCAAGAGCTGCCCCACCGAGATTCTTGAGGCTATTGCCGCCATTAACGCCGAGGGTCGTCCCATTTGGAAGCCCATGCACATGCAGCCAATTTATCGCATGAATGCTTTCGTGACGCGCGAGGGCAATGGTCGAGCTAAGACCAATGCGTATATTTCCGGTGGTGCAACGGGTGCAGATGGCTTGCCTTTGGATATTGGCGCCGATATCTTCCATCGTGGTCTATGTCTGCCCTCCGACAACAAGATGACTCCCGAGCAGCAGGACGTAATCATCGAAGTTATTAGGCGTTGTTTTGAGTAGGCTTGGTAACGAGACGTTCTATCAGCGATATGGCAAACGAGTCATTGACCTGTGTCTGTCTCTTGTCCTGCTCATTCTCTTCTGGTGGGTACTGGCGATCGTGGCAATTCTGGTGCGCGTAAAACTGGGCAGTCCCGTGCTGTTCCGCCAGCCGCGCCCCGGCCGCGACGAGAAGGTGTTCAACCTATATAAGTTTCGCACGATGACCGACGAGCGTGACGCCGACGGAAACCTGCTGCCCGACGAGCGGCGCTTGACGAAGTTCGGCCGTGCGCTGCGCTCCACGAGTCTGGACGAGCTGCCCGAGGTGTTCAACATCGTGAGGGGCGACATGGCGATCATCGGGCCGAGGCCGCTTCTAGTCGAGTACCTGCCCTACTACAGCGACCGCGAGAGGCTCCGCCACTGCGTGCGACCCGGTCTCACCGGCCTCGCGCAGGTCAACGGGCGCAACTCCCTCAAGTGGGGCGAGCGCTTTGAGCTCGACGTTGAGTATGTGGAGAGCATCGACCTCGCCAATGACGTTCACATCTTCCTGAGGACGATCGGCAAGGCGCTGAGCCGCAGCGACGTCTCGGACAATACCGCCGCAACTGAAGGCAACTTCGCGGAAATCAGGTCCCGCGAGATCGCAAGGGGGAAAGCAACCGATGAGTAACGGAACCAACATCCTCATCCTGAGCGCGGGAACGCGCGATAAGGTCGTGCAGTACTTCAAACGCTCGCTCGCGGGCCGCGGCAGAGTGCTCGCTACCGACATGAGTGAGTACGCACCCGCCATCTACGAGGCCGACGAGCACTTCATCGTACCGAGTATGACCGACGAGGGATACCTCGACGTCATACTCGGGATCTGCAGAGACAACGACGTCAAAGGGGTTCTCTCTCTCATCGACCCCGAGCTCTCTTTGCTCGCGAAGAACGCAGGTCGTTTCGAGGCCGTGGGGACCACGGTCATCGGATCCTCCTACGACCTTTGTGAGCTCGCGCTCGACAAGTTCGAGATGTTCAAGTGGCTCTCCTCCCACGGCTACCGCTGCGCACGCTCCTGGATGGACCGCGGCGATTTCCACCGAGCCCTCGAATGCGGCGAGGTCGGGTTTCCCGTGTTCGTGAAGCCCGCCAGGGGCAGCGCGAGTCTCGCCATTTCCAAAGTCTCGGACGCCAATTACCTCGACCTTATGCTCGCCCAGGGCGACGGGCTCATGATCCAGGAGTTCTTGGACGGCCAGGAGATCGGCGCCGACGTCTACGTGGATATGGTCAGCGGTGAAGTCGTCTCTATCTTCACCAAGAAGAAACTAAAGATGCGCGCCGGCGAGACCGACAAAGCCGTCTCGTTCAAGGACCAAGGGTTGTTCGAACTAATTGAGAGATTCGTAAAGGAGACAGGCTTCAGGGGCCAGGTTGACATCGATATTTTCGATATAGGCGGCGAGTATTACATCTCGGAGGTCAACCCGCGCTTCGGCGGCGGCTATCCGCATGCTTACGAGGCGGGCTGCGACCACGTCGAGATGATTGTCAACAACCTGAACGGCATCGCCAACGAGCCACGCATCGGGGCCTACGACGAAGGCATCGTGATGATGAAGTACAACGAGTTGCATTGTATGCGCATTGAGACGAGTGCGACTTCATGTGGGAAGGGAACACTCTAGCTTGAAAGTTTTGATTCTTGCTAACAAAGATGAGGGATTGTTTCAGTTCAGAGCCGAGTTGATTGAAAAACTCGCTCGAGATGGCCATAAAGTATTTTTCTGTGTACCGAACGGCGAATTTGTTTCTGAAATTGAGAAGCTCGGGGCGACCTTCATCGCCTG
The DNA here is from genome assembly GCA_900541825.1 of uncultured Collinsella sp. Classification (GTDB taxonomy): domain Bacteria; phylum Actinomycetota; class Coriobacteriia; order Coriobacteriales; family Coriobacteriaceae; genus Collinsella. The sequence goes on from UQLJ01000027.1 coordinate 21,608, forward strand.
CCCGTTCTTGAGCCGCCGAGGCACCAACCCCGTGGATGATTTGAAGCTGGTACTTTTTTATCGCAAGGCGCTCAAAGAGGTGCAGCCGGACATCGTGTTCACGTACACGATAAAGCCCAACGTGTACGGCGGCATTCTGTGCGGGCGTTTGGGCATCCCGTATCTCGTGAACGTCACAGGGTTGGGGACGGCGGTCGAGAACGAGGGGCCGCTTCAGAAGCTGACTCTTAGGCTCTACAAGCTTGGGCTGAAAAAGTCCCAGGTCGTCTTCTTCCAAAATGAGGCAAACAGGGACTTTATGCTCTCTAAGGGAGTCGTTGCGGGGCGTTGTGAGTTGCTGCCAGGCTCCGGGGTGAATCTACAGCGGTTCCAGGTTTTGGATTATCCGGAAGACGACGGAACCACACGTTTCTTCTACTTAGCCCGCGTTATGCGGGAAAAGGGTATAGAGGAATACCTCGAAGCCGCTAAACAAATCAGAAGCAAATACCCCCATACGGAATTTCATGTCTGCGGCAGCTGTGAGGACGAATACAGAGGCTCCCTCGAGGCTTGCGAGAAAGACGGCGTCGTCATCTACCACGGAAGCGTAAAAGACGTTCGGGAGATGCATGCCGTGTCGAGCTGCACGGTGCATCCCACTTTCTATCCGGAGGGGATGTCGAATGTGCTGCTAGAGAGCTGCGCCTGCGGCAGACCAATCATCACGACGAACCGGCCTGGGTGCAGGGAGGTCGTGGATGACGGCGTCAATGGCTTCGTCGTAAAGCAGAGAGACGCGGAAGACCTTATCTCAAAAATCGAGAATTTTCTTGCCCTGCCCTATGCCGAGAAAAGGGAGATGGGCCTGAACGGCAGGAGAAAGGTCGAGAGGAAGTTCGACAGGCAGATAATCGTCGAGCGCTACCTGAAGGAAATGGCGGCTGCGGAAGAAGCGAAGGAGGCGCGCCGTTGAGGAGAGCGGTGAACAACGTTATCAGCTTTGCATGGACATTTTTAAGGATAGCGGTTTGGAAAATCCGGCTGATGGGAAGCCTTCACGTCAAAGGCGCGATCCAAAGGATTTCACCCAATGTGGTTTGCGACTTCAACCAGGGCTCGAAAGTCAATATCGGGAGCGCTTCCCAAATCCACAGCGGAAGCAAGATTAAGGCGAGAAAAGGCTCGAACCTTGCAATCGGCGACAACGTCCGCATCAACTACAACTGCATGGTCATCTGCCATGACGCGGAAACTATCGGCGCTGGCACAGCGTTCGGACCAAACGTCCTCGATTATGACCACGACCATACCTTCAGGGAGGGCCCCTCAAATAGGACTCCTTTGAATGGTCTCCGGTGGAGATTGGAGGAAACTGTTGGATAGGCGCGGAAACGATAATCCTTCGAGGAACGAAAATCGGGTCGAACTCGGTGGTCGCGCTGGGAAGCATCGTGAAAGGCGTGTTTCCCAGCGATTCCTTGATTTTGCAGCGGCGCACCACAGAAGTTCGGGGCTGCTGATGGCTAATATGGAAGGCGTTAGCCACAGGGAAATGACGGCCACCATCGTCATGGCTACGTACAACGGCAGGCAGTTTCTTCGGGAGCAGCTTGACTCGATTGTTTCGCAGGGGCGACAGGCCGATGAGGTGGTGATTGTCGACGACTGTTCGAGCGACGGCACGCCGGAATACATCGATGCGTACATTGATGAGCATGGCCTGACGGACACATGGAGGATCTATCGCAACGAGAAGAACCTCGGATTCGTTGGCAACTACCTCAAGGGATGCTCGCTCGCGAAGGGTGACGTCGTCTTCTTCTCCGACCAAGACGACGTTTGGGCGGATAGCAAGATATCCGAGATGATGGCTGTGTTCGAAAGGCACGAGGACGCGCTCGTCGTTTCATGCGACACGACGATCATCGACCAGGACGACAGACCTGACAACACCTTTCAGACCTCGCTCAGGCGCACGGAGAAGGGGGTATGGAAGGTTGAATTCGACCAGCAAGTTTCATCTATGCTCAGTAGCGGCCTGACGCTTGGCGTGAAGCGCTCCTTTATGGATGAAATGACTCCCATCATCGAGCGCGAGGACCTCGTGTACGATTCGCCGCTCGGGCTCTTCGCGGCGGCCAAGGGAGGATTTTACCGCGTCGGCGGAAAGGCGCTTGTCCTGCACAGGGTTCACAGGAGCAACGCGTCCACGCCCACCTATTCTCTGAAGTTGAGACTGTCAAACCCCGAGCAGCACATTAAAGGCAGAAGGCATCAGCTCAAGCATATTGAGGCATGTAGAAAGTACTGCGCCAACGAGCTGGATTCCGGTACGCTTGACCGACTCGATGAGGAGATTGCGGCACGCGAGGTTGCCGTTAATGCCATGGAAAAGCGAAAGCCGCTTCCGCTTATAGCGCAATTGATTAAGAAGGGGCCGATGGCCAACGAGAAAATTAGCCTTGTGAACCTCATTGTCGCCCTAAGGAGGCGTTGATGAGGGGCATTGCGGCCTGCATCGTTACCTACAACCCGGAACTTGCGCGCTTTTCGGAATGTCTGTCCGCTGTAGCCGAACAGGTGGAACACGTTTTTGTCGTGGACAACGGCTCAAATGAGACGAGCGGGGTGGAAGCGCTCTGCCGTGAATATGACAATGCCATTTTTGTTCCCCTGGGGGAGAACAAAGGCATTGCGGCCGCTCTCAACATGGGATGTACTGCCGCAGACGAGAAGCGCTGCACCGCCGTATTGACGCTCGATCAGGACTCGGTATGCGAAGATGGCTTGGTGGAGAAGCTGGCGGCGCATTTGGCCAAAGACGTTGGGATTGCGGCACCTTGGATTTCTTACGCGGGTAACGAGGGATATTACGATTTGCCGCAAGACGGGCCCTACGAGGTCGAATGGACGATTACCAGCGCGTCGTTGACGAGCATTGATGCCTGGAGGAAGATCGGCGGTTTCGACGAGGCATTGTTCATCGACAGCGTTGATCGCGATTTCTGCATTCGACTTCGTAGAGCCGGCTATCGCGTGGTCATTGACCCTGCGACTTCGCTGTCCCATGAACTTGGAGACATGCGGTGCGTCCGGATTCTCGGCAAGGTAATTCACATCACCAACCACAGCAGTTTTCGCAAGTACTACATAGCCAGAAACAAGATTCTATTGACGAAGAAGGGTGAAATTAGCAGCGCAGAGTGCGTGCGAGAAATATCGCAGGAATTCTTCAAGGCTCTATTGCTAGAAGACAATAAGGCTTCAAAGATATCGAGGCTTATGCATGGAATTGTCGATGGCTTGCAGAGCCGTATGGGAACGCGAAGAACGGGAGTATCTTCAAAATGATTCTTGTGGCTGGCCTCCTTATTCTTGATTTAACGGCATTGGTGTTCCAGAAGAGCAAAGTACCCTTCCTCGCCCTTTTGATTTTTCTTTGGTTTGTATTCGTTTTCAGCAATGGACTGGCTGACGATTTCAACTACAGCCTGCATTTGATGAACCCGACTTTAGCGCAGGACAAGGGAATTGGTTACAGTCTGTTAATCAAGTTCTTATCGGATTGCGGCGCGACGCTATTTCAGTTGAAGCTGCTCGTCGGAACTTTCTATCTAGTCTCTATTGGTCTATGCGGCTGGAATTTAACGAAGAGGCCAGGTTTGTTTTTGGCCCTGTATTCGATTTTCCCTTTTTGCATGGATGCAGTACAGCTTAGGTTTTCACTTGCCATCTCCTTTGTTCTGATTGGATATCTCTATGTATCAAAGGCCAAAGGTGGTCTGAAGAAAAAAGCGGCTGTTTTCTTTTTTGCATGTTTAATTGGTTTCAGCTTCCATGCGGCTGTTCTCTTCTTTGCATTGCTGCTATTTGCCAAAGAGCTATCGCATCGTGACGCTCGAAAGTTGTGCATTCTTGTTTTTCTTGGCCTAATTGTGGTGACACGAACCAGTTTACTGACTCAAATTGCAACTCTTCTGGGCGTCTCCGCACGACTTAATATGGTTGGCGGCGTTGACGGCTCTGGATTTGCCAATGTTATTCGTCTGGCCGTTCCTTCTCTTGCTTGGATGGCGTTTGGCCTTTATTTGAAAAAGACCAGGGGAGATTCGAATGCCGTCCGGGTGATTCTAAATGCGAACCTGTTTTGTCTCGCATTGATTCCCCTCGTTGGCGTTGCATCCAACATTTACCGCATAGAGACTTCGCAATTCTTGATTTATTACCTTGTTGCGGTCAACTCGGTTGGCTACGCCGGGGGTAGCAACATCCGAAAAGAGCAGGCTGACTTGTTTGGCGTTGCTTGTCTTTTGGGCATTGCCCTCATGGGCGTCACGTTGTTGGTCTTGATGAGCATGAACCTAAACACGGTGTTAGTTCCGCTCCTTACCAGCAATTCAATATTGGTTTAATAAAACTTAGGGCTTCATATGATAGGAATCCGAACGAAAATTAGGCATTTAACCGCTTCTTTGAAGTGGGCCAAAGCCAATGGGCATAACAGAACACAACTCGGGCGTTGGGCAATCGGGCTCGACAATGTCACAATTGGCGATTACTCCTACGGGGAAATCAACGTTCTTACGGCGTCCAAGCAGCCCAAGCTCGCCATTGGCGAATTATGCTCGATTGCGCCAAATGTGACTTTCGTTATTCACGACAACCATCCCATCGACCATTTCACGACGTTTCCTCTGCGCCGCTTTGTCTTGGAGGAAACTTACGATGAGGCATGCGGTAACGGCGGTATCGTCGTCGAAGAAGACGTTTGGATTGGCTACGGCGCGACCATCTTGGACGGCGTCCATATAGGCCGGGGAGGGATCGTAGCAGCAGGAGCAGTCGTCACCAAGGACGTGGAACCTTACACGATCGTTGGGGGTGTGCCGGCAAAACCTATCAAGAAACGCTTCAGCCAGGACGTCATCGATCAGCTCCTCGCACTCGACTACTCGAAGGTGGATATGAGTTTCGTGCAAACGCATATCGAACAGCTCTATCGTCCGCTAGACGAGCACTCCATTGGGGAGCTGCTGGATGAGCTAGGGGATAGGCATGAACTATAGGTCTCTGGCGGGCAACATGGTTGTCGCGTTCGCGGCCCAGGGCATCTCGTTCTTGGCGAGCGTCGCTATGTCACTGCTCGTGCCGAAGGTGCTCGGCGTCGAGACGTACGGATATTGGCAGCTGTTTATTTTTTACGCGGGCTACTCTGGCTTCTTCATGCTCGGTCTCAACGACGGTATCTACCTCATCGAGGGCGGTAACACGAGAAGCGAGATAGACAAGCGAGCTGTGAACTCTCAGTTCCGCTTCGGCATGGCATTCCAGCTCGTCGTGGCTGCCTTCATCACCGTCATCGCTGTTGTTTGGGCACCCGAAGCGCAGCGCTCGTTCGTCCTACTGGCGTTCGCCCTCTATACCGTGCTCTATAACCTTGCCGGATTCCTTGGCTATATCTTTCAGTCGATGAACGAGACCAAGCTCTTCTCGTATTCCACCATGATCGACCGCCTGGTGTTCCTGGCCATCATCCTCGTGATGGTATTTATCCGGGTCCCTGATTTCGAGCCCTACGTCTTCGCCTATCTAATTTCGAAAGCCTGTTCGCTGGCCTATTGCATCGTTCGATCCCGTGATTTCTTCGCGGCCGGGGCGCTGTCCTTGACGGAGGCCGCCAGGCTGAGCCTTTTGAGTATGAAGGTCGGCTTCGCGCTGATGATATCGAACGTGGCCTCGATGCTCGTCCTGGGTGTTGCGCGCGCGCTGGTAGACAACGCCTGGGGAATTGAGGCCTTCGGGCGCGTGTCGTTCTGGCTCTCGATGGTGAACTTCTTCATCACCTTCGTATCGCAGGCGAGCATGGTGCTGTTCCCGGCGCTTAGGCAGGGCACCGAGGGAGAACGAAGAGCTTTCTACTGCTTCGTTCGCGACATGATGGAGGTGACGTTTCCTGTGGTCTATCTTCTTTATTTCCCGATGGCATGGGTGCTGTCCCTCTGGCTTCCGCAATACGCCAACACCATGCACTATTTCGCGATTCTGCTGCCCGTCTGCGTGTTCGACACGAAGATGAACCTGTGCTGCACCACGTATTTCAAGGTCCTGAGGGAGGAGCGTACGCTCCTCAAGGTGAATCTTTGCACGCTAGCGGGCAGCATAGCGCTTTGCACCATTGGCGTTTACGTGATCGGATCGCTCGATGCCGTCCTACTTGGCACGGTCGCATGCATCGTTTGCCGTTCCCTTTGGTCGGAACGGCACTTGAACTCAAAAATTGGGGTTTCCGCAACACCCGCTCCTATCGAAGAGGTCGTGCTCACCGCCGCGTTTGTGGCGCTAGCGCTTTGCGCGCCCGCGCTTGTTGCCGTCGTGGGGTATTTGACGCTTTACGTAGCTTATTTGGTACTGAACAGGCATTCGGCGCGAGACATGCTTGCCCTGACCAAGCGAGTGCTTACTCGAGGGAAATGAGCAGATGCGCAGCGCGACTGTTCTGGAAAAGACACTCAATGACTCAACTTGGAAAGGAATAGCACAATGAAAGGCATCATCCTCGCCGGCGGTTCTGGCACCCGTCTCTATCCGCTCACGCTCGTGACCTCCAAGCAGCTGCTGCCGGTCTACGACAAGCCCATGATCTACTACCCGCTGTCCACCCTCATGCTGGCGGGCATCCGGGACATCCTGGTCATCTCAACGCCGACCGACCTGCCCAACTTCGAGCGCCTGCTCGGGGACGGCTCGCGCTACGGCGTGAACCTGTCCTACGCCGAGCAGCCGAGCCCCGACGGCCTGGCGCAGGCCTTCACCATCGGCGAGGACTTCATTAGCGGTGAGCCGTGCGCCCTGGTGCTCGGCGACAACATCTTCTACGGCAACGGCCTGTCCCGCCACCTGACGCGCGCCGTCCAGAACGCCGAGTCGGGCCGGGCCACGGTCTTCGGCTACCACGTGGACGACCCCGAGCGCTTCGGCGTCGTGGAGTTCGACGGCGAGGGCAGGGCCGTCTCCATCGAGGAGAAGCCCGCCGAGCCCAAGAGCTCCTATGCCGTCACCGGCCTGTACTTCTATCCGGGCGATGTGGCCGCCAAGGCCCATAGGGTGCAGCCCTCGGCCCGTGGCGAGCTCGAGATCACCACGCTCAACCAGATGTACCTGGAGGAGGGGACGCTGTCCGTCGTCACCCTGGGACGCGGCTACGCGTGGCTGGACACCGGCACCATGGAGTCACTCCACGAGGCGGCGGAGTTCGTCCGCGCCGTGGAGCACTCGCAGGACCTGCCGGTCTCGGTCCCCGAGGAGATCGCCTGGGAGAACGGCTGGATCACCACCGCCGAGCTCGAGGAGGCCGCGAAGGCATACGGCAAGTCGGTCTACGGGCAGCACCTGAAGAAGGTCGCCGCCGGCGAGATCGTCAACAGCCCGCGCGAGTACTAGGAACAAGGAGATTCGAACATGGCAGAGGAGACCTTCTCCCCCAAAAACATCATCGTCACGGGCGGCTGCGGCTTCATCGGCAGCAACTTCGTCCACTACGTGGTCAACAACCACCCCGGCGTGCACGTGACCGTCCTGGACAAGCTGACCTACGCCGGCAACCCCGAGAACATCGCGGGCCTGCCCTCCGACCGCGTGGAGCTCGTCGTGGGCGACATCTGCGACGCCGAGCTGCTGGACCGCATCGTCCCCGGCCACGACGCGATCGTGCACTACGCCGCCGAGAGCCACAACGACAACTCCATCGCCGACCCCGAGCCGTTCCTGCGCACCAACGTCGAGGGCACCTTCCGCCTGCTGGAGGCCGTCCGCAAGCACGGAATCCGCTACCACCACGTCTCAACCGACGAGGTCTACGGCGACCTGGCGCTCGACGACCCGGCGAAGTTCACCGAGG
>UQLJ01000028.1:0-29448 GCA_900541825.1 uncultured Collinsella sp.
GCGCATAAAGAAAGCCTCCCATTTCTCATGTCCAAGAAATGGGAGGCAGTTCATGCGTGATGCGCGGGCCATTTTGTTTAGACCGCACCCGTCCTCCTGTTCATCTTAATCTGTAACATCTAGCCGAGTTTTTGGGTCCCAGCTGTTACAGATCGAGACAAACAGAACGCCCGAGCAGAAATATCTCAATCTGTAATATTTAGCTGAGTTTTTCGGTCCTAACTGTTACAGATTGAGACAAACGGGCCGAAAAACCCTACACCCGCAGGTCCTTTACGCTGGAACGCTCGACCAGCACACCCGAGACGAGCGTACGGCTTCTGGAGCTCGGGGCTTCCAGACCTGCGACGACCTCATTAAGCGCACGGACGCCCAGTTCGCGGTGACGGAACTTCACTGACGTCAGAATCGAGTTGGGAATCGTCTTGTAGAGCTCATCGTCGAAGCCGATCACGGACACATCATCGGGCACACTCAGACCCTTGTCACGTAGAGCCATCATCACGCCGTTTGCCATGCAGTCGTTAGCAGCGAGGACCGCCGTGCAATCGGGTTTATCGGCAAGCACAAGGCCCGCGGCATAGCCACTATCCGCATTCCAATCACCTTGCAGAGGCTCGGGCGGCTCAATGCCACGCGTCTCGAGTGCCGCACGCCAACCTTTCATACGGCACTGGCTCGACAGCGACTCTTTTTTACCAGAAACGAAATACACGTTCTTGTGCCCGCGATTTAAGAAGTACTCGCACGCCATGCGCGCACCGTCCTCTTGATCGTCACTAACGGTAGAGCAGGTAGGATGTTCCATCGGCGTGATAATCACCGTCTTGAGGTCTTTCGGCGCCTCAAAGGTATCAAAGTCATCGACCATCTGACGCAGGTTGAAGATCATGCCGTCGACGGGAAGCTGCGACATCCTGCGCGCCGCTTCGGCAAGGGTCATCTTCTCCCCCGCGCGCTTCTTAATCATCGTGAGCGCAAAGCCGCGTTCTTCGGCGGCATCGGCGATACCGTCAATCATGTCCACGGCGCCGCCCGACAAGTGGAACATCACCACGCCGATGCACCCGTAACGGCCCAACTTGAGTGAACGCGCGGCAAAGTTCGCCCGGAACCCAAGCGTCTCCATGGCAGCATGGACCCTATCGCGTGTCGACTCTCGCACGCTATCGGGCTCGTTGATCACACGCGAAACCGTCTTGAGAGAAACACCCGCGGCAATCGCCACATCGTTCATCGAGACGTTTTTCTTGTCCATCGTTGCCACTGCTTCTCCACTCGGTTCTCTATCGCTTGTTTTTTGCGTTCTAGCATACACTACCTGCCTGACTGATAAATCAACCGTTTACCGGACAATATCGACCACTCACCCGTATATCCTTGTTGCTCTTCCAAAAATGTCTTACGTTGTCATTAACGAAATGTCCTACGTTGTCATTTCGCAATGCCTTCCTTAAGCAGGAAGGTTTCCGGGCAGTCCTGACCATCCATCGACGACCAGTTCCATCCACATGCATCGCGCATTAAGCAGCAAAGGAGCTCTATGGACGCCATCGTAAAGATGCTCGAAAAGCATCAACCGTTCTTTGAGAAGATTTCGAGGAACATCTACCTCCAGGCCATTAAGGACGGATTCCTTGGGTGCATGCCCATCGTCCTCACCTCTTCGATCTTTCTGCTCATTGCCACCCTTCCCGGCGTAGTCGGCATCACGCTGCCCCAGCCGCTCATCGACTGGTGCAACAAGCTGTACAACTTCACCATGGGCGTCATGGGCATCATGGTTGCCGGCACCACTGCCAAGAACTTTACGGCTTCCATGAACCGTCGCATGCCCGCCGGCAAGGTGCTCAACGACGGCTCCACCATGGTGGCCGCCCAGTGCAGCATGCTGCTGCTCGCTGTTACGCAGTTCACCACCAAGTTCGACGGCTCCGAGCTTTCGGTCTTCGATTGCACCAGCATGGGTACGCGCGGTCTGTTCTCGGCCTATATCGCCGCGTTCATTACCGTGTGGGTCTATAAGTTCTGCGTCTCGCGCGATCTGACCATTAAGCTGCCCAAGGAGGTCCCGGGCGCCATCGCTCAGAACTTCCGCGACATCATCCCCTTTGGCGGCGCTGTCATCATCTGCGGCATCATCGATGTCGTCGTGCGCAACCTCATGGGCGTTCCGTTCTCCGAGCTGCTCATCAAACTGCTCTCCCCGCTCTTCACTGCAGCAGAAACCTATCCTGGCCTTATCCTTATCCAGGCAGCCACCGCGTTCTTCTGGTTCATCGGTGTCCATGGTCCTTCGATTGTCCAGCCGGGCATCGACCCCATCCGTCTTGCCAACCAGGCCGAGAACCTGCAGGTTCTGCTGGCCGGTGGTCACCCCGCCCACTCCCTCACCTTTAACATGTCGCTCGTGGGTGAGTTCGGCGGCACCGGCGCCACGTTCATCGTGCCGCTTCTGCTGATTCTCTTTATGAAGTCCAAGCAGCTCAAAGCCGTCGGTAAGGCCTCGATTGTTCCTGTTGCCTTTGCTGTCAACGAGCCGCTGCTCTTTGGCGCGCCGATGATCCTTAACCCCTACATGCTCATCCCCTTTGTTGCCGCCGGCTGCGTCAACGTAAGCGTTGCCAAGTTCTTTATCGACAACGTGGGCATGAACGGCTTCTCCTTCGTGGTGCCTTGGGCTACCCCTGCCCCCATCGGCATCTTCATCACCACAAACTTCCAGCTTATCGCCCTGGTATTTGTCGCAATCATCATCTTGCTGGACGCCATCATCTACCTGCCGTTCTTGAAGGCGTACGATAAGCTGCTCTGCGACCAAGAGGCCGAGCGCGCCGCCGAGCTGGGTCTCGAGTCCGATGGTGCTGCCACCATCGCCGCCAGCACCTCTGCGCCCGCTGTCGAGCCGACCGCCGCTGCCGCCGACAGCAAGCCTGTCGCCGATCAGCCCGAGCCCGCCGCCGACGCATCCGCTAAGAAGGATGTCGACGGTCTGAAGGTCCTCGTCCTGTGCGCCGGCGCCGGCACCTCTGCCATGCTTGCCAACGCCATCAAGGAAGGTGCTGCGCAGACCGGAGAGAACATCGCTTCCTCCGCAGGCGCCTATGGCCAGCACACCGCCATCATGGATCAGTACGACGTCATCGTGCTCGCCCCGCAGGTCCGTAGCTACTACAACGACATGAAGGCCGACACCGATCGCCTGGGCATTAAGCTGCTCGCCCCGCGCGGTAAGGAATATATCGACCTTACTCGTGACCCCGCTGGCGCCATCAAGTGGCTCCGCGAGAACCTCGACTAGTTCCTCCCTCTGTTGGTGCCCGGATCCCCAGTTCGGGCACCTCTCCCTATTCGTATCCCACAGAAAGGATGACTCATGACCAACCCCATGCAGTTCCCCGACGGCTTTGTGTTTGGCGGCGCCACCGCTGCTTACCAGGTTGAGGGCGAGACCCGTACGCACGGCAAGGGCAAAGTGCCCTGGGACGATTTCCTGGCAGCCCAGGGTCGCTTCTCCCCCGATCCCGCAAGCGACTTCTACAACAAGTACCCGGTCGATATCGACCTGTGCCAGCGCTTCGGCATCAACGGTATTCGCGTCTCCATCGCTTGGAGCCGTATCTTCCCCAGTGGCACTGGCGAGATCAACCCCGAGGGTGTCGCTTTCTATCACGAGCTTTTCGCCACCTGCAACAAAGCTGGCGTTATCCCCTATGTCACGCTCGATCACTTCGATACGCCCGAGGCCTTTTACCAGAACGGCGGCGAGGGTTTCCTGACGCGCACGACGATTGACGCCTTTGTCGAGTACGCCAAGTTCTGCTTTGCCGAGTTCACCGAGGTCAAGCACTGGTTTACCTTTAACGAGATCCCCGCGACCGCCGAGGGCAGCTTTATCGTCGGCAACTGGCCGCACGGCGAGAAGTATCGCCTGGACAAGGCCTTCCAGCTCATGCACAACATGATGGTGGCCCACGCCAAGGCTGTCGTCGCCTTCCATGAGGGCGGCTTTGAGGGCGAGATCGGCATTGTCCAGAACCTGGAGCCCAAGTATCCCCTCGACCCCAACAACGCCGCCGACTGCGAGGCAGCTCGCATGGCCGACGTCATCAACAACCGCTGGGTACTCGACGCCACCTTCCGCGGCCACTATGCAGCCGATACCATGGAGGCTGCGACCAAGCTGGCCCATATCGCCGGCGGCGAGCTCGACGTCCGCGACGAGGACATCGCCGCGCTGACCGCCGCACTCCCCTACAACGATTGCCTGGGCGTCAACACCTACAAGTGCCAGTTCCTGCGTGCCGCCGAGGGCGAAAACGACATCAACCACAATGGCACCGGCGACAAGGGCTCCTCGCGCTGGTTCCTCAAGGGCGTGGGCGAGTCATGCGTGCGCGAAGGCGTACCCACCACCGATTGGGACTGGATCATCTATCCCGAGGGCCTCTACGACCTGCTGCTGCGCATTAAGAACGATTACCCCAACTACAAGAAGATCTACATCACCGAGAACGGCATGGGCTATAAGGACGACTTCGAGGATGGCTTTATCAACGACGCCCCTCGTATCGACTACATGCGCCAGCATCTCGCGTGGATCCTCAAGGCGATCGACGGCGGCGTGAACGTCGACGGCTACTTTGTGTGGTCGCTACAGGACCAGTTCTCCTGGACCAACGGCTATAACAAGCGTTACGGCCTGTTCTACATCGACTTTGAGACCCAGAAGCGCTATCCCAAGGCGAGCGCGTACTGGTACAAGAACGTCGCGGAGACCGGCCTGCTTATGGCCTAGTTTCCGCCGCATACCCCCTGTCGGCCGCATGCGAATCCCTCCACGGGTTCGCATGCGGCCTTTTTGTTTTCGCGCGGGTCGGCAGCCGTTTGTCTAAATCTGTAACATCAAGTCGAGTTTTTTGCCTCTACCTGTTACAAATCAAGACAAACGGGAATCACTCTGCCGAAACGTCTCAATCTGTAACAGATATCTGCTCAAATCGAGTCTAGGTGTTACAGATTGAGTTTTTGATTTGGGAGGTTGAGGATGGGGGATCGCGTGCCGAAAGCATGGTCCCCGGATAAAAAAGCTCGCCGGCCAGGCCGAAGACATGGCCCACATCAAGGCAGACCTTTGCCCCTGCTCGCCCGAGCAAAAAGTCATGCCCCTCGATGCGCTCTGCCAGTCCGGCACCGAGACCCCGCAATGGCGGTGGGATGTGCTGGTCGGAGAGGGCGACCCGCTCTACTGCAAGTCCCGAGAGATCTAAGTATCCGCTGCAAGGTATAAGAACGAATTGGAGCCCTGGTACATACCGGGGCTCCTCGTGGTAGTGGCTGTCTAATGAATCTGGTGGCTAGGCCTCTTCGCCGCCACTGGATTCAGTTACCGTTTCCTCCTCACTATGTTGCGTCTCTCTCGTAGCCTCATCAACTTCTGTTGACGAATGTGCCTCTTCGTATACTTCGATGTTCGCCTTGAGAATGGTTGCACTCTGTTCAGCAAGAGCGATCTTCCTCTGGTGCTTGTCGTAGGCATACAGTCCGATTCCACCTGCGACTAGCGTGGCTACAGAACCGATTACTCCACCCTGGATTCTTCCAACGGAAATCCCGCCCGCTCTGATATTGCTGATCAGCGCCTGAGGCCCACCGAGCTCTTTCGCCAGATGCGACAATTGCGCATAGTCCCAAGTCGTCATTGCCTTTTCCTCACTTTCTTTCACTTCAGCACCGCTTCCACTGGGGTGCTCACTTTCGACAGTGCTATCATGCCATCGGTAAATAAGACGGTATATGTCCTATAATTGTCTTATCTGTTGTTAATGAGGAATGATTAAGACAATGTACGTCCGCAAAGATCGCCCTAAGGACATTTTTCCAAAGAGACTCAGCGGTTTGATGGAAAGCTATGAAATAGAAAAGGGGCGCAGAGGCATTAGCAATATCGGCCTTGCGCGTCTGCTCTATCAAAAGCGTAACGGTGCCGATGATGCCTCGCTAGCCGATGACCGCTATGCAGTGGAAAGGGAGAACGGCCGCAAGGCGATTGCGAGAAAGATCAGCCGATTTCGAAAAGGAGATCAGTTTCCTCAATGGGATGACCTCGTAGATCTGGCTGACATATTCGGAAAGCCAGTAGGTTTTCTCATCGGGGAGACCGATTGTGATACGTACGAGCTCCAAGATATTGCTGACTTCCTTGGTCTCAGCGGCGAGGCTGTTCTGTCCATCGAGCGTATGACGAGAAAAGTTAGTGCGGAGTGGCTTCCGGAACAGTCTGGCGGCAACGGCGGAGACCATGAGGAATGGGAAAAATACCTCGTGAATGATATGGTCGCGAAGGCGAATGCCGAGCCAGAAGCTTGCAGGGCAGTGCTCAATCGAATGCTGACCGCAGCAGCGTTTAAAGACCTTGTGCTCTGCCTGTCTGAGGTCGGCGATGCCCAATACAATCTGCTTATGGAACGCATTGCAAGTGCGGAAATAGAACTGAGAGACGCAGACGTACTCAGTGACAACCACCCAGACTCCATCATGGGGCAAATGGCGGCAAAATCCCGATTCAGGGATGCTGCAACACGCCTGCAGGAAGCGGAAAATGCGGTGAGGTCCAGCAGGTATGCAGCTTATGAATGCCATGTCCGCATCGTTGATGAAATGTTCTCGGATATTACCCAGACTGACGCAAATACCGTAGCCAAAGAGCATGTCAAGCAGAGACAGTCAGGTAACCAGGCGTAGCCGTCGTATCGATACGGAAGTGGGTATAAACCGTCCTGCTGCTTGCATACGTGGTTCCGTTGCCGCCCGTCAGCTTGTAGCAGTTATAGAAGCACTGCGAGTCCGAAACCCCGCTCGAAGGCAGCGCCCAGGTGGCGTCGGCGTAGATCGTCACCAGCGACGAGCACCCCGAGAAGCAGTAGGTCAGGTCGGTGAGCGCAGACGGGTCGAAGCCTCGGAAGTCCAGCTCGGCGGGCGACGAGCGCGAAGCGAACGCGAACCGCACGACTTGACACCTGCGAGGTTGCCCAAACCGGAGACCACCTCCAGCGCCGTGCATGAGTAGAAGAGGTGGGTCAGGTTCATGGTTGCGAACGTCGCCATGTCTGCCGCGAAGGCGATGCGCTCATCGGCCGCCTGGCCTTCACCTGCTGGATTTCGCCGCGCAGGGCGTCCGCCACCTCGGCGCTCTTGGCAGCCTCGGCCACTTGCCCCTCAAGCTCCTTGATGCGAGCCTCCTGCTTGGCGAGAAGCGCCTGGTAGCCCCTCTCCGAGTCCACTGCCTGCGGCTCTTCCGCCTGCGCGACCCCTTCTTGGCCGCCCGCCTGCGCTGCGACCTCTTCCTCGTCGTCGATGCTATGGTCGTCTCCGTCCATGTCGGCCTGCCTTTCGATTGACATAGGCCAGCACAAACGAACCGTCCCTTAACCATGCAAATAGGCTAAAGGTCGGTCACAAAGTGAGGTCATCCAGTCCGTTCGGCAGTTTGTGACCATTAGCAAGAATTAGAGGCAACGCAACGAGCGAACGCTCGATAATGGTCTAGAATATTGGACTTGACATTTGGGAGGCAAGATGGAGACTGTGAACCTTATCCTTGGAATTATCGCGTCTATCGCATCCATCGCCGCCGCCGTCATCTCGCTCCAAAACAAGCAAGAGATCAAGTCAATCAAAAAGAGTCTAAGCGACAACTCGCAGACCGCTACAGGTAAAGTTGCCACAAACGTCGTAGGCAGCAACAACTCGGCGAACATCCATGCTTCGCGATAAGCCAACGCAGACAAGCCAGAGCGCAATTGGAAAGGTCGCCACGAACATAACCGGCGACTCCAATAGCTATGACTCACATGACATAAACATCTACCAGCCCGTCTCGTCTGGCCCGCACCGGCCGCTTACAAAGACGCTCATGTATAAACTCCTGCAAATCATGATTTCGTCGACTGAGCCAACGGGCGAAGATTTCCCCCTTACGCCTCCGCCTCCTATAGAGAAGAAGCTGATTTACAACCACGCACCGCGTTACCTAAACATCATCAACGAGTATTCTGAGAACTACGCTCGTCTCGACAGCGTGATCAAGGAATTCCCCGACAGCGAAGCCATCATCCAAAGGCTGAACAAGATGTTTGTCAATGTGGCAGACGTTCGCGATGACGGCAAGCTGTGCATAGGAAACGGCGATGCACAGCTCAAGCTCATCGAGAACGAGATCTATAACATGATTGTGAATGACGCAGGCTTTCAGGCTGACGAGGTCCCCGAAGAAATCATCAACCAGTTCTGCGTTGCGTTGATTGCCGTTGCCGTGGCAAAATGCAGAGTCCTTCTGAGGCCAGGTGATGACGATGCTGCTGCTTGATCGCAATAATGAGCCGACGAGCACGGTCTATTACATCGCTGCCGCCTTGGATGGCTACATCGACCAGAACCCAGGCTTGGACGCCGGTCAACTCTATGAGGTAACGGCGAACACTCTGGTCAAGAAAGAAGTGAGCTACGACTTCTTTGTCATGGCTTTGGACTTTCTCTTCCTCCTCGGACGCGTGTCAATAGACGAGAAGGGAGGGCTACATGTTCATCAAGTCGCTTAGAATTCGCAAGACAACAACTGACGAAATAGTTCGCGAGGTCTTATTCCACAAGGGTGCCAACCTCATCGTCGATACCGAGGACTCCGAATCGCACAATCGCGTTGGAAAAACAACCTTCCTCAAGCTCATTGATATCGCAATGGGCGCCAAGGACAGGAAGCTCATTTACACAGACGCCGACACGGGCACGGTGACCGAGGAGCTACGCGATTTCATCGTCACAAACAAGATCGCCGTCGACATGACACTGACATCGGATTTTCCCGATGGCGATGACGTGATTCTCACAATCGACCTCTTCCCGAATGGAAGGTACTACATTGACGGCGAAAAGATGGGGCAGAAAGCTTACCAGCAACGACTCAATGTCTTGCTTTTCGGGAACGAAGCGAATGTGCCCACGTTTCGCCAATTGATCAATTCATTTGTCCGCGTGTCCGTAGGCGGGGATGATAATTCCTTCCTCAAAACCGTTCCCAGCGGCAGCACATCCATCTACCGGAGTGTCTACAACGCTCTGTTCGGCATCTCAGATCCGGCGCTCGACAAAAAGCGTGACGACCTCAACAAGGACTTGAACAAGACGCGTGAGTCCATCAAACGCTATAAGAAAGTCCAGAACGTCGATACGGTCAGCGAGCAGCAGCAGATACTTGCAGGGCTCGAAGCCGAGCATGAAGAAGTCCAGTGCAAGCTCAACAGCATCATCGACGCCGATGTCTACAGGGCCAACCGCGATGAAATCGCGGCTACACGCACCCGATACGCATCTCTGACACTGCAACTCTCAGACATAGACTACAGGCTGCAACGAAATGAAGAGGCCCTGCAGACTGCTATGCAAGAGCGCGGTAGACAAGCCGACGTTAATTTGAGCAGACGGTTTTTCGAGGAAGTCTGTTCGATGATCCCGATGGTGAATGCAACTTTCGAAGAGATGGTCGCATTCAACAACCAGCTCTGCGACAACAAGATTGCCTATTTCGCGAGTGTGGCAGAAAAACTGAAGGCCGAGCGTGCATCTGTGCAACGTGAAATCAGCCAACTGTCATCGCAGAACAGCCAATTCATGTCATTGGTGGAGCAAGACCTCATCGATGAGTACGAGTCGCTTCAGGCACGCCTAGTTGAGCTTTCGAGCAGTATCGGCAAATGCCGAGAAGTAATAGATACGCTCAACAGCTTTGAGGTAGAACAGACCAGCATTGAGGGAAAAATCGCATCGCTTGGCTCGTCTGATGATGGCGACGAGCCGCAATCCAACGATTTTGCTGCAATGATGCTTGCGTTTAACGCATTCTTCACTCCGCTTGCCAGGGAGTTCAACAACGAATCGCCGCTGCTCGTTTACTATGAAGAGTCGAACAAGTTCCCCGTTGCAATACGTGATACCGCTGGCTCCAGCACGGGCACACGCAAGTCACTCATCGCCGCATTTGATTTAGCGTATCAGCAGTTTGCAGAATCAAAGGGCATCAAGACTCCGCGCTTCATAGTGCATGACGTCCTTGAAAACATCGAGGGTAAGGTGTTGCGTGACATAATCGCACGCGCCAGCACAATCAACTGCCAGTACATAGTCGCAGTCCTTAAGGAGAAGCTCGATTCGTCGCTGATACCAGCCGAGGAGCAGGGTAAACTGCAAATCCTGCAGCTTTCGATTGACGATATGCTTTTCACGCGTGGCAAAGGTGTTGCGTCGTAGGAGTGACCTGTACTCTCCTACTCCCGTACCCCCACCGAGAACTCCCCGCCGAAGTTGTTCACCTCGAACCGCTCGTCAGCCACAAGTTCCTCCTTGCTCACACGGCACGCGAACGGAAACAACTCGGCCACGTCCTGCAGTTCCAGGAACGTCCGGTAACTCGACCGGTTTACCAGCATGTCGGCAAAGACCAAAAACCGCGTAAGCTCGTCATTCAGTTCGATGGGCTCTGCAATCACGTAGTGCCCCCGCCTCACGCGCCGGACAACGCCGAACTGATTTAGCGATGCCACAATCTTTTCGGAGCCCTTCAGGATGGTCATGCGCTTGCGCGCCGCCTCAACGCTCTTATTGTCCCGGCCTAGTCAAGTACCCGTTGCCTCTCCTCGACCATCTCGCAGAAGCCTCCCACATCCATGAGCCATTCTTGCTGTGAAGGCGTGTAGGTGGGGAAAAGCTGGGAGGGGATGACGAGCTGGAGCTTGCTGTCACGCATGGCGTTCGTGTAGTCCACGCTCACGGCGGGCTCCAGCGTGATAAGGTGCTTACGCTCGATGCGGTTCGCCTCCTCGAGCACCTGCCTCCAGCGCTCCTTGATGGTCGTCTTCGCACCGAGCATCGTAAGGCTCGAGGAGGGGAACCCCTCATCCCGGTAGCACTCGATTGACGGAAAAATGAAGTCCGGCTTCGACTTTCCCTCGGTGTAGGGCTGTGCGGAGTATCGGATTCCCCTACCCTTGAACAGGAACTCAAGCTGGTGCTCGAACGCTGTGCCCGCGCGGGACTTCCTGCGCTGGAAGGTCGACATGGTGGTCTTCAGAATGCCGTCGACGTCGAGCTGGCCGTTCAAATAGGGCGCAAGGTCTCTCTCAAGCAGATGGCGCTCAAACACCTTGAACAGCAATTCCTCGCGCTCGTAGCACGCGAGCAGGCTTCGATCGGGGTCATCCGCCCAGTCGAGACCTTCAAGGGTTGAGATGGAGTACTCCGTAAAGTCGATGCCCTTCGGAAACGTATGTCCAAACCTCTTGACCATATCGTCCAAGTAGATATCCGCGCTCAAGGGAGCGCGCGTCTCGATACCAATCATGCCGAGGATGCGCGAGGCCACCGCACCGATACGGTTGCGCTCGCCCTTTGATACGGCATAGCCCGAGCGGTCGGGCTCCTCGAAGCCGAACAGCCACCTCAGCTGCGACTCGATGGTCGAGCCTTTTTTAGCGAAGATGATGAGCAGCCCGAGGTCATCGGAGTTGGCGACCACCATGAGGTCGCCAGCGGATGCCTGTCTGATGGCGGGGTTGTCCTTGTAGTAGAGACGGTACTCGGTTCTCGTGGGATGTTTGCGGCGCGCATCGTACCAAGTCACGGTCCCGTCGCACATCTCCGGCTCCGCCTCGTCGCACATGTAGGCGAACGTGGTGCGGATGTCGCGGATGTCGTCGTCACCGAACAGCGACCTCAGCGGCAGCGTGCCGTTGAACTCGTGCTGATTACTCCTACCTGCGTCGATATCGACGTCCGCGAGGGTCTTCGAGACCGCGCCGTCGAAGTAGCTGCTAAGCGCCCCGTAATCCATCCTGACACGCTCCCATCATGAGCTTGGCCACCGACCGTATTACAGGGACCGTCACCGAATTGCCGAACTGGCGGTAGGCCTGTGTGTCGGAGACCGGGATTATGAACCGGTCGGGAAATCCCTGCAAGCGCGCGCACTCTCTAGGGGTCAGCTTACGGGGGTTCTCGCCCTCGCCGCGCGAGACCAAGATCTCACTACCGTCCTTATGATAGCGTGCGGAGAGCGTCCTCGTGGTGTCCGATGGAGTGATAAGACCGTAGCCGAACCCGTTGCCGGCGGCCTCGTGCTTGGCCTTGTATGCTTTCAAATATGACCACAGCTTGTCGGAGAGCACGTACCTCGCGTCCGCATCCTCCTCCAGAATCTCCGCGGCTTTCTGACCACTGTTCGGGCAGTCGAGGTCGTCCCAAGAGAACTCCACATCGTCGCGAAAGCCAACAATGTAGATGCGCTCGCGGTGCTGGCATGTCCAACCCTTGGAGTCCAGAACCTTGTAGTGAACGTGGTAACCGAGCTCGTCCTGGAGGACCTGCATGATGACGTCGAACGTTCTGCCCCTGTCGTGACTGATCAGATTCTTCACGTTCTCGAGCAGGAACGCCTTCGGGCGCTTCTCGTTCAGGATGCGTGCAACCTCGAAGAAGAGCGTGCCCTGCGTCTTGTCTTCGAAGCCCGTAGCGCGACCAAGGGAGCGCTTCTTGGACACACCCGCAAGCGAGAACGGCTGGCATGGAAAGCCAGCGAGCAGCACGTCGAAGTCGGGGATGTCTGAAGCGGCGACCTCACGGATGTCCCCCGCCGGGGTTTCGCCGTAGTTCATGCGGTAGGTCTTCTGCGCAAACTTATCCCACTCGCAGGAGAAGACGCACCTGCCGCCCAGCTCCTGGAACGGCATGCGGATCCCGCCGATGCCCGCGAACAGGTCGATGAAGGTGAAGGCAGGCTTCCCCTCCCCTGCGGGTGCAAAGGGGGCGCGATGGCCGAGGGTGGAGATGTACTTCGACTCGGCTGCGGTGGGCCTTGTTTCGCCTGCCTCCCAGCGGCGCACCGTTCGCTCGCCGTTGGGGCCCATGCCTAGGGCAGCGGCGAATTCCTTCTGAGTCAAGCCGAGCTCCTGTCTCTTGGCCTTTACCTCATCTGCTGATAATTGCATGACGCACCTTCTGGATAGATAACAGGACAATATGTCCTCATTTTGCCACAGGGATGAAGAGATAAACTCGTCAGAATAGCAACCTTGCCCCAAACCATGGGTTTCTCACGTCTCCCACATCCGACAATCCATGTACCACTCAAACCGCGAAGACCCATCTAACCACCGCTGCGTTCTATACGATAGTCGTTCGCCAGGACATTTTTCTGCCGCCGCAGTCATTAGTCCAAGTGAAAAGCGGCAAGCCGAGAACCTCACGCCTCTCCATCATCAATCATTCCATTTCACAAATGACGCAGCGGCGCAATTAGCAACGCGGAGCATGGAACCATGCTATACCCGTCCAAACGATATTGTCCGCGCCCAACAGCTATCAATCAATTTACCTTGGCCTGCTGGCGCAGAGAGTGCAGCCAAGCCTCATGATCATCGTAACAATAAAGAACATGGGATCGCGAGGATTTGCCGAGGCGAATGTACTCCGGCCCCTTACTAGGACAGCGCCAATTTGCAAGGGTCTTCGCGCTTACGCCAATCAACTTTGCTGCCTCTTCACTCGAAAACGCAAGCGGGCGTACGGATTCAACAGCGCATGTCACGCCGTTTGCTCCACCCATAAAGACCCTCAGACTCTCCGATCACACCCACCCGTTACAGATTGAGACAATTTGACGGTACCGAATTCTTGTCAAGGCGTGGTACAATTGTGTCCCAACGCAAAGGAGGTACCTATGCCCACCTGTGTGCCCGTCCGAGACATGAAGGACACCGCTGCATTTACCGCGCTTGTTGAGTCCGAGCGCGACGTCACCGTAACTAAGAACGGCTATGAGGCCATGCACTGCATCAGCAGCGACCAGTATCGTCTCATGCAAGACGAAATCGCCAAAGCCAAGCTGCTGTCTCGTATGATGTTGGCAGAAGACGAGATATCGCAAGGCGACTACAGCGACTACGACTCCTTCGCGACCGCGATACGAGACAAATATGGCCTATAACGTCGTAATACTCGAAAGCGCACAATATGAATACGAGGCTATTGTCAGATACCTTGCTCAAATCCTTATGAACCCACGTGCAGCAGGCAATTTTGTTGCTGAGTTTGAATATCAGCTTGACCTGCTTCGCGAGCAGCCGCTCCTACGGCCCCTCTCCCACATACGAGAGCTGGCGGCACGCAATTATCGATCGTTTACCGTCAACAAATACGTGTGTCTTTACAAGTTTGAGCGCGATACGATCTATATCGCCCATGTCTTTCATCAGTCACAGGACTACGGCCGCCTGGTCTAGCCCACAAACTGAATACTTGGTCCGATCTCCCGCAGCGCTTGCTAACAAATGACCTGCGTGTGTTCCTCGATGGCGGCACGATCCTCGGCGGTAATACCCGGCTCGCACACCACGGCGTCCAGGCTGTCCAGGCGGCAGAAGGTGTAGAAGTCGCGCTTGCCGATCTTACTGGAATCGGCGATCAGATAGCGTGAATCGGCCTTGCTAAAGGCGAGCTGCTGGATACGACCCTCATCCATATTGGACGTAGACACGTCGCCATCCAGAATGCCGTTGGCGCCGATAAACGCCGCGTCGATGCCCAGTGCACGCAGGGTATCCTCGGCCGTTGGTCCCACAAAAGCGGCGGTGCGGCGACGGTACATGCCGCCTACCAGGCACAGGTCACAGTCCTCGCGCGGCTCGAGCAGGTTAAAGACCGAAAGCGAGTTAGTCACGATGCGCAGGCGACACGCCGGCAGCATCGAGGCCATCTGCTCCACCGTAGTGCCCGTGCCCAAAAAGATGGTCGAGCCTTCCTCGATAAGCTCCACGGCGCGGCGCGCGATCTGCAACTTTTCCTCGGCATGCTTGGTGCGCTTTTCGCTGTGCGAATACTCATGGCGCAACATAGCATGTGGACGGCCCTGCGCACTGCGGGCTCCACCGTGCACGCGTTCGATCTCGCCCAGGCTCGCAAGTTCCTCAAGGTCGCGGCGGATCGTCATATCCGAGACACCTAACGTATCAGAAATCTCTTTAACCGAGACCGTGCCCTGCTCTTCGAGCAGCTGACGAACCTTATCCTGTCGCTCTGCCTTAATCACGATGAATCCTCGCCGTTCTTTGCGCGCATATCATTCAAACAGTAACGAACAAATTGTATCAGACCCGTGCGTGTCAAAAATGAACGCCCGTACAGCTCAATCATCACTTTTTTGAGAAAAATACCCCCTGCTTTAGTGGGGTGTAGTGATAATCTCGCCTGTTCGCGCTACAGTTTGTCGGAAATACCTCGATGTTAGGAACCAAATGATCACTTCCGAGCTTTTCGGCACCGCGCCGTGCGGTACCCCCGTTCATCGTTACACCCTCAACGGGCCCGAGATCTGCGTTCGCATTATGGACTTTGGCGCCACCGTGCTGGGCATCGACGTGCCCGACATCCCCGGCAACGTGCGCGATGTGGTGCTGGGCTTCGATAAGCTCGAGGATTACTTTGACAACCCCGCCTGCTTTGGCGCGACCATCGGCCCCGTGGCCAACCGCACTGCGGGTGCCACGATCACCATCGCCGGCACGGACTGGCATATGCCGGCCAACGAGGGCGTCAACAACCTGCACAGCGACCTTGAGCACGGCCTGCACAAGCGCGTGTGGGACGTTGAGCTCGACGAGGTCCACAATGCCGTGCGCATGACCACCTCGCTTGAGGACGGTGAGCTGGGTCTTCCCGGCAACCGCACCTTTACGGCCGTGTTTACCGTGACGCGCACCGGCTGCTTCCGTATCGAATACGGCTGCGAGAGCGACCGCGCCACCTACGTGGCCATGACCAACCACACGTACTTTAACCTTGCCGGCCATAACGCCGGAATGGACTGTGAGCACTTCTTTGTTGCTAACGCTGCCCACTACCTGCCCATCAACGAGCAGAATATCCCCACCGGAGAGATCGCTCCGGTCGAGGGCACGCCGTTTGACTTCCGTGAGCTGCGCCCCGTCGCGCCCGGCATGGAAGCCGACGACCCGCAGATTAAGCAGGCCCGTGGCTACGACCACTGCCTGTGCATCGATGGCTATCAGTACGGCCGTAATCTGCGCCGCGCGATGCACGTCGAGGAGATGTGGACCGGCCGTGAGCTGGACTATTACACCACTGCCCCGGGCGTGCAGCTCTACACCGGCAACTGGCTGGGCGACGAACACGCCAAAGACGATGCCAACTATGGTTGGGGCGCCGGCTTTGCCCTCGAGGCCGAAATGTATCCTGACACGCCGCACCATGCGCTGTTCCCCCAGGGCATCGTGGGCCCCGGTCATCCCTACAGCAATGTGATCGAATACCACTTTATGAGGCACTAGGCCCACAACGCGACATATCGCACAGCAACGCCCGCCGGCACACCGCCGACGGGCGTTTTTCATCTTTTGGGCTCTTTTTCGCTGTGACTGTATGAGTGACATATCAAAACTATGCCCATTTACTACGTTTAGCCCGGGATGCTCGACCATGCACCGGTTTTTGTTAAATGCGTGAGCCGTCTACCTGCGGTTTTGTTTTTCTCAAATTCGACATGCTCGGCGATAACCGATCAAACGTAGTAAATGGGCATAGTTTTTGACAGGCGGCATCGCGCGCGTCCCTCGCAAGGGCAAAATGATCCGTTTTCCTCCGTCCCCAAGGGATCAGTTGAACAGATTGTCGATGGGATCGGGGGCGGAACTGGGGAGATAGCGGATTTCTAGTTCTATGCCGAGCTTTTGCAGCTCTTTGAGGGCGGCGATGTCCGCATCGTCTACGGCAACTGCGGGCGTTGCGGGACGCTTGCCCTCCCCTGCCTGCATATGGCCAATGCTGATCTTGGTGATCGGCACACCACCCTTAACCAGCGCGAGTGCATCCGTGGGCGACGCCACCATGATGAGAATCCATTGGCGCGGCGTTGCGGTATGAATGATGTCGACAGTCCTTTGCACCGAGAAAAACCGCGTCCAGACACCCTCGGGTGTCGCCACCCTCATAGGGGCCCACTTGCGCGAATCAGCCGCAATCTCATCGTTGACGATTAACACAAGGTTGGAACCCACGGCCTCGTTCCACAGCTCAATGTCTTGGCCGTAAATGAAACGGTCATCGATACGCGTGAGAAGGATCTTGGGTTGAGCCATGGCTGCCCCATTCTGTCTGAGACCCATACGAACGGGACGTCGGCCACCAACTCAACAGCAGGTCAAGCGCCAGATGGACGCCGCAGACATCACACCTCTAATATTAGTGCATTTAAAGTGAGAAAAGCCGTCAGAACCCTTGCGCGGATGTGCGATGTCCCGTATCATAGACAGCCGTTGACGCCTCAGTTGCGTCATCACATGGCCGCCAGCGTAGCTCAGTTGGTAGAGCACCGCTCTCGTAAAGCGGGGGTCACCGGTTCGAGCCCGGTCGCTGGCTCCATTGCACAAGATAGCCGCCTTCGGACGGCTTTTTTGTTGCCGATTTTGAGTGCGTGCGTGCCAATCCACGTATCGTAACGGCCTCAACTCCCCTACTCAAAAACAGAAAGCCCCGCCAACCGCAATCCCCAAAGGAACCGCGATCAGCGGGGCCCAAGCGCGTTCCTCCAAGGGATAACGCTCGCAAAACGAACAGCTCAGCCGAGCGGCTCGTTACTCCTCCCAGTAAGCGTCTGCAAGCAGCTTAAAGCAGATCTTCTTGACCGGCTGCGCGCCATCGCCCGGGAACTCGAGCGTGGGCATGTGAGGCTCGCCGGCAACAAACAGCGCAAACTTGTCGTCAGCAAGATCGCCGGCGATCGAGGCGTCGGAATCGACCAGATCGTAGTCGTCCTTCTCGTCAAACTCCTGAACCAGCGTCAGGCTGCCCGTGGCAACCTTAAAGGCCTCGCGACCCTCGACGTCGATCTGCAGGTCGTGATAGCGCTGATGCGTCTCATAGTGAGCCTCGGCTTCGGGACGCGTCGTGGGAGCCATGACGTTCGCAAAGACCTTGTCGCCCAGAATCGGATGGCTGCCGACCTCGAGCTTCGCCGGATCGTTCTCCTCGAGCCAATCGATCAGCACGTCGAGGCCCTTGAGCATTCCACGGTACTCCTCGATATCGCCCAATGCACCGTAAATCATCTAAATCCCCTCTCGGATCGTTTCTTTGGCGGCTACTCGGCAAACGCATTACCGACGCTGTTGCCACCCACATGCGTCTCGACCAGGGTAAGGTCGGGATTGAACACGACAGTGTCGGCGTCGCGCCCCGGCATAATGCTACTGCACTTGTCGTCGACATGAGCTAGTAACCGATGCCGGGGCCGCAGCACAAGCTCCTACAGCTCGGTCACGACAACGCCGTTGTAAACCTCGTCCCAACGATCCATGACCAAGTGGCCAGTCATGGGATCCATGGCATTGAGCTTGCCGCAGGTGTTGGCGGTACGCAACACCGTCTCGTCGTCGGCGCCGGCAGCAATCGCATGTGCGAAGCCGGCAATGGTCGAATCGCCAGAGCCCGTAGCGTTAACGGCGGGGATATCGGGGGTCTTGGCGCGGAACGCACGGCCGTTATGGAAACCAACGGAGCCGGCAGCGCCCATGGATACGACGACCCAGGGGATATCGGAGAAGCGGGCGTCAGAGGCGAGCGCGGAACGGAGCTCGTCCACATCGTCGGTGGTAAAGCTCGTGCCCAGAAGGCCGTTAATTTCGGTCAGGTTAGGCTTAACCAGCTCAGGCTTGACCTCGGACTTGAGCGCAGCCTCGAGCGAGGCGCCCGAGGTATCGAGCAGCACCTTGGCGCCGGCGTTCTCTGCAATGCCCGTGATCTTGGCGTAGTAGTCCGCCTCGACGCCGCGGGGCAGCGAACCCGAGATGGTAACGACATCGGCCTTGCTCGCAAGCTCGGCGAACTTGGCGGTAAAGGCATCGAGTTCCTCGGGGGCAATCGTCGGGCCGCTCTCGAGCAACTCGGTCTGGTTGCCAGCATGAAGGATATTGAGACAGATGCGAGTCTCGCCCTTGATGGGCACAAAATCATTCTTAATGCCGTTGGCATCCATGAGCTCGGCCATATAGGCGCCCATATGACCACCAAGCAGGCCGGTTGCCACGACATCGTCGCCCAGCTGGCCCAGGACGCGGGCCACGTTGAGGCCCTTACCGCCGGCGGTCTTTTCGGGCGTCACGCGGTTGACGTCGTCGATAATGAGCTCATCGAGCTGATAGCGCGTATCGACGGACGGGTTCATCGTAACGGTGAGGATCATTTCTAGCTCCTTATCTCGCAGGCTCCTTGTGCCTCGCGATACGAGTCGACAAAACGGAATTACAGAATCTCAATCGTGAACGAGCGTACGATGGTCTCCTTGGGCTTGGCGACAAGGCAGCCGCGCTTATGCTCAAGTACGTCGTCCTCATCGGAGCAGGTCGAGAGGCCGCCCCAGGGTTCAACTGCAACAAAATCGCCCTCGGGCTTACTCCACACAATGAGATACGGGAAGCCCTCAAAGCTCAGGCGGACGCCCTTGTCCTCCCCCTTCTTAGAAAGCGTAACCTGACGGCTCTCGAGCACGTCAAAGATGGTCTCCGCAAAATCGAAGAGCTCGTGCGACAGGGGCAGCGTCTTTCCCACCATGGGGTTCTTGGAGCGGTTTGCCACGTCAATCAAGCCAGTCGAGGGAACGGCGGTGCAGAGCTCCGCAGCCTCGTCTTTCTCAAAGCGCAACTCATAGTCCGTATAGGCCTCGCCCTCATCGAGCGGACACCTAAAGCCGGGATGACCGCCGATAAAGAACGGCATGTCCTCGGTCCCCTCGTTGGTCACCTCATAGGAGACGCGCACGGCGGTATCCTCGAGCGTATAACGAGCGACAAGCTTAAACGGGTACGGATAATCGCTCAGCAGCGCGGCGTTATCCTCCGAAGCCAGGCACATCGCCAGCTCGTTCTCGCCTTGGCTCAGCAGCTTCCACTCCTGTTTGCGCGCAAACCCGTGGCGAGCGAGCTTTACATGATGCCCGGCAAACGTCATGGCGCTGTTGTCGCGCAAGCCTCCGCAAATCGGGAAGCAAATCGGTGCCTGGCCAGACCACACGGCGGGATCGCCCTGCCACAGATACTCGCGACCTCCGGCCTCAATCGAGGTAAACGAACCGCCAGCCGTGGACACCTTAATAGAAATCGAATCGTTGGAGAGAGCGTATTCCATTGCCCATCCTTTCGAACAACTGCTTTTTTGCTCGCAAGAACCCGTCTCGGCCCTGACCAAAGGACAAACCCGCACGTTCATCGACGCGTCCGGTATCCCAGCCATGTAACGGGGTACCATACAGACATTGATGCAATTACAGCTGAAAGGCCTTCTTATGCGAACCATCATCCTCTACGCCTCGCGCCATCACGGCAATACGAAAAAGCTCGTGGACGCCATCGTCGAGGCACACCCCGAGATCGATACCCTCGACGTCAAGGCGCTTGGCAAAAACGAGTATCCCAACCTGCACGAATATCATCTGATCGGTGTCGCCACGGGAATCTATTACTCCGAGATCGACAAGGACATGGCACGCGTGCTCACGAACGTGCTGCAGCCGCAGGACAAGGTGTTTGGCCTTATGACCTACGGTGGCAAAAACAAGTGGTACGGCAAGGATATCGATGGCATCTGCCGCATGAGGCAGGCCATCTTTATGGGTGTCTACGGCTGCCCCGGCTTTGATACGTGGGGGCCGTTCAAGCTCGCCGGCGGTGTCCAAAAGGGACACCCGACCGCCGAGGAAATTAAGGGCGCCGTCGACTTCTTCGACAAGATCGAAGACGAGTATGGCGACATCATCGTCGAAGAGTACGCCAAGCGTGAGAAGCGTCTAGCCTACGAAAAGGAGCATCCTGCGGGAGGTCTTGTGGCCGGCGTCAAGCGCACGGCAAAGAAGATCGCTAACAAGCTGTAACTGTGAAGGTGCTTTTGAGCGTTTAACCCATACGGCGGGTCCGAGCAGATTCGGGCCCGCCGTCTTTTTCTATCGTTACTCGGTAAAGGCGTTGCCGACGCTCTGGCCGCCAACATACGTCTCGACGAGGGTGAGCTCATGGTCGAACACGACAAAGTCGGCGTCGCGACCCGGCATGATGCTGCCGCACTTATCCTCGATGTGCGCGGAGCGTGCCGGCACCTCGGTTGCCATGCGAATGGCGATATCGGCGCTGGCGATGCCCCAGTCGACGATGTTCTTGACGCCCTGGGCAAGCGTGAGCACCGAGCCGGCAATGCTCTTGCCGTCAGCGAGCCAGCACAGGTTGTCCTTCATGATGACGTCCATGCCACCACTGGTGTAGCTGCCCTCGGGCATGCCGCCGCAACCCAGGCAGTCGGTGATGAGCACCGTGTGCTGCCAGCCCTTTGCCTGCAGCAGTGCCTTGATGGCGGCAGGGTTTACGTGCTTGCCGTCACAAATGATCTCGGCGTAGGTCTCGGGCGTGGACATGGCAGCGCCCACGACACCGGGCTCACGGTGATGCAGCCCGCGCTGACCGTTATAGGTATGCGTAAAGCAGCTGGCACCGGCGTTGATGGCGGCGATGCACTCATCGTAGGTGGCGTCGGAGTGACCGATGCTGGTCACCACACCCTTGGCGTTCAGAGCAGCCGCATAAGCAGCGGCACCGTCGCGCTCGGCCGCCATGGCGCTCTTAACGATGCGACCACCCGCAGCCTCCTGCCACTGATCGAAGACCTCCTCGGAGGGATCGATAAGATAAGCGGGGTTCTGCGCACCCACGTGCTTCATGGTAAAGAAGGGGCCCTCCAGGTAGATGCCCTGAATGCGGGCACCGCAGAAGTCGGGGCCGCGGCCCTCGTCCGCCTTGGCGATAGCAGCGCAGGCGTCCTTGATCTGTTCGACGCCATCGGTGAACGTCGTGGGCAGCCAGCTGGTGGTACCGCGACGGGCGAGCTCGGTTGAGCTGATATCGATGCCCTCGGGATCGTTATCGGTAGTTGAGTGGTTGTAGAAGCCATGGATGTGAGTATCGACCATACCCGGTGCGATCCACGATCCCGTGTAGTCCTTAATCTCGCAAGAGGGCTCGTCGGCCTGCCAGGCGCCAAAAACGCCATCCTCGACCATAAGATAGCCGCCCAGTTGCGGGCCTGCCGGCAAGAAGAACTTGTCAGCCTTAATTGCGTACGTGCTCATATGCACTCCTCGCTTCTAAAGCAGTTGACTGTGGTGATGCTTATACCCAGCTCACGTAAAACAAAAAGCGCCCGCCCGCCGTTATGAGCGGACGGGCGCCCTTACAGGGGGACGCGATTAAGCGGTGAAGGGGTGAATCGTCACGCCCTTAACCACGCGGTTGACCGTGCCGGTGGGGCTCGGCGTATCGGGCGTGTTGCCCACGCGGACGGAGTTGAGCAGGCTGATAGCCTGGGCAAACATCACGAACGGCAGAGCAAGGTAACCCTCGGGAAGTGCCTCGTAGCCCTTAAAGGTGAAGGACTCACCCTCATAGACGGTGGCACCTTCCTGCTGAACGGCGATGGTGTGCTGAGCGATCTCGTCGCCACCGATCTCGTTGAGGATGTCGATGTCGTACTGACGGGTGTAGGCGTCGTTGTTGACGAACACGAAGACGAGCGTCTTATCGTCGACGAAGGACTTAGGTCCGTGACGATAGCCCATGGAGGTGTCGTAGGAAGTAGCGACCAGACCGTGAGCGAGCTCGAGGATCTTGAGCTGGCTCTCCTGAGCAAGGCCACCGAAGGAGCCAGAACCCAAGTAGGTCACGCGGTTGAAATCGCCAGCCAGGTAATCGGCGATCTCGGGCTCACGGGAGATGACCTCCTCGCCCATCTTGGCAATCGTCTCGACCCACTCGGCCTTCTGCTCGTCAGAGGCAGTGTCGAAAATAAGGGTGGAGAGCAGGGTCATGCAGGAATAAGAACCGGTCATGGCGAAGCCCTTGTCGTTGGCGCGCGGAATGAGCAGCGTCAGCGCATTGGGATCATCGGCAGACTCGACGGCAAGCTTGCCCTCGGGAGCGCAGGTGATGTTGAGGAACTTGACGTTGTGGACGAGCTCCTTGGCAACGGCAACGGCGGCAAGGCTCTCGGGGCTGTTGCCAGAGCGGGCAAAGGAAACCACGAGCGTGGGATCCTCGGCGCGCAGGAAGTCGCGCGGGGCGCTCACGATGTCGGTCGTGGCGATGGGCTTAAAGTCGTAGAGATCAGTGTTGCCAGCGTGACGCAGGTACGGGGCGCAGGTATCGCCAACGTAGTCGGACGTACCGGCACCGGTGAAGACAACGGACAGACGACCCTCGCCCATAGCGCGAGCCTCGGCCAGGAAGGCCTCGATGGCCTCCTTGTTCTCGCGATAGATGTTGAGCGTATCACGCCAAAGCTCGGGCTGCTGAGCAATCTCGGCCGTGGTGATCTGGGCGCCGAGCTCGGTGAGCTCCTCGACACTCTTCTCGAACATTTCTAATACCTCTCTCTAGAAGTAATCCTCTGACGTGCAATTATACACTTCGGTTGGTTATCTGGTAGTAACCAGTTAAATGCAAAGAATCACCATATGGAAACGATGCGAGCACTAGTTACTGCGCTGGTGGTAAACCTTGTATTTAAACTGATCGGCACGAGCAACCGAGAGTGTGTACTCCACTACCTCGTTTGACTCGTTATACGTAGTCCTGACCAAATCGAGCACAGGCGAGCCCTCGACAATTCCCAAAAGGTGGGCATCGGTGGGACGGGCTATGCTCGCATAGAACTCCTCTTCGGCCACGCGAATCTTTTGCTGAAAGTCCTGCTCAATCACATCGTAAAGCGGCTTACGCTCCAGCAGCGGTCGCTTTAGGGACAGAAATTGACGAACCGGTAGATAGCTGCGTTCGACCATCATGGGCATGTTGTCGGCAGAGCGAAGACGCTTGAGCTTAAAAATGCGATCACCGATGCGCAATCCCATATGCTCGGCCAGATTCTTATCGGCCTCCATCTCGCAAAACTCGAGAATCGTGGTCTCGGGTTCTCGACCCATCGCGCGCATCTGCTCGGTAAAGCTGTAGGACTGCATAAGATTGGTTGCTTTTGCCGAACGGTCGGTCACAAAGGTACCGCGACCGTGCTGCCGAACCACCAGTCCTAAACGCTCCAGTTCCTGCAGAGCCAGGCGTACCGTAGTGCGCGAGAGACCATAGCGCTCCGAAAGTTCGCGCTCGGAAGGAATCATGTCACCGGCGCGATATTCATGGTCAATCTTTTCGGTCAGAATATCGACCAGCTGATCGTACAGCGGTTGCTTACGCGCTCCGATCGCCATCCTATCCTCCCTTTTGCTCGAATTCGGCTAACTACCTAGGGTGTTATGCATTATCTGTCTGCCACACCCGAATCATTAAGAAAACAAAAGCCGCGCGCTCTTTCGAGCACGCGGCTTTTAACATACACATGGCTTAAGGGGTCGGGGTGTGAGCCGCGTAGGGACACACCCCTCAAGCTAGAGCCTTACCAGATGCTCGGCCAGAGACCAAGCGGGCCAGCGCCCAGGATGCCAAGGACGAAGAGCAGGAGAATGCCCTTGGTCGGGGTCCAGCTGTGCTTAGCGAACATGTAATAAAGCAGCAGCGTAAGCATAAGCGGGACGAGCTTCGGGACGATGGTGTTGAGGGTGTCGGCAACAGAGAAGTTGACCGGATCCTCGGTGACGGTAGCGTAGGTCACGGACTCCATGCCGTTGCCCAGATCGGCGACGCCGCACTTGACCTCTTTGCCGTCGGCATCGGTGGCGGTGAGGGCGTTGCCGTCCTCATCGGTCATGGCGATGGTACCGGCCTCAGCGGTCTCGGTATCGATGCCCTCCATACCGGTGAAGTTCTCGGCCTCCTTCTCGGAGACAATCACGGTAGTAGGGGCAAGGCCACGGGTGGTGCCGTTGGGGATCTGGAGGTTGATCTGGGTGCCACCCATGGTGACGACCAGGCAACCGACGACGAAGACGCCCATGATGGAAGCGGCACGCGTGAAGGCCTGCATGTTGGCGGTCAGAGCGTCAATAGCGCTGGTGCCAAGCTTGTAGGACCAGTTCATGAGCCAGAAGCGCAGAGCGAACTGGACGGCGTTGAAGATCACCAGGAAGATGATCGGCGCAGCGGCGTTGCCGTTGATGGCCATGTTGGAGGTGATGCCGGCCGTGATAGGCACGAGCGTCAGCCAGAACAGGGCGTCACCGATACCACCGAGCGGGCCCATTGCGGCGACGCGGACGGCGCGGATCGTGGGGATGTCAACCTTGTTCTGCTCGAGCGAAAGCACGATGCCCATAACAAAGGTGACGAGGAACGGGTGGGTGTTGAAGAACTCCAGGTTGTGGCTCATGGAAGCCGCGAGGTCGTTCTTGTTGGTGTGGATCTTCTCCAGACCGGGGATGATGGAGTAGAGCCAGCCAGCGGCCTGCATACGCTCGTAGTTGAACGAGGCCTGCAGGAAGCAGGAGCGCCAAGCCATCTTGTTGAGGGTCTTCTGGTCGAGCTGCGGAGCAGGAGTGAGATCCTCGTAGTGCTCCGGGATCACATACTCATTAGATGCCATCTTCGAAGTCACCTCCGTCAGAAACAGCTGCACCCTTCAGCTCGGTCTGCTGCTGGAAGTCCCAGAAAGCGATGC
The DNA here is from genome assembly GCA_900541825.1 of uncultured Collinsella sp. GTDB lineage: Bacteria > Actinomycetota > Coriobacteriia > Coriobacteriales > Coriobacteriaceae > Collinsella. The sequence goes on from UQLJ01000028.1 coordinate 25,705, forward strand.
CGAAGCCGATGAGAGCGAGGATGAGCAGAGCAGGGGTTGCCAGCGAATCGTTGGCAACGGTGATGAGCGCGAGGCCGAAGCCCATGAGGAAGAAGCCCCACATATCGCGGTTCATCATAACCTTGAGCAGGACGGCGAAGCCGACGAAGCGCATCATGCCGCCTGCAGCGGACAGACCGGTCTGCAGCCAAGTCGGGATGGCAGAAGCGATGGTCTGACCGATGGTAGCGCCAGCGATGAAGAACAGGGTGACGACGACAGCGAAGATCAGGCCGAGCAGAGCCATGGCGAAGTAGTTCAGGCGCTCGATGCCCTTGGTGTCCGCGTTGTGAGCCATGTTATCGGCCGTGGACATAAGCGGGGACATAAGCGTGAAGACCAGGGTAACGCCAAGCTGGCCAAGCAGAGCGAACGGAATGGCGAGGCCGACTGCCGCGTTGGGCTCGAGGCCCGTGGCGATAGCGAGAATGGCTGCCATGATGCCGCCGATGACGGCGTTAGGCGGCTGAGCGCCTCCGATCGGCATGTTGCCGATCGTCATGAGCTGATAGGTACCACCCACGAGAAGACCGGTGTTGAGGTCGCCAAGGATAAGACCGATGACGGCGCCGGTGACGATGGGCTGATAGAGAGACTCGAGGAAGTCAAACTGGTCGATTGCCGCGATGAACGTAACAACGAAGACCAGAGCGATCTGGATGATCGAGTATTCCATCTTGCTCCTCCTTTCAAAATGTATGTACGCACTTTGGATATCACGTACAGAACGTCAGGGTTTCACTCCTGACAACGTGGATCACGAGGATTACGAGAAGAGCTTGCTCGTGTCCTCAACAGGCGTGCTCGGAACGCGCCTGATCTCCAACTCCACCCCCAATTCCTGCAGCTCTTTAAACGCAGCGACATCCTCGTCGTTAACTGCGACGGAGGTGGCGACTTGGCGCTTTCCTTCCGACATGTGCATGTTGCCGATGTTTACCTTCTTTATAGGCACACCGCCCTTGACGAGCGTAAGCACGTCTTCCGGTGTTTCGGCCACGATGAAGATCTTCTGGCGCGGGCTCGCCTTGCCAATGACGTCGATGGTCTTCTGCAGGGAGAAGAAACGCGTAGCGACGCCGGCGGGAGCGGCCATCTTCATGAGGTTCTGGCGCATGGTGTTGGACGCCACGTCGTCGTTGGCGACGAGGATGAGGTTGGAGCCCAGAGTGGAGTTCCACTGGGTGGCAACCTGACCATGAACCAGTCGGTTATCGATGCGGGTAAGAAGAATGTTGGGTTCTGCCATGTTGATCAGCTTCCTTTCGATATTTGCTGACGACAGTTACTTGATCTCCTGAATCGCGTAACGCGAAACATCTACGACGGCTCCGGATCGGACTTTGATCTGGACCTTCTCGCCTTCGATGCCTTTGACGGTTCCGTAGATACCGCCGGCGAAAAGAACCTCCTGACCCGGCTTGAGCTCGGTGTGCAGCTCCTTGAAGTACTTCTGCTTCTTCTTCATGTTGATTTGCGACCAGATGGTGTAAATCAAGCCCATGATGACAAGCAGGCCTAAAAGGGCGACCGAGGAGCTCAGGACGTTGGCTCCGAAATCGGCCATTAGATGCCGTCCTCGTCGCCGAAGATATCCTCTTCCTCGGAGCCGGCAACGGATGCGACCGTCTGGGCGGTGATGCCCGTCTGGCCAACGGTCACGGCCTGCTCGCCAAGCTCGGCGAGCGTGGCATTGCCGCGGAGGAACAGAAGCTCAATAACCATGGGAAGGTTGGTGCCAGTCAGAACCTCGACGTTGTCGACATCCTGGGCAATCATCATCGACTGGTTGAACGGGGTGCCGCCAAGCAGGTCGGTAAAGACAAGCACGCCATCGCACTCCTCGCGCATGGCGGTAATAGCGGCGCGGAGATCCTCACCGTAGGATGCGGCCTGGTCGCCCTCAAAAGGAACGACGGTAAAAGCAGGCTGGTCGCCGGCAACCATAGCGATAGCGCTTGCAAGGCCGGGTGCGAACTGTCCATGACCGGTAAGAATAAAGCCAACCATTCAAATTTCCCTTCCGAAGGTGTGTACAATCTGAGTCCGATGATTTTCGGAAGCCAGCGGGCACTCGCCCTTAAAGCTTCTTAGAAAGCGTTCTTTGAAGACCAGTGGTTTCTAAACTGGTAGTAACCACGTGACGTGTTGTTGTCACTATATCACCCCAGAAGAGGTCGCTTTCGTTGATTCATACGGTAAAACGTTTTTGCACCGCTCACGGTGATAAATCGACCGTTTACCGGTCGTTAACACTTCTACCTGCGGTTTTGAAACCGTTTCGAAATGCTTTGGCAAAAAATCGGATCTTTTCCTGTGTCTAAACAACGCAGGGCGGCTAAAAATAGCGTGTAGAAAAACTGCAGGTCATTGTGAAGATATGTGAATTGGTCTTTTTGACTTAATACCAGTTAGAACCAGTTTTGAGATTATCGGTGAACGGTAGTTTTCGACCGTTCACCGGTTACTTGCAATCGTTTGCAGTTGTTTTCCCAGATGAATTAGGGAAACGCGATGGAGCGCTTGCGCGATCACAGGAAATTTTGGCATTTGTCCTTATCCCCCACGCGCCAAACTCCGGCATCCAAAATGAGCTAATAGCTCACGCTAATCGTTTTCAATCATTACATACTCAGTATCCGTAATTATTTATCGTTTATCGTTAATTCTGATATGATACAAGTATCATCCCAAACGCCGATTGGAGGGGTTATGGTCCATCGAAACGCATCTATATCGAATGAAACCATCAGCCGCGAACAGACGATAGCCAAACTGAGGAAGCTCGCTCGCATCTGCAAATGGGCCACGATCTGCATTACCACCGCGCTCGCTCTGGGGCTCCTCGCAGTCATTGCGATTGACCTTCTACTCATATTGCCTGGCCTCTCCCAAGGCCCGTGTCTCCAATCCGTAGAACTTCAAGCCGGCGAAGGGCCGTGCCTTGCTATCGTCGGTACCGATGTGCAGGCCCCACTTATGCTCGTCGCACACGATGGTCACACTGCCATAGGGAGCCTCTTGATGACATGCCTCGCGCTTACCATCGCGATAAGCGTGCGCAGGCTTTTCTTCAACATTGAAAAGGAAGGCAGGCCCTTTGACCTTGAATGTAACCAGACACTTCGTCGAGTAGGACATTTATTCCTTATCGGCGGCGTTGCCGTGAGGCTTCTTGGCGCCGTAATCACGGGAATGATACTCTCAGGATTTGGCGGCAGCTTTACGGATGCGTTCGTCGGCCAGTTATTCGAGCCCTCCATGCTCTTTGCAGGCCTGATTATTTGCCTGATTGCCAGCATCTTCCGCTACGGGTATATCCTGCAAAAACAAGATGACGAGTTGCTCTAGGGGGAATCCATGATTATTCTGCGGCTTGACCGCATGCTCGCCGAACGCAAGATCTCATCCAAAGAGCTTGCGGAACGTGTGGGCATCTCCCAGGTTAATATGTCACGCATTAAGACGGGCAAGGTTTCTGCCATACGTTTTTCAACTCTTGACGCGATATGCCGGGCACTCGACTGCCAACCGGGCGATGTGCTGGAATATATGCCTGACGATGAAGCCGATAACCTTTTTGGACTTAAAGATTCATAGGCATAATTTAGCCACCAGCGCCTAAACGCAAATAGCCCGCTAGAACAACATGAACTGCGCCCCAAATCTTGGACGCCCTAAATAGCGACTAGGCCGCGAGGGCCT
>UQLJ01000029.1:0-29047 GCA_900541825.1 uncultured Collinsella sp.
TCGTTAGCTCAGTTGGTAGAGCAGGGGACTCTTAATCCCAAGGTCCAGGGTTCGAACCCCTGACGGCCCACCACACGATATCTCCTCTTAAGTCCGCCACAACGGACTTTAGCTTTGGGTCGTTAGCTCAGTTGGTAGAGCAGGGGACTCTTAATCCCAAGGTCCAGGGTTCGACCCCCTGACGGCCCACCAAAGCATTGTAAAGCGACTGGCTTCGGCTGGTCGCTTTTTTGTTGACCTTACATGGGGTCGAACCCGAAAGGGCGCGTGGCTGAGAAAACGCGTAAGCATTTGCCAGCGCAGCGCGCAAGGCGCCTTGGCGCCGCAGCGGTCGCCTGCGCAGCAGGCTGACCCTCTGACGGCCCACCAAAGCAAGTTTAGACGGTCAACAAGAGTTGGCCGTCTTTTTTTGTTGACCTCGCATGGGGTCGAACTCGAAAGGGCGCGGAGCTGAGGAAACTGCACCGTGATTCCCTTAGGGAAAACACGGCTAAAGCCCCGTAGGCGTGTTCTCCTTAGAGGAATCATGCTCACAGGGCTCGATGCATGTTGAAAAGTTGTGATCAAACTCAAAGTGAGAATCGATTTAGTCTGCTCGATAGTGCGATCCGAGACTTTCGGTTCGCTTGCGCATGGCTTTGACCATTTCCTGTGCCAGCTGAATCTGCGATTGCAGGCGGGCGAGGGCTGCGACTTCGCTGTCCTGGGCTTTCTGTGTGCTCAAGGTCGTTGCCTCCGTCTTCAAGCCCTCAAGCTCGTGTAGTGCCTCGGATAGGCCTGTTTCGGTCCTGTTGATCATGCAAAAGGTGCTCATCGTGTGCCTAAGGCTGTGTGTCAGGCGTTCGGCATCTGTTGTGGCAATGCCGTACTGGGGGAGGGTGATATCCGCCTTCAGGGCTGTCTCAGGCTCTTTCTGCGCTGCAAGGGCTGCCGATGCGCCTGCGATACGTCCGAATACGATGCCGTTGGCACTTGATAAGCCACCAATGCGGTCGGCGCCGTGCATGCCGCCTGTCGCCTCGCCGCAAGCGTAGAGGCCCTCAACGCCCGTGTACGCGGTCTTATCGATCTTGATGCCGCCGTTAGCGGCATGGGCATACATCGCAACGCGCATCTCGTCAGTCGGGGCGATGCCGTGCTCGTCTTGCAGCCAGGTGGCAAAGGTCTGCACAAACTCTGGGACATCCTCGCAGGGGAAGTCGTAATGGAGTGCCAGGCCTTCGGCACCTGCCTGATCGATGACGAGATCGATAGCACGGGAGGCCAAGCGTGACGTGAAGGGACCATATCCAGAGCGCTGCTCGAGCAGGTCGTCCAGCTTGTCGTCGGCAATATCTACCGGCTGGTCTACATGTACGTAGCGCCAGGTTTTCTCGTTGAAGACCAAGTTACGCCTGGGCTCGATGAAGCCGGGCATCATCTGCATGAACTCTATATTAGTAAGCGATGCGCCGTGCGCCAGTGCGATGGCCTGCGAGGAGCTGAGTACATCAGCCGACGTAAGGCTGCGCTCGAACAGGCCGCCTGTGCCACCGGCTGCGATGATCGTGGCCTTGGCAGCAAAGGGCACGATTCGATTTTCGGTAAGGTCGTAGAGTGCGGTTCCGGTTATTCTGCCGTTCGTGTCCTCAACAAGGTCGATAAGCTCATGGCGGGGGAGCAGGCGAATGCCGAGCGACTCGATCCAGGTCGTCAGAGCGTCCTCAAGGGGCTTGCGGGTGAGGCCGCGCCACATGCGCGTCTTGTGGTCAAAGCAGGGGATAAACTGATTTTGCTGAGCGCTCTCAGCGCTTTGCGGACGCTGGAGCTCAACGCCCAGGTCTTGCTCGAGCCAGTCAATCGCTTGGGGAATGCCGTGGACGAACGCTTGGACGAGTTCGGGGTCGGCAACGCCGCCGCTGACGGCCAAGATGGTGTCGATGAGGTCCTGCTCGTCGTCTTCGTCGACGGGACCGATGAGGCCGAGGCCCCAGGTACCCGGGAAGAAGCTCGATCCACTCATGGTCTTGCCGGCGCTTGCCACAGTGACGGCTGTACCCGTGTGTGCCGCTTCGATGGCGGCACAAAGGCCCGCAATGCCAGATCCAATTACCAGTACATCAGTCGATTCCATCGTATTCCTTTCTCGTCCGGCGCATTGTCGCACGGGTGATCGGCAATGGGGCCGCAAAGACTCGGCAAATCGGTAAAGGGTAAATATGGCAGGTGGGCGTCAGATGGACTCGGCCACTTCGGTCGGCCTATTTGATAAGTTGCGGTGGAATACGGACTGTTTTGGCCTGTATGGATGCAATTCAGTCCGTATTTCACCGCAACTGATACATCGGACCTTCTAATAAGAGTAACCAATTTGAGACGGGGCAAACAAAAAGAGCCGCTACCTCGAAAGGTAGCGGCTCCAAAGCTCAACTATATGAGCATCGCGCGGGCGCGATTAGGCCTTGAGGGCCTCCTCGACGGCGACAGCGCAGGCGACGGTGGCACCGACCATGGGGTTGTTGCCCATGCCGATGAGACCCATCATGTCGACGTGCGCAGGCACGGAGGAAGAACCGGCGAACTGGGCGTCGGAGTGCATGCGGCCCATGGTGTCGGTCATGCCGTAAGAGGCAGGGCCGGCGCCCATGTTGTCCGGGTGCAGGGTACGGCCAGTGCCGCCACCAGAAGCGACGGAGAAGTACTTCTTGCCAGCCTCGAGGCGCTCCTTCTTGTAGGTGCCAGCGACGGGGTGCTGGAAGCGCGTGGGGTTGGTGGAGTTACCGGTGATCGAGATGTCGACGTTCTCGTGCCACATGATGGCAACGCCCTCGCGGACGTCGTCGGCGCCGTAGCAGTTAACGGCGGCGCGGGGACCATCGGAGTAGGGGATGGTCTCGACGACCTTGAGCTCGCCCGTGAAGTAGTCGAACTGGGTCTTCACGTAGGTGAAGCCGTTGATGCGGGCGATGATCTGAGCAGCGTCCTTGCCCAGACCGTTGAGGATGACGCGCAGCGGCTTCTTGCGAGCCTTGTTGGCGTTCAGAGCCAGGCCGATAGCACCCTCAGCGGCAGCGAAGGACTCGTGACCGGCCAGGAAGGCGAAGCACTCGGTGTCGTCGGAGAGCAGCATAGCGCCCAGGTTGCCGTGGCCCAGACCGACCTTGCGGTCCTCGGCGACGGAGCCGGGAACGGTGAAGGCCTGGATGCCCTCGCCGATGATGGCGGCAGCCTCAGAAGCGGACTTGGCGCCACGCTTGACAGCGAGAGCGCAACCGAGGGTGTAGGCCCACTCGGCATTCTGGAAGGCGATGGACTGGGTGTTGTTGACGATCTCACGCGGGTTGAAGCCCTTGTCGGTGCAGATCTGCAGAGCTTCCTCGAGGGAGGCGATGCCGTTGTCGGCGAGGCACTTGTTGATCTTGTCAGCGCGGCGCTCGTAACCTTCGAACGTAACAGTCATAGTTATTTCCCTCCCTTTCTACTCGTGAACCGGGAACACGCTGGCGACGGAGTGAGTCTCCTCGTCGGTGCGCGGGTCGATGTACTTGGCAGCGTTCTCCCACTGACCATAGTGGCCCATAGCGCCAGCGATGGCCTCCTCGGGGGTCTTGCCGGCCTTAACGGCGTCGGTGAACTTGCCGAGGTTCAGGAACTCGAATGCGATGATCTCGTTCTTGTCGTTGAGAGCCATGCGGGTGACGTAGCCCTGAGCGAGCTCGAGGTAACGAGCGCCCTTGGCCTTGGTGCCGAACATGGTGCCGACCTGAGAGCGAAGGCCCTTGCCGAGGTCGTCGAGGGAGGCGCCCACGGGCAGGCCGCCCTCGGAGAACGCGGTCTGGCTGCGGCCGTAAACGATCTGCAGGAAGATCTCGCGCATAGCAACGTTGATGGCGTCGCAGACGAGGTCGGTGTTGAGGGCCTCGAGGATGGTCTTACCGGGAAGAATCTCGGAAGCCATGGCGGCAGAGTGGGTCATGCCCGAGCAGCCGATGGTCTCAACGAGGGCCTCCTCGATGATGCCGTCCTTGACGTTCAGCGTGAGCTTGCAGGCGCCCTGCTGAGGTGCGCACCAACCCACACCGTGCGTAAGACCGGAGATGTCGGAAATCTCCTTAGCCTGGACCCACTTGCCCTCCTCGGGGATGGGTGCGGGGCCGTGGTATGCACCCTTGGCAACGGGGCACATGTTCTCCACTTCCTGTGAGTACTGCATGCCTCTCCTCTCTATCGTGTTGGCGTCCCGTCTGGGGGTCGTGGCTGGCGATTGCCGGGCGACCCTTCGAAAGGGACATGACATGCAGCCCCTATAATACCGCGAAATGCACGGAATATTCGGCGAACGGCTCAGTTTTCGTAGCGAGAAGTCCTGAAGTTTTAATTGAAACGGTTTAACTCTATGTTCTGTGGTCATGAACTTCCGTAGAGGGGGTCCGTCTTGGGCAAGCTTTTGGTCCGCTCTTGCAAGCGTTGCAGTGGTTGACCTGTTGCAACGGTGCCGTTCGCCGCCTGTTTGCTGCCTTTGGCCGCGCGAGTGTATTGTTTTGCGTGAATGTTTTGATGGCACGCTTCAATCGTGCTGTATTGGATGGCAAGCAGATCCCGGCGAAGGGAGCGCCATGCAGCGCGTTTGGAGAACGGTTACCGGCTTTTACCATGTCTGTGCTCGCGGTGTGGGCAAACAGCTCATCTTTGAGGGCGATGAAGACCGGTGGGAGTTTTTGGAGCTGATGCGCGAGTGCTGCTGCGAGGAGGGTGTGACGGTTATCGCCTGGTGCCTTATGGGCAATCACGTGCATTTGGTGCTTACAGATTACGAGGACAGGATGAGCGCGGCGATGCACCGGTTGCTTTTGACGTACGCGCGGCGGTTCAATAAACGCACGGGGCGCACAGGGCATCTGTTCCAGAACCGTTTTGACCGGCGCTCGCTCGATACCGACTGGCAGGTGATGGAGGCTATTCGCTCCGTACACGCCGATCCGCAGGAGGCGGGCGTTAGCCTAATAGAGCGTTATCCCTGGAGTAGCTTTGCGGAGCATTTGTGCGCTTACGACGGTGACGCGGCCGATGTCGCGAGGGGATTTTCTGATCCTTCTTGCGTGCTTGAGCTTTTTGGTTCTGCCGAGGGCTTTATTGCCTATTCGCTTTCGACGCCCGACGGCAGTGAGCCAGCGCTGTGCGATATGAAAGAGACGGAATGGGAACGCCACGCCTTTGCCGACAAGATGGCGAAGGAGCTCGGGGTTCCGCTTCGTGGGGTTAAAGTCGCACCGCCGGCGCAGCGCGATACCGTTATTTTTGGATTGCACGATGCCGGTTTTACGGTGCGCCAGATTGAGCGGTATACCGGGATTGGCAAAAGTACCGTCTCTCGTATCGTGCGCGCCCGCGCGCGAACGGCGATGCGGGCTGGCGGAAACGTGATGTAAGGTCGCCTGTTCACCGCAGTTGGGGTCGTCCATACGCCGCAACCAGCGTTCAAAAGCTTGGTACGGTAACTGCACTTCTTAATATGCATAGAACAATCGTCATCTTGCATAAAATAACAGCTCAGTCCGGGTTTGCCCGTGCCTACCCCCGTCTGCGCCGTGCAAAAAACGGAGTTTTCAGCATCGTGGTGCTGTCGGCACTGCCGCAGTCTTGCAACATACGGGTCCCGAAGCTATTTATGCCTTCCGATGCGCCTCCGAAGCGCATGTATGTGATCCCTGAGACCGCGATGCTTGTTCTAAAACACAATATATATGCGCCTGGAGACGTTGATTAACGCTTTCGATGCGTATACATACAGCTTGGCGTGCTGAATACTCGCAAAAATGCACGTCGCACCCTATGGGACCCGTCTGCGGCAGGCGCGAAGCGAGTCGGAGCTCAGCAGAACGGGGCTTGGCGCATTGCTTGGCGGGCCCGGGGCCCTGCCGCAGGCCTTTGGTGCTGTGGAAAACGCCCGTGTTCGCGTCTGGCCGTGTGGTAAATGACAGACGGGGCGCCGGACGCGCTGATTTTGTGTGTTCGTGCTCATTAGGAAAAACAGAGCCGCCCGTATCGGGCGGCTCGGCAATCAAAAACCTTGGATTCGGAGCATACGCTACTGGTTAGCTTGCCCCTCGAGCATGCCGTCGAGGGTGCGCCAGGCGAGCTCGGCGCATTTGACGCGGGCGGGCATGTGCGAGATGTCCTGGAGCTGGGCGGCTTCGTCCAGGTCTTCCAAGTCCTCCTCGGAGAGCTGCTCGCCGCGGATCATGGCGAGGAAGAGCTCTGCCAGGCGGTGAGCTTCCTCGACGGTCTCGCCGGTGATGAGGTCGGCCATGATGTCGGCGCTGGCCTGGCTGATGGCGCAGCCGTGGCCGGTAAAGGAGGCCTCCTCGATCACGCCGTTCTCGACGCGCAGCTGCAAGGTGAGCTCGTCGCCGCAGCTGGGGTTGATGCCGTCGTGCTCGTGCGTGGGAGCATCCATCTCGTATTTATAGTCGGGGTGCGAGTTGTGCTCCATAAATGTGGTGGAGGTGTACAGATTACCCATTGAACGTGCTCCAAACGTGATGCAGGCCGGCGATGAACTTGTCGATGTCGGCCTTGTCGTTGTAGAAGGCCACGCTGGCGCGGCAGCAAGCAAGGTTTTCGACACCCAGCCAGGTAAGCAGCGGCTGCGCGCAGTGGTGGCCGGCGCGGATGCAGACGCCGTCCATGTCCATGATGCTCGCGACGTCGTGCGGGTGGATGCCCTTGACGTTAAAGCTCACGACGCCGTGGTGGTTGTCCCAGTAGATGGAGCCGATGATCTGGACAAAGTCGAGCTGCATGAGCTCGCCCATAAGGTAGTGGACGAGTGCCTGCTCGCGTGACTGGATGTTTTCGTAGCCAACCGTGTTGCCGAGGTAGTCGAGAGCGGCGCCCGTGGCGAAGATGCCGGCGGCGTCCTGCGTGCCGGCCTCGAATTTCTCGGGAACGGGCGCCCAGACGGCGTCCTGCTCGGTGACCGAATCGATCATCTCGCCGCCGGTGAGCATGGGCGGCATGGCGTTGAGCAGGTCCATCTTGCCCCACAGCACGCCGATGCCCATGGGGCCCATGGCCTTGTGCGCGCTAAAGGCAAAGAAGTCGGCTCCCAGGTCGGCCACATCGACCGGCATGTGCGGCAGCGACTGCGCGCCGTCGACGACCAGATAGCCGCCGTACTTGTGGACGAGCTTGCCGAGGTTCTTGACCGGGTTCTCGACGCCCAGCACGTTAGAAACCTGACCCACGGCCAAGATTTTGGTCTTGGGGCCCACCTTGGACAGAACCTCCTCGGTGGTGAGTTGACCGGTCTTGGTGGGGTAGAGGTAGACGAGCTTGGCGCCGGTCTCGCGGCAGACCTGCTGCCACGGAATCAGGTTGGAGTGGTGCTCCATGATGGTGATGACGACCTCGTCGCCCGGTTTGAGCACTGTGGGCGCAAAGCTCTTGGCGACCAGGTTGAGCGACTCGCTCGTGTTGCGGGTGAAGACGACCTCGTTGGCCTGTGAGGCGCCGATGAGGTCGGCGATCTGCTGGCGGACCTTCGCGATGGCGTCGGTTGCCTCGACGGACAGCGAGTACAGGCCGCGCAGGGGGTTGGCGTTCATGCGCTGGTAGAAGTCGCGTTCGGCGTCAAGCACGCAGGCGGGGCGCTGCGCGGTGGCGGCGCTATCGAGGAAGGCGATCTCGGGGTGCTGCTGGAAAAGCGGGAATTGTGCCTTGTAGGGATTGGTCTCGATGTCGACGGTAGGCCAGCCGCGCGAGGCCTCGTCGCTGGCGTCGAGCTCCATAGGCTCCGGTGCGGTACAGGTGTCGCATTTAACGTGCTCGGTGTCGATCATGCGAGCTCCTCTTCAAAGTTGTCGATCAGGTTGTTGCCCAGGCGGACGACGGCGGCGCGGGTGCGCTCGTCGGTCGCGGAAAGCGCGGCGTCCTCCAGCTTGGCGCGGATGAACAGGTCCTCGGCGGCGTTTTGGTCAAGGCCTCGGCAGGCGAGGTAGAACAGTTGCTCGTCGCGGACGTGACCGATGGTGGCGCCGTGGTTGCCGGCAACGTCGTCCTCGTCGCAGAGAATGACGGGGACGGTCTTGTTGTCGACGCCCTTGTTGGCCAACAGCACGGTTTCGCGCTCGGTGCCGACGGCACCCTTGCAGCCGTGCACGAGGTCGATGGTGCCGCGGTAGACCTTCTTGGACGTGCCGGTCAGTACGCCGTTGGCGTCGATCTCGCACTCGGTCTTGCGACCGCGGTGGCGCAGCTCGTAGTTAAAGTCGCGCACCTGCTCGCGGGCGCCAAGGTAGTCAGTATCGATGGTGACCTTGGCGGTATCGCCCAGCAGGTCGCCGGCAAGGCCGGTGGCGCTGGCGCCGGCACCCAGGACGGTGTGTTGCACGTTGACGCGCGCGCCCTCGTCCAGGAACAGGCCGGTGTCGTCGAGTGCGATCCAGCTATCGTCGAGCGTCTGCGCGCAGGCCACGTTGACGGTGGCGTACTCGTGGGCGCACACGCGCAGCACGGATCCCACGACGCCCTCGCCGGCAACGGGGGAGTCCAGGGCGATCTGCAGGTCGAGCGTCGACTGGGGACGGACGACGACGTCGATGGCGGCGATGGCCGCGGCGGCATCGACACCGCTCACACGCACGGTAACCGTGGCGTGCTTGTATGCGGGCACATCGATGACGACGCGCTTGGTGGCGTGGTCGGCCAGGTAGGTGTAGGCAGCCTCGCCCATGCCAGTCTCGAAGGCCTCAGCGGGGGAGAGCTCCTCCTCCAGCTTAATGGCACCGGCCTGGTAGACGGAGGTGGCGGGCACGTCGAGCTCGGTCTCGGGCGTGATGCGGGCGCGGTCGGCGGCATCGCCGGGCGCGGAGGCGCGGCGCTCGGGGAAGCGCTCGGCCATGGCGTCCATGGCGGCGTCGAACGCGTCTGCCACGCCAGCAAACTGCTCGTCCAAGCCCTCAACCTTAACGGTCTCGGCGGGAGCGGCGGCAAGCTCGTCAGAGAGCTCGAGCTTGGTCTGGTTCATCTTCAGCCAGCCCCATGTGGCAGCCGGCATCGCATTGACCTGCTCAAGGGTGGTAGCAGCGGTGTTCGTGGTCTGGTTCATTATCCGATCGCTCCTTCCATCTCGAGCTTGATCAGGTTGTTCATCTCGACGGCGTACTCCAGCGGCAGCTCCTTGGAGACCGGGTTGGCAAAGCCGTTGACGATCATGGTACGGGCCTCTTCCTCCGAGATACCGCGGCTCATCAGGTAGAACACCTTGTCGTCGCCGATGCGGCCGATGGTGGCCTCGTGGCCGATGTCGACGTTCTTGGCGCGGATGTCCATGGCCGGAATAGTGTCGGAGCGGCTTTGGTCGTCGAGCATCAGCGACTGGCAGCTCACGGTTGCCTTGGAGCCCTCGGCCTTGGGTGTCGCCACAATAGAGCTGCGGAAGGTCTGAATGCCGCCACTCTTGGAGATGCCCTTGGTCTCGACGGTTGCCGAGGTCTCGGGCGCGTTGAGCACGACCTTGCAGCCGGTGTCGAGGTTCTGACCGGCGCCGGCAAAGGTGATGCCGGTAAAGCTCGAGCGGGCGCGACGGCCGTTGAGCACGCTCATGGGGTAGAGGTAGCCCACGTGGCTGCCGAAGGAGCCGCTGATCCACTCGATGTCGCCATCCTCGTCCACGCACGCACGCTTGGTGTTGAGGTTGTACATGTTCTTGGACCAGTTCTCGATGGTCGAGTAGCGCAGGTGCGCGCGCTTGCCCACAAAGAGCTCGACGGCGCCGGCGTGGAGGTTGGCCACGTTGTACTTGGGCGCGGAACAGCCCTCGATAAAGTGCAGGTCGGCATCGTCCTCGACGATGATGAGCGTGTGCTCAAACTGACCGGCGCCCTTGGCGTTGAGGCGGAAGTAGCTCTGCAGCGGGAAGTCGAGCTTGGTGCCCTTGGGCACGTAGACAAACGAGCCGCCCGACCACACGGCACCGTGCAAGGCCGCAAACTTGTGGTCGGTGGGCGGGATGAGCGTCATAAACTTCTCGCGGATGAGCGGCTCCCACTGCGGGTCGTGCAGGGCCTCTTCGATGCCGGAGTAGACGATGCCCATCTTGGACGCGGTGTCCTGCATGTTGTGGTAGACGAGCTCGGAGTCGTACTGCGCGCCGACGCCCGCCAGGTAGCTGCGCTCGGCATCGGGGATACCCAGGCGCTCAAAGGTGTTCTTGATGTCGTCAGGCACCGACTCCCAGTCGTGCTTTTGATCGGTGTTGGGCTTGACGTAGGTGACGATGTTGTCCATGTCCAGGCCCTCGATGGAGGGGCCCCACGTCGGGTCGGGAAAACGATTGAAAATCTCGAGGGACTTTAAGCGCAGATCGAGCATCCACTGCGGCTCGTCCTTCTTGGCGCTGATCTCGCGCACGATGTCGGGCGTGATGCCGGCGTCGAGGCGCTCGAATCCCTCCTCGCCATAGGTGAAGTCGTAGAGGCTGCGGTCGATGTCCGCGACCTCGGTGCGGTTCTTGGTCATTGCGTCGCCCCTTTACGCCTGCTGCTCGGCAGCGGCGGCCTCGGCCTGGGCGCGCTGATCGGCGGCCTCGCGCTCGAAGGTCTCAAAGCCGTTCTTGTCGATCCAAGGGATCAGCGAGGCGTCATCCTCGCGCACGATGTGGCCCTTCACCATAACGTGGACGCGGTCGACATCCAGGTGCTCCAGGATGCGCGTGTTGTGCGTGATAATGAGCATGGAGCCGTTGCAGCTCTTGCGGTAGGCGTCCATGCCATGGCTGACGGTGGAGAGGGCGTCGACGTCCAGGCCCGAGTCAGTCTCGTCCAGGATGGCGAGCTTGGGCTGCAGCAGCAGAAGCTGGAGCATCTCGACCTTCTTCTTCTCGCCGCCCGAGAAGCCCACGCCCAGCTCTCGGTTGAGGTAGGCGGTGTCCATGTTGAGCTCGGCCGCGAGCTCCTTGACGCGACGGCGGAACTCCTTGCCCTTCATCTCCAGGCCGGGGCGGCCGGCGATGCTGGCACGCAAAAAGCTCGATAGCGGCACGCCCGGGATCTCGACCGGGGCCTGGAAGCTCAGGAACAGGCCGGCGCGGGAGCGCTTGTCGGTGGTGAGCTCGGTGATGTCCTGGCCGTCAAAGACGATGCGGCCGTCGTTGACGGTATAGACGGGGTCGCGCATGACCAGGTGGCCAAGGGTAGACTTGCCGGCGCCGTTGGGTCCCATCAGCACGTGGGTCTCGCCGGCGGCGACGTTGAGGTTGACGTTGTGGAGGATGGTCTTCTCGTCCACGGAGGCGGTCAGACCTTCGATGGAAAGCAGCGGATTTGCGCTCATGCTGTTCCTCTCTGTATATGGTGTACTCATAGGTGTACTAAACCCTAGGAATCTTCTCGGAATAAAGTTACTATGGGTTCGGCGTTAGTCAAGGGAAAACCCGACTAATCCACTCGACTTTTCTAGATGTGGGACAAATTCATCGGTTATGTATGTCCCCAGCGTTATGGAAGGGTAGGTATGCTCATTTCTTCCAAGGGCCGCTATGCCCTCCGATTGATGATCTATATCGCAGCGCTTGGCGACGCCGAGGGCAAGATTGCCCTGCGCGAGGTCGCCGACCGCGAGCATATCTCGCAAAAGTATTTGGAGCAGCTGGTGCGTCCGCTTATGAAGGCTGGCCTGCTTAAGAGCGTGCGCGGCAAGGGCGGCGGCTACATGATGGCCAAGGACCCGGCTGAGGTGCGCGCCGGCGATATCTTGCGTGCCGTCGAGGGCAGCACGGCTCCGGTGGCGTGCGACGGCATCGACAACAGCTGCACCCGCAGCGATCTTTGCTCGACCGTCAAGTTCTGGCGTGGTCTGGACGACGTGATCGAAAAGTACGTCGACGGCGTGACGTTGGCCGACCTGGCCGCCGTCCCCGAAATCAACTTTGACATTAAGCTGTAGGTTGAGCGCAATTCCTTAAGATTTCGCGGAGGGTTGTTGCCGTTTACCGAGGGGTTGTTGTGCAACAACGGGCGAGCTGCAATACTTATTTCTATCTTTGCAAACTGCACTTTAACTATACCAATGCAGGGAGGATCTTATGCAGCCCAAGCATTCTGCTATTGTCGCGGGCCTGACGCTGGCGCTTTCGTTTGGCGCCGTTACCGCGCCCGCGCCCGCCGCTGCCGAGGAGCCCACGCCGGGCGTTGCCTCGGATGCCACCGATATCGATAAGGGCCTTTACACCCAGCAGTCCTTCTCGGGCGTGCTGAGGTCGGTCCAGGGCGTTTCGTTTGTCAACGTGACTCCCGAGATAAAGTACTTTACCAAGTACGAGAGCCATGGCAACTACAACCAGGGCCTTTCGTACGGTGACGGCTATAACGCGCTGGGTTATTACCAGTTCGACCGTCGTTGGTCGCTCATTCCGTTTATGAAGCAGGCCTACAACTACAACCCCGAAAAATACAGCATGCTCAAGGATGCGATTGATCGCGGCGGCGAGATTTCCAACGCGAGGAATGCCATGTACGAGAACGGCCAACTTACCGAGCTGGGCCGTATTGCGCAGGAGGCCTTCCAGGGCGCTTATAACACCGATCCTGTCGAGTTCTCGGCGCTTCAGGACGCTTATGCGTACAACTCGTACTATGCGGTGACCGAGGCGTGGCTCAAGAGCGCTCTTGGCATTGACATCTCCGGCCGCGCCGATTGCGTCAAGGGCATGGTGTGGAGCATCACCAACATGTGCGGCACCGGTGGTTGCAGGGATTTCTTCCGTTGGGCAAATCTTTCCAACGATATGTCCGACCGCGAGTTTGTGACGGCGCTCTCCAATAGCGTGGTCAACAACGTGGCGACCAAGTATTCGAGCCAGCCCCAGTATCATGAAGGCTGGAAGAACCGCTACCACAACGAGCTGAAGGACTGCTTGGCTTATATCGCCGAGGACGAGGCTGCCGCCGCGACGCCCGTGCAGCCCGAGCCCACACCGGCGCCCTCGCCGACACCTGATTCGAATGACGACTCGAGTGACGATGCTAACGATGACAGGATGGATGCGCCCTCGACCGATGCTGACGGTAATGGCTCTGCTGGTGGCACTACCAACGACGGCTCTACCTCGAACGGCTCCAATTCGAACGGCTCTGCTGCGGGCGATTCGTCTTCAAGCTCTGCCGGCAATACGGACAGCGACGCTTCTGGTTCGACCGACGCTGACACCTCTAACTCATCCACCGGCTCGAGCGATTCGTCCGTTGACACCGGCTCTAACAACGGCTCTGGCTCTGACGCAACCCCTGATTCCGATGCTTCCAAGGACGACTCGAATAAAGCGCCGGACGCTCCCGTTGCTTCGCCGGACAAGAAGCCTTCTTTCTCCGAGCAGCTTGGTTCTACGCTGGGTTCTTCGCTGATGGCTGGCGTCAATAACGGCTCGGCCCAGAACAAGGACAACTCTGATCAGGCTTCCACGGAAAAGACCGAAGCCGCAAAGGGCGACTCCAAGGACAAGGCTTCCGAGATGACCGAATTCGATAAGGGTTCTAGCTCTGAGGAGAAGAACGAGAAGTCCGCTCAGAAGAAGGACGAGGGTAAGAAGCCTGAACCTGAGGAGAAGGACAAGAGCAAGGACAAGACCGAGGACGGAAAGCAGCAGGGCGAGGACAGCGGTAAGAGCGGTGCTGACAACCAGGTCCAGGAGCAAAATGACTCCAAAACGGTGACCACCACGACCACGACGACTACAGCTACCAAGTCCTCGGGCGGCAACATGCCCAAGACGGGCGATCTGATTGTGATGGCGAGCCTTGCCAGCGCGAGCTTGGCCACACTGGGCGCTACGTCTATCGTAAGTGGTAAGCATAAGCTCGATCAGCAGAAGAAGGCTTCTGGGGAGGACGGCTCGGAGGAGTAGCCTCTCGGTTGCCAGATAACTAAAGAATCGGGACGGGGTCCGGTGCGAATGCGTCGGGCCCCGTTTTGTTGTGCAACGATTAGTTGTGCCCCCTCACGCCTCTTGTTGCTACCGTTGCCCGATATGTTTGCGCGGTGACATCGGTACATGCGATGCGGTCATTACAATTGGCGTCGTGCTGCGATTTAGGGGGAACGTTTTGGTGTCTGAACAGGCAAATAATGGTTGTGCTGCCGGCTTTGACGTGCGTTTGATTGGCTGTGTCGACGATGCAGTTTTGCCCATTGGCATGCACGACTATGCGGAGGCTCTTGGTTGCTGCACGCTGGTCGACAAGACCATGTTTATTGCCGATGCGTTGGACTGCGACGCGTCCGTTGTGGTGTGCTGTCGACCCGAGGGTTTTGGCAAGAGCATGAACTTGTCGATGCTCAGGGCTTTTCTGGAGCGTCCTGCGGTCGGTCGCGCCGGTCGGAGCTCGTTTGCCGATGCTCAGATTTGGGATGCAGACGGCGGGCGTTATCGGGATGAGTATGCTTGCTATCCGGTGATATCGCTGGACTTTTCTGGCGCTACGAGGCGTGGCCCCGCTGTTGCCGGCGTCGTGCGCGATGTACTTTCGGGCGAGTGCGCTCGCTTGTTGGCGCTCTTGGGGGCTCCGGATTTAGCTCGAGATAAGGTGCGTCACATCGAACGCGTCGCGCGCGGCGTGGCGAGCGAGGACGAGGTTGACTCGGTGCTCGGTGTGCTCATAGAGCTGCTGGAGATGGCCTGCGATGAGCAGGTTGTATTGCTCGTTGATGGGTACGACGCGGCGTGGTTGGGCCGTGCGAGCGCGAGGGGCGCTTCCGGCGCCGATTCGGCGGATCTATTTGATCGCATGCTTTTCGAGGCCATTGCCACTGCGGGCGATTCGTTGCGGCTGACGTGTCTGATGGGGGAGTGTCCCCGTCCTGCTGAAGCGGCGCTTTCTTTGCATGGCTGCTCGTATTGTCTGACGACGCCGCTTTCGACCTGGTGTGACCGTTGGTTCGGCTTTTCGGATGCCGAGGTCCAGGCTCTGTTGAATCATGCTGGGCGCGAGGAATACCTTGATGATGCGCGTGAATGGCTCGAGGGATATCGGTTTGGTAGGGTCTATTGCTCGAGTCCGGCGCGTGCGATCGGTTTTCTGGACCGAGGCTGCACGGCGCCTGTACGCGCCGATTTGTATGGGTATGCGGATGGCCTGAGTAGGGTAGTTGCCGGGTGGAATCTCGACCGCCTTTCGGTCTTGTTTGATTTGCTCGAGGCCCATGGGTGTGCTGAGGTCCCGCTTTGTTTGGGCACTGCAGAGCCAGATGTCTCGCCTGACGATAGCATGTGGACAGCGCTGTATCTGTCCGGTTTTCTCACGACGGATATGACTGAGGAGCCAGAGCATGGCGATCGTCTCCGTGCTTTGCGATTGCCTAATAAAGAGCTTCGCCAGGCCTTGCGTCTAGTGATTGTTGAGTGGTTTGAGTGCGCTGCCGAAGACATTCGAGACGTCGATGCGTTTCGCGACGGGCTGTGCCGTGGGAACGAGGATACCGTAAGGCGGGCGCTAAGCCGCATCCTGGGGGATGCGGGAATCGGTGAGACCGACCCAGATAAGCCGCTACCATATCATCTGCTCTTGCAGGGGCTCTGCTTTGGCTTGCCAGGCTATGCCAATCCTGCCTCGAGGCGAAAGTGTGGTGCGGGTCGCTGGGACATCCAGGTTTTCCCTACGGGTGCTGTGTTCGACGTAGCAGATACGATTGGCATGCTGGACGAGCGCCCGCTGATAACGATTAACTTGATGTATGATCCCGATGTGGATGCGCTGGGCCTGGAATTGCTGGCCGTGCAGTCGCTACTCGACATAGAGCGCGACGGCATCGACGAAATCCGTGTACCGCGCCCCGGCGTGGGTCGCATGCGCTGGGGGTTCGGTTTTGATGGGCAGCATGTGGCTACGGTGTGCCAGCGGCTTTAAGCGCCGAGGTGTTTCCGGCTTCCGTTACTCGGTGTCCTTCATGGGCGGCATGGGCTTCCAGTCGGGGTCCTTGATGATCTTGCGGGCGTCCTTCATGCCACGGCGCAGCGCCGGAATACCGGTCTTAAAGCATTTGTCGACCGCAGCCAAGCGGATGAACTCTTTGCAGAAGGTCGCGGCGTTGCCCAGACGGAACAGCACGGGGTGATAGTCGCCGTAAATCTGCATGTAGCGGGCCAGATAGCCGCGGTTGCGCATGATGTAGTAACGGTTGGTGTCGCTCGTGGAGTTGAGCTGGCGCTTGCCGGCGATATCCCAGTTTGAGACGGCGCGGGCGCGCTTGAGCACCAGGTCGGCCACAACGGCGGCGGGGAAGTGCTGGCTGGCCACGTAGCCATAGCAGGCATCGTCGCCGTAGATGAAGAATCGCGCATCGGGCAGGCCGATCTTGTCGACCACGCGGCGCGAGAACATGCCGCCCTCAAAGCACAGCTGGTTCATGGCGCGATAACCCTCTGGACCCAAGTCCCACTTGGCGACTGGGTTGGGAATGCCGAGCGAAAGGATGAGTTGGTATTGCCAAAAGAAGGCGCCGCCGTCAAAGTCCAGGCGCGAACCCTGGATGACATCGTAGCGGTCGGTCCACTTGGCAAGACGCTCGATGCCTTCGGGGATGACGAGCACGTCGTCGTCCATCACCCAGAACCACTGGGCGCCCAGGTCGTAGGCGCATTTGGTGCCGGCGGAGAAGCCGCCCGCACCGCCGCCGTTTTCGAGCTGCGGGGCGTAGATGACACGGTCGGTGCCGCCCTGCGCGTCGGGCCGCTCGGTGTCGATGCCCCACAGGTTGGCCAGGCGCTCGTTGAATGCGGTGCACATGGCCTCGGTCTCGCGCGAATTCTCGTTATCGACAATCACGATGCGCCAGGGCGTTGCTGTGAGCTCGGTCATAGAGTCGAACAAGTTGGCCAGGAGATCCTGGCGCTTGTACGTAACGACGACGATGGCGAGCTTGTCGATGGGGGCGGGAAGGGTTGAAGGCATGGGGCAATATATCCTTTCACGCGCGGCGCGCATGCGCTGCACGGAAGCTATCGAATACGTCCTTGGGACTGTCCTATTGTAAAGGCTCGGCGCACCTTGACGGCAAGCTTTGAATAAAACGCAGGAACCTGCCACGGCTGTAGCGGCTTTAGCGTCTGACGGCAGCGTGTCTATTGCCGCTTGAGCTTGCGAGCGATAAAGCTTCTGGCTGCATCGATGATGAGAAGTGCCAGAGCAAAGACGATGCTAATGACGGTACCCGTGACGATGTATATAGCTACCGGGCTGTTTTGGCTGACCAGTATGTTTGCGAGCAACGTATTGAAGACGGGACGCCATAGGCTACTGGTGAGTGACTGCATCACATAGAAACCAAGCGTGGCGGTCGATAAGGTGACGATGACACCTGCAGTCCGCGGATTGCCTGAGGCACTGCGTCGGGTTGCCGCAAAGAGCAGGCAGGCGGCAGCGAGGGCAAACGAGATCAGCGAGGTCGATTTGTAGGAGAGGATTGTCATCGCTGTGAGGTTGTCGGTGAAGGAGAGTGCTCCTTCCAGGATGATGGTGAGCACCAAAACCGTTACGAGCGAGCGCATGCCCAAGGCGCCCACCCTGTCCGAATCCATGACATCGGTAACGTCGCGGAGCAGTCCGCCGATCAAAAACGCGACTACGTACGTGACGGCGCTCATGAACTTTTGGAGCCAAGAAAACTCGCCGGCGCTTGTCGCACTCATAGCGGCTAAATACCCGTTAACAACAAATGCGAGGATGCCAACGGCGATGACCGTCGCCGTGTAGCTCTTCCGGGGGAGTCGACTCCTTGCTAGTCCAAACCATGGCGCCATGAAGACCGTGGCGGCATAGACCCAAATGAACTCGAGTCCCAGGGTATACCAGTTGTGCGTGTTGAGGGCTACATCAGGAATGGGTGAGACGACCGTGGACCACGCGAGCGCCACGAGGCAATAAAACGCAGTGGGCATAATGACCTTGCCAAGGCGCTGCGCCGTCCGTTGCATTTGCGACTTCCACGTTGCTCCACCGTCCCAAGCACGCGCGGCCGAAGCGATGAGAAAATAGCCCGAGATCATAAAGAAGACCTCGTTGGCCCAGCAGCCAAGCAAGTTAATGAACCCCAGCAGTCCCGAATAGGGGAAGGCGGCGAGCGGTGCATATTCCGGCACGCTGATGCAGACGGCCTGGAAGGTCCACTGAAACGTGTGGAATACCGCGATGCCAGCGACCGCTACCAAGCGCAGCGCTTCGATGGAGGTGTTTCTGCTTGTTTTGCTGCCCATCAGACTATTTTCCAGCGCGTGCGTTGTATGAACCAAAGTGCGATGTGATCATTTTTAGAGTTTGCTTGGGCCCCTTGTTCCATACGTTATACAGGCCCTCGCCCACGAGGTCCTTGGCGTATGCGCAGTAGCTGATTTTAGGGTTGGCGATGCCCATATACTCGGCATAGAGCTTTTTGGCCGCAGGGGTAATGCGAGGATTGGCAAATACCAGCTCTTGCGGCATGCGTTCGAACATCCTGTGGATCGCCCGCTCGATTTCGGGGTGGCCATCAATTCCGGTGTGCTCAATCATGATGCCCATATAGGTGAAGCCGCGTGTGATTTGCGGTGTCCAAACGGCGGGGTCGGCGACGTTGAGTCTCTCAAGAATATCGACCATGTCGTTCCAGCGATTAAACGGCATCAAGGGGTCACGCTTGGCCAGAGCGGCCGCCTTTTCGGGTGTTTCCTCGCGGTAGCAGTAATACGGCTTGGGCCAGTAAGCGATCGCCTTTGCCTGGCAGAGCGTTTCGACAAGGAATGGATTGTCGGCCCAGCCCGCACCGGGGATTTCCTTAAACCAGATATTGTTTTGCATCAGGAAGTCGCGACGATAGATTGCCGACCAAATGGACGGATGATGGGCCAGCAGGTGTGGAGCGTCGTGAATGGTGAACGGTTGCCGAGGCGGTTTAATGCGACCGCGATATGCGCAATGTAGTTTGACCTCTTGGGGGGTATCGGGGTTGCGAATGATCCAATACGGGGTCTCAATAATATCGAGCTTGTTCGGATCGCCAAATTCGCGCTTGGCAAAGGCAAGCACGTCGGAGTACATTCCGGGCTCAATCCAGTCATCGGGCTCGAGGATGGCAATCCAGTCGCCCTTTGCCTCGCGAATGCCCAGATTGCAGGTTGCGCCGTAACCCTGGTTCGTCTTATCGATCACTCGAACGCGTGAGTCGCGCGCAACGAAATCTTGCATAATGGCGAGCGAGTTATCGGTAGATCCGTCGTTGATGGCTAGGATTTCCAGTTCGATTTTGTTTTCGTTTAATAGGCTGCCTATAGCCTGAGAAAGATACGGCTCGGCATTGTAAGTAGGCACGATTACGGTAAGCATTCAAACACTTTCTCTAGGCGATTTGGAAGAATTATACCTAATTGCGTTTGCAACGGTTTTAATTGCATTTGCGTGGAGGCAACGGTAAGTGTTGCCTATTTAGCAGGTGGCCAAACGAGCCGGGACTCTCCGTTTCGTGCCATCTTGATTCAACACGATTCCTTTCGATGACAGTTATTCAAAAGAAGAGATAATTGATGGATAATGTTGCAACATGCAACATGGATATTCATTTTGACTGGGGATTCGATATGAAAAAGGTTTTACATGCTGCGGCTACGTTTTCTTTGGCTGCTCTTCTGACATTTTCGTCGTTGATGAGTCCTGTAGTTGCTGCTTACGGGTTGAACGAGGCACAGCCCGCTGAGGCTATGACGAATGTGGCTTCTGCAGGCGATGACGGAGTGGCTGCACGCGGCGACGATGTTGAAGGCAGCGAGGCCACCGTCGACCAATCTCCGGTTGAAGGGGATAGTGGGGCTATCGACTCGTTGAGCCAAGGCGCAGCTGAAAGCGAAGTCAAGACCGAGCTACAGGTCGATTCGGTCGAGTCGGACTTTCAATACGTTTACCTGGCCTACCCAAGCCTTCCCTCTGGATCCAATCAAGTCATTGCTTTTGCTACGCCTAATGACAGCGAAGTTCTTTCCTCTGCTACGCTTGGCTATGTGAGTGCCAACGGCGTAAAGGGCTCTGCCGACGCGTCTGCTACGGCTGATAATTCTGCCGCCTTTACCTTTGGCGCAAAACTCGAAGCTAATACTTATTTCCTCACTTCGATTTCGTATTATCTAGAGGGAGATGGGACTGAACATAAGATCGATCTTTCTGATCGAGATTATTCGTTCACCGTCGCAGATAGCTCTATGAACTCCGAGGGCACATCTTTTTATTATGCAGATGGGGACGGAAATGCTGTTGAGGCACAGTCTATTCAGCAGGCGTTG
This sequence comes from uncultured Collinsella sp., assembly GCA_900541825.1. Lineage (GTDB taxonomy): Bacteria > Actinomycetota > Coriobacteriia > Coriobacteriales > Coriobacteriaceae > Collinsella. Next base: position 20,279 of record UQLJ01000029.1, read on the forward strand.
GAGTGCGCCGATTCTCCGGATGGTGTTTCTACTTATGCCGCTCGCTCCGCTCGCAACGTTAGCGTAATCGCTCTTGATGCTGGTCATGGTGGATCTGACCCCGGTGCGCAGGGTAATGGCAAAAGCGAGGCCGATCTTACCTGGAAGATTGTGACGGCATGCAAGAATAAGCTCGAGGCATACGGTTTTAAGGTCGTTCTTGCTCGTGAACAATACGGCAATTATTCCGGTAATGATTTTCTTTATCGCGTTCAACGTTGCATCGATCAGGGTGCGCAAGCTTTTGTGAGCTTCCATATTAATTCCGGCTCCTCTGCTGCTCATGGTGCTGAGGTTTACGCTCCCACCGCAAATGGATCAGACTATACACAGGTTTCTGTTGAGCTTGCCAATAAGGTTATGAATAACCTTGCTGCTATGGGTCTTGCGTATCGCGGTGTATTTCAAATGGAAGTGGGTGACGAATTCGCCGTGATTCGTTGTGCCCGCGAGCAGGGAATTCCCGGCATTCTTATTGAACATGGCTTTATTTCGAATTCCGGTGATGTTGCCAACTATTTCTCTGACGACGGTTGCCGTCGCCTTGGTGAGGCCGATGCTGCCGCCATTATCGATCAGTTCCCACATCCTTATTCCATCGATGGGATTACATTCTCTGAAGAATTGGGGCGTGCTGGATCTTCCATTAAGGTTGGCGTGAATGTTACCGGCAAGACCGATGGGCTTAAGTACAAATTTGTTTGGCATAAAGTCGGAGCCGATTGGAACGGCTCAAATTGGGGTGTAATTGGCCAAGATTTGACCAGCTCGTCTGTTGCTTGGACTTTGCCGCAAGCTGGTGAATATGAAATTTATGCCGATGTTGTCGACTCCAATGGTTACATATCGAGCACTTCTAAGTATAAAGTAGTCAATTGGTCCGTCGAGGGCCTCGACGTCTCCGGCGAGGCGCGCTCCGGCAAGCCGCTCAGGCTCCAGGCCAGGGTCTCCGGCGACACCTCCGGCCTCAGGTACAAGTTCGTCTGGGAGAAGGGCGGATGGGCCAAGTGGGGCACCGTCGGCGGCGGCTCCACATCATCCGCCTCCTGCGAGTGGACCCCCTCCGAGCCCGGCGAGTACACCCTCTACCTCGACGTGATCGACGGCGAGCAGGCCAAGCACCTCACCCGCAAGGTGACGGTCGACGGAACCCCAATTATGGGGGTATCGATGGCATCTGCTGAGTCGATGGCTCGTTTGTATGTTTCTACTGGATATGTATATCCTTCAGAGGTCTATTCACAAAAGGGTGCTTCTAACATTGCTGAGTTCTGCAATCAGATTGTTTTAGCTTCTTCTTCTGAGGGCGTAAGGCCAGAGGTTGTATTCGCTCAGGCCATGCTGGAGACGGGATGGCTTCAGTTCGGGGGGTCAGTTTCTGCTGATCAGTGCAACTTTGCTGGATTGGGGGCCACTGGTGCTCAGGTCGGTGGAGCTAGATTCGATAGCGTGTACCAAGGGCTTCTTGCTCAATCTCAGCATTTAAAGGGTTATGCGACCCATATGCCTTTGAATAACTCTTGTGTTGATCCGCGTTATCAGATACTGATTGCAAAGGGGCGCCTTGGGACAGCTCCGTGTCTAGAGGATCTCAACGGATTATGGGCAGTTCCCGGTGAGGGGTATGGTCAAAGAATCGCATTGATTATCGATAAGCTAATTTAACCATGCTCATTTTACGTTTGGACTAGATGTTATTTATTGCAGTCTTATTCGTTCGCTCTGTAAAGGTGGCTGATTTTGATGAAGGGTGTTTGCCGGAAGCTCGTCGCTGCATTATTGTTTGCCTTGCTGATTTGGCCAATTACAACATCGCATTCATTTGCGACCGAACAAGACTCTTTATCCCGATTTAATGATTTAGTCGCTACGCCTGTTGATCAACTGGTGGACTTCTCCCTCGACGGCCTCGCCGCAGAGGCCACCGACGGTGGGTCGCCCCTTCTAGGCGATGAGTGCGAGCTCGCCTTGTCCGTCTCCGGCAATGCGGGCTCGGTCAGGTACAAGTTCGTCTGGGAGCAGGGCGGCTGGTCTCGCTGGGGCTCGATTCGCCAGGGCGATCCCTCCGCGTCTTGCTCCTGGACCCCCGAGGTTACCGGCGACGTCAACATTTGGGTGGACGCCATCGATTCGGCCGGCCGCGTCACCACGCGCAAGTTCCCCGTGCATGTGGACAATAATTTGTCTAATTTCACTTCGGTTTCCGTGGAGCCCTCTGATGGATCAGTTTGTGCTGGGGATACAGTTGCTATTACTCCCAATCTGACTGTTCGTAATAATAGAGGCGTTAAATATAAGTATGTTTGGATGAGAAACAATTGGAATGAATGGGGCGTTATAGAATCTGGAGAGGATAAATCTTCATTAAATTGGGTTGTTTCGCGAACAGGAGATATTTCAATCTATGTCGATGTAATTGATACATCAACTGGTCAAACGCTTACATGTAAAAAAGACTGCTACTTTGCGCCTGAAGACTGGTTTTATGACGGTATTTCTGTTTCCAATACATTTATCAGGCCTGGCGATGAGGTTTCCGTTACAACGGAGTGCACAGGGGATACTCGCTTCCTAAACTATAAATATGTTTGGAGTAGGAACAACTGGTCAAATTGGGGCATTGCTCAGAATGGTTCTGATGCTTCCCTATCTTGGACTCCTGATAAGCCCGGTGAGTATGATATTTATTGTGATGTGAGCGGCTCTGACGGCAAGGTTAATACTCGCAAGATTCATATCGGTGTTTGGGACTATTCGAGAATTACAGCTATATCCACTGACGGAGATTACTCATGGGGCGTTCGCGCCGATATGGGAACTCTTGATGCGGAGAAATCCGGTCAATTTGAATTTAAATTTGTCTGGGCGAAACCGGATTGGAGTCAATGGGGCGTCCTGAGGGCGAAATCAACTACTAATGATGCCTACTTTAACCCTTCCGATTTGGGCTTGAGTTCGGGCTATTATGTTTTGTACTGTGATGTGACCTATCCTGACGGATCGGTTCATTCCAAGTCTACGCAGGTTTATTACAATCCAATCGGAAGTTCGACCGTTCTTGGGGTTAGTAGAATCAGCCTGCTTACATGGCTTACTTCGCATCAGTATGATTCTTATTATCTGGGCACGCGTTATTCCGGCGGCTTCTCATATGACACATGCCTTTACCCCAACGGAAGTCCAAGATGGGACGGCTACACGGGTATGAACTGCACTGGATTTGTTGCTCATGCTTATGCTGCTGTTGGCGGGGATGTTTCAGCGATAGGCAGGAATAACGCACATTCGCCATGGGCCGGCGGGCCTGGTGGGGGAGGCTATATTAATGCCTGGCGTTGGTATGGTTATGCTTGTGACTCTGGTTGCAAAATGTATGAGTTTAGAACTGTTCGAGATATGCTGAATAGCGGCTATGCGCAGAAAGGCGACATCATTTTCTTTAAGACAAATGGATCTATTGATTGTCATATTGGCTTTTTCTGGGGCGATACCCCTTATGAGAATAAGATGTGGCACCAAATTTTACCTGGCAATCTGATTGGCCCTTGTTTTAACAATGCAAATAAAAGTGAATATAACCAGAGCGTTGTTCTGATTAAGTAGTCGATCGATGATGGAGTTTCAGTTGAAAGAAAACCGTATCCCAAAAGTGATTCATTATATTTGGTTTGGAAATAACGATTTACCTGAAGAGGCAATCGACTGCATTGAATCTTGGAAAAAGCATTGCCCAGATTATGAGATAAAACGATGGGATGAATCTAATTTCGATCTGTCGGCTAACAGATATGTTAAAGAAGCATATGAGGCAAAAAAATGGGCGTTTGTCAGTGATTTTGCTCGTCTGTGGATTCTCGTAAACGAGGGTGGTATTTATATGGATACCGACGTCGAGGTCCTCAAATCTCTTGATCCCTTTTTGACCAACCGTGCTTTTTCAGGTTTTGAATCGGATTCTTCTGTGCCAACTGGTATTATGGCTTGCGAAAAAGGCTTCCCGTTGTTCCGAAAGCTATTGGATGATTACGATGTGCGTTCTTTTATTAAAAGCGATGGATCGTACGACCTGACGACAAATGTTGTAGTGATTACAAAAGCTTGTAAGGCCCTCGGACTAAAGCTTGATAATACAATGCAGACAGTTGATGGATTCACGCTGTACCCAAGCGATTGGTTTTGCCCCAAAAGCCATGAATCTGGTGATATTCATCTTACTGATAATTCTGTTACCATACATCATTTTAACGGGTCTTGGATTGATGAGGTTGAGCGGGGTTTGCTGAAAGAAAGGCGTCGTTTCCTCACCCGTCATTCTTGGCTCAACCCAATGCTGGCCGGATTAATAGTACGGCTCCAGTATGGATTTAAAACAAATGACTTCAGGCCCTTGACATCAGCATTGAAAGCCTATTTTGCAAATCGGCATTAAATTTAATAATCTCAAACTAGGATCTAATCAATGATTAGATCCTAGTCATGTATTTCTTAAACAATGGCTCTAATACTGCGGCAAACGGTATTGCGGGGGAGAGTGCACCAACGGGCTTTGCTTTTTTGAATGCAAAAAGGATGCTATCTCCGGCAATTCTGGACCATATTAGATACAGAATAGTCTCTTTGAACTGTTGCATTAGGGTCGCACTGTACTCTATGCATTGCTTTTTATATACGGCATAACTTCGTGGATTATTTAACAATAAGCGTTTATAGTTGGCTGTATAACCGTCTGTTAAGTATTCCCCTTTACATATTTCCCGGTTGCATAGCAGATGGCAATACTCGTGGTCAATTTGATCAAACTGAAATACTTCAGGAATGAAGCTCTCTCCTTCGGCTATGTAAAAAGGATGTGATCTGATAGCGCTCGTTAACGTTGCAATGCAAGTCTCCCCTTTATAGCCATATTGGCTGTAGAGGGATGATAGCTTTGCAGTGGTGTTACTGGGAAATTGATTGTTACGAGCGGACCTGGGCGTAGCAATTCCAATGGCATCACCTGCATTTTTCCACGCCGTTAATATGAAGTGGACCGCATCAGGTGTGAGATAATCGTCGGAATCAACACACATGAACAGTTCTGAAGTGCATTTTTCTGCAGCTAAATTGCAGGCTCGTTGTTTTCCGCCATTCGCTACCTTTATATATTCGATTTCGATAGCTGATTCCTTTGCAAATGAATCAAATAAGCTCTGTGTTCCATCCGTCGAGCCATCATCGACTACAAGCCAATAAAAACGAGAGTCAGTTTGTTTTTTCAAGCTTTCATACAATCGCTTCAAGGTATGTTCTCTATTATATGTAGGTGTAAAAATACAAAGCTGTTTCACTTCTATGCCTCTATGTTAATTCAGATTTACGTATCTCAAATATGAGTTTGAAAGGTTCCCGTGTGAAGATTGAATCCAGTAGAAAAGCTGGCGTAATTATATCTTATGCCTATTCAATTGTTCAGATTCTTGTTCAGTTGCTATATGTTCCCATCTTATTAAGGGGTATCGGCCAAGCCGAATACGGTCTCTACCAATTTGTTGGCTCCATTATGGCTTATCTTACGGTAATCAATACCGTTCTTGCTTCGAGCGTGACTAAGTTTTATAGCAAGGCATATCTTCAAGACGATTCTGAATCGATGGAAAACACTCTTGCAATTGCGAAAAGACTGTTTTGGATTATCTCGTTCGTTGCGGTTGTCGTAATACTATTTGTGGGGATAATTGTCGTCTATTCATACTCAAATTCGTTTAGCACGGCTCAGCTCTATGAAATGTCATTAATGTTTGTTGTTTTGGCCGCAGATATGGTTGTGGTTATGAATAACATCATTAGTATTGCGGTTATCACCGCTCATGAGAATTTTGTTTTTCTGCGTCTGTCTCAATTGGTTACTGCAATTCTTCAGCCCCTGCTCGTGGTCGTGTTCATGCGGCTCTGGCCTTCCGCGTTGCTGGTTACTTGCATGACTTTTCTTACAAATCTTCTCTGTGCTCTAATCCAGCGCATATTCGTATCTAATGTTTTGAAGGCAAAGTTCACTTTTCACGGGATGGATTGGAAGCTCGCTAAGGAGATGCTGCTGTTTTCTTCGGCCGTAATATTGGTTGCCTTTTCCGATCAAGTTTTCTGGAAATCGGGCCAACTGATTCTAGGATACTTTTATGGTGCCGACTTAATTGCTGTATTTGCGATAGGTGCACAAATTTACTCTGTTTACATGGTTTTAGGAACATCTATATCTACTGTATTTCTTCCAAAGGTTACTGATATTGTTCTTCATTCGGTTGATTCAGCTGCTGATCTTTCTCGTCTTTTCATCAAAGTTGGAAGAATTTCCTTTTATGTTGCATTTCTTGTCCTCAGCGGTTTTGCGGTTTTTGGTCAGGATTTTATTACCCTCTGGGCGGGGCACGAGTTCGCTGATGCTTATTGGGTTGCCATGATAGTTATGGTGCCATTTACAGTTGATATCATTCAAAATCTGGGTCTTACAATTATGCAGGTCAAGGATGTATACCAATTTCGAGGCTACATGAATGCCGCAATTGCTGTAATTAACGTATTTATTTCTATATTACTATGCAGGTTGTTCGGAGTAATTGGTTCAGCCATATCAACAGCTGTTTCAATTGCCATAGGAAATGGCCTTATTATGAACTGGTATTATGCAAGAAAGCTAGATATGGACATTCTTCAGTTTTGGAAGAATATTCTATCGATTTTAGTCCCTCTTCTAATTGCCTCTTTTGGGTTTAATGCAATTTGGACTTATTTTGATTGGCATGGTTGGTCGGCACTGGTTACTGGAGGATTGATCTATTCACTTCTTTATGCGGTTGTTTCTATTGGTTTTTGCTTTGATGCTTATGAAAGAGAGTTCGCTAGAAGATTTGTGGGCCCAATTATTCGTAATATTTAGTTTTTCTAAGCGCTAAGGATTATTTCGTGAATTCATTTACCGCGAATTCGATCAAGACGGTCAAGCCGATTTGTTGGATTGGGGTACTGTAAGGTCTACGGGCGATTGCGTTTCTTGCAATTTTTCTTTCTTACTTGTGGCGTAAATTATCTACTAATTTACAGTTTGATTTGGGTGTCATTGCTATTGATCGAGTTAGACAGGGGGAATAAATGATACGTAAGAAAAGGGTTCTGTTAGTTTTTGGAACGCGCCCAGAGGCAATCAAGATGTGCCCACTTGTCAACGAGCTTAAGCGTCGTTTCGACAAATTTGATGCTACCGTCGTTGTTACGGGGCAGCATCGTGAGATGCTTGATCAGGTTCTGCGCGTTTTCAATGTCAAGCCTGATTATGACCTTGCTATTATGAGACCGGGACAGACTCTGTTTGATGTGACAAGTGATGTTTTATTGAGACTTAAGGCTATTCTTGAGAATGAAAAACCTGATGTTGTGCTTGTTCACGGAGATACTTCTACTAGTTTTGCTGCCGCGCTTGCTTGTTTCTACTTGCAGATTCCTATCGGACATGTAGAAGCTGGTCTTCGTACGCATGATATCTATAGTCCTTGGCCTGAGGAATTTAATCGACAGGCAGTTGACATCATAAGTGAATATTACTTTGCGCCTACGGAGAAGAGTAAGCAGAATCTGATTGATGAAGGGAAGTCGACGCAAAAGATTTGGGTCACAGGTAATACTGGTATTGATGCCCTGAGAACGACTGTCTGCGGTGCATATTCCCATCCCGAACTAGATTGGGCGAATGGATCTCGTCTAATACTAATTACTGCACACCGTCGTGAGAATCTGGGCGAACCCATGCATAGGATGTTTCGCGCAATACGTCGTGTGATGGAAGAGTATCCAGATACTAAGGCTATCTATCCGATTCATATGAATCCTCTTGTGCGTAAGGCTGCACACGAAGAGCTCGATGGTTTTGAAAGACTCCATATTATTGATCCGCTTGAAGTGCTTGATTTTCATAACTTCATGGCGGCAAGTTATCTTATCCTTACCGATTCTGGCGGTATTCAGGAAGAAGCGCCTGGTCTTGGCAAGCCCGTTCTTGTCATGCGAGACACCACTGAGCGTCCTGAGGGTATAGAGGCCGGAACTTTAAAACTTGTTGGAACAAAGGAAGATGTCATTTATCGCGAGTTTAGTCGCCTGCTTTCTGATGAAACAGAATATGCGGCAATGAGCAATGCGTCTAACCCCTACGGTGATGGTCATGCGAGTGAATATATTGCGAATGTGCTGGAAAATCGTTGATTAATTATTAAATGATTTCGAGTTATCGTTTGATGTTGGCTGGTTCAAAGTGATATGTGTTGAATAATGCAGATTCCATGATTAAGAATATCATCGTCACGGGCGGCTGCGGCATCATCGGCAGCAACTTCGTGCACTACGTGGTGGACAACCACCCCGACGTCCACGTCACCGTCCTGGACAAGCTGACCTACGCCGGCAACCCCGAGAACATCGCCGGGCTGCCCTCCGACCGCGTGGAGCTCGTCGTGGGCGACATCTGCGACGCGGAGCTGCTGGACAGGCTGGTCCCCGGCCACGACGCCATCGTCAACTGCGCAGCCGAGAGCCACAACGACAACTCCATCGCCGACCCGGAGCCCTTCCTGCGCACCAACGTCGAGGGCACCTTCCGCCTACTGGAGGCCGTCCGCAGATACGGCGTCCGCTATCACCACGTATCCACCGACGAGGTCTACGGCGACCTGGCGCTCGACGACCCGGCGAAGTTCACCGAGG
>UQLJ01000030.1:0-23076 GCA_900541825.1 uncultured Collinsella sp.
CTGGTGATCTCCGCCTTGAGAGGGCGGCGTCCTAAACCGCTAGACGAACGGGCCACATGACATCTGCACTGCCGTGCTGCGAGGAAATATATTACGGGACAAAAAACGTCAGCGCAAGAAGAAATTCCAAATTGCCGAAAAATTGTCGGCAGGTTATGGAACACGCAGGTAAACTAGGTAGCTAATTCAAGTTGAGATGGACCAAAAGAGCTTCGCGATCGTTGGGAATGTTGTCTTCGATCACGGCGTCGAGGGCGGAGTTGAGAAGCTGCCCCAGTTCCGGCCCGGGCTTGACTCCAGCACGGATCAGGTCGCCGCCGTTGATGGCGAGCATCTTGAGCGTATAGGGCTCCCCCGCCCTCAGCAGCTCGTGCGCCATCGCGCGCATCTCCTCAATCGTCTCAACGTAATAGAAGCACGACGGGGCCTTGCCAAGTGTGTCGGCACGCTTAAGGTCCATGAGCTCGTCAATCAGGCGGGCCGTGTCGACGCCCTCACCCGAAAGCGCGCGCATCATATTGAGCAGACAGGAGCGCTCGGGGCGCAGCGGCTTGTCATGGTATTTGATGAGCAGACACACGTCGCGCACCAAGTCGTGCGAGAGCGCCAGGCGATCCATAATGACGCGCGCCTTCTTGGCGCCGAGCTCGGGATGACCGTAGAAGTGTCCGCTACCGGCATGGTCGACCGTGAAGCACTCGGGCTTGGACACATCGTGCAAAAACGCCGCCCACATAAGGCTCGACGAGGGCGCGACGCCGTCACACAGCGCGAGCTCCCCCGCCACCGTCAGCACACGGGCAATATGCACGTAGACGTTAAACGCATGATAGACACTGCGCTGATCAAACCCGCGACCCGCTGCCAACTCGGGCACGGCGGCGCAGATGAGCTCGGGATAGCGGAGCATCGCGTCTCCCCCATGACCGGTCGAAAGAATGCCCTCGAGCTCAATACCCACACGCTCACGCGCCACGGCATCAAGCAGCGGCGCGCACTCGGCAAGCGCACGCTTAGTCTCGGGCTCAATCATAAAGTCCAGACGGCAGGCAAAGCGCACCGCACGCAGCATGCGCAGGGCGTCCTCGTTAAAGCGACGCTTGGGATCGCCGACAGCGCGAATCAGCTTGCGCTCCAGATCACCCTGGCCGTCGTAGCGGTCGACAAGCCCGCGCTCGGGATGCCAGGCCATGGCATTGACGGTAAAGTCGCGGCGCGCCAGATCGTCCTCGAGCGAGGCGGCACGCTCCACACTCTGGGGATGACGACCATCGGTGTAAAAGCCATCCAGACGGTACGTGGTGACCTCGATACGCTCGCCATCGGAAATAGCCGTGATTCCGCCAAATTTAATGCCCGACTCCACAACCGCGATGCCGGCGGCCTCGAGCGCCGCTTTGGACTCCTGCCACAGGCCGCTACAGCACATATCAACATCGTGGCTGGGGTACCCCATCAGGGCGTCGCGCACCCAACCGCCCACGTACCAAGCCTCAAGACCAGCCGCCTCAAGCGCGCGCAGGACGCGCAGGGACGCATCGGACGGTTGCGTACCGTTGAGCGAAACATTGCACATGCCTATGGCCTCCTGCACTTGTGAGCGTTAATCGATGGTTCTCAAGAAGTCTAACAAGAAACGAGAAAGCGCGCACATGCAATCGCGTCATCGATTCGATAAAACGAGACAGCAGACGCCATATGCGTTCAGTGCATAAAAAACACCCGCCTCGGAGATCCAAAGCGGGTGTTCGGCAGCGATTTTTCGATGCGGCTAGCAGACCTGACGAACTTCGATGTTCTTCTTGTATTCGTCCACCTTGGCAAAGTCGCCCAGGCCCGGGCACTCGACCACGTTGGCGCCGGTGGCCATCGACAGACGGAGGGCATCCTCGACGCGCTCGGGAGCGTCGTGCCATACGGACAGGAAGGCAGCGAGCGAGGAATCGCCGGCGCACACCGTCGACAGCAGCTTGACATCGAAGGTGCGATTGGCAAACCAGATGTGCTCGCCGTTGGAGAAGTACGCACCGGCGCCACCGAGGGTCAGCAGCACGTTCTTGGCGCCCTTGGCGTGCAGCTCGGCCATAGCGCCCTTGACGGACTCATCGTCGCCACCGCTCACCTTAATGCCAAAGATGTCGAGCAGCTCGTCGTCATTGGGCTTGATCAGCAGCGGCTCCATGGCAATGAGGTCTGCCAGCTGATGGCTCGAGATGTCGAGGACGAACTCGGCCCCCTTGGCCTTGACGCGGCGCAGGACCTCGGCCAGGAAGCCCTCGGAAGTGTTGGGAGGCAGCGAGCCGCTGATGACCAGGCAGGTCATGTCATCGAGCGAATCGATGAGCTCAAACATCTCCTGCTCGTTGGCCTCGTTGATGGCGGCACCGGCGTTGACCATGTTGTACTCGGTGTCGGGTCCGGCATTGAGGAACACGTTGACGCGCGTGATGCCGTCGGTCCACACGGGCTTGACGGGCACGCCCAGGGCCTCGGCGCCCTTAACGATAAACTCGCCCGAGAAGCCGGCGAAGAAACCCAGGATCGTGGTGTCGACACCATAGTGGTCAAGCGTAAACGAGACGTTGAGGCCCTTGCCGTTGGGCGTGTAGACGGCGTTGCGGGTACGCGTGACGGTGTTGGCAGCAAGACCGTCACAGGCGATGTTGTAGTCAATGGCGGGATTTGCAGTGAGCGTGTAAATCATGAATGTTCCTTTCACGAAGCAACGTGTTGATGAAAGTATATTCCACGCATCGACAAAAGGCTAGGACAACTCGGTGAACGGTGTGGAAGCGATGGAGCACGGCAGGACACCTCTCCCCCATGGCGGAACAAAAAAAGGCGCCCCGGCCGAAACCGGGGCGCCGCATGCGCACGAATATGTCGCGTTTCGATTACTGACGATCGAGCTTGCGGACAGCAACGCGCTTGCTGTACTCATCGACGTGACCGAAGTCGCCGATGCCGACGGACTCGGCAACGTTGGCGCCGGTGGCCATAGCGAGCTTCATGGCCTCCTCGACGTTGTCGCGATCCCTGTACCACTTGTGCAGGAACGCAGCAAGGGTGCAGTCGCCGGCGCAGACGGAAGAGACCAGCTTGATGTTGAACTCACGCTTGGCGTACCAGATGTCCTCGCCGTTGGAGAAGTAAGCGTCGCCGCGGCTACCACGGGTGAGCAGCACGTTCTGAACGCCAGCGTCGTGAGCCATCTTCATGGCAACGCGAACCTCGTCGTCGGTGTCGACCGGCACGCCGAAGATGGCCTTCATCTCGTGATGGTTCGGCTTGATGAGCAGCGGCTTCTTGTGAGCGAGCTCCTTGAGCTTATCGGAGGACAGGTCCAGGACGACGTCGGCGCCACGAGCCTGAGCGTGTTCCATGACCTGAGCCAGGAAGTCGGGCGTAGCTTTGGGAGGCACGGAGCCGGAGACGATCAGGCACTCGAGATCGCCCGCGGTGTCCAGGATGTTGTAGAGCTCCTCCTGGTGCTGCGGCGTAATAGGAGCACCCGGGTTCAGGATGCCGTACTCGTGCTGGCCATCGTTGACGTAGGTGTTGATGCGCGTGATACCGTCGGTCCAGACCGGGCGGCAGAGGCAACCCAGGTTCATGACCTCCTCGACGATGAACTTGCCTGTGAAGCCAGCGAAGAAGCCGAGCGCGACGGTGTCGACGCCCATCTTCTTAAAGGCGAAGGACACGTCGAGGCCCTTGCCGTTAGCCGTGTAGCTGGCCGAGCCGGTGCGGACGTTCTCGTCGGGCTCGAGCGGAGAGCTCGAAACCGTCATGTCGACAGCCGGGTTAGCGGTTAGCGTGTAGAACATTTACAGTACCCCCTGTATATGTGAGGGCCGCGTGGCCGGCCCATTCCAACCACGCGGTTACCTCTGATACCAAATTAGCGAGCTGCGGACTCGAGCAGCGCCTTGACCTCGGCGGCGGTGTTGCAGGCGAGCGCCTTCTCGGCGAGCTCGTCGCACTCGGCCTTGGTCCACTGGCTGATGGTCTTGCGGGCACGCAGGATCGACGGAGCGCTCATCGAGAACTCCTCCAGGCCCCAGCTGATCAGCAGCGGCTCGAGCAGCGGATCGGCAGCGGCCTCGCCGCACATACCGACCATGATGCCGGCCTTCACGCCGCTCTCGATGATGTTCTTGAGCGAACGGAGCACGGCGGGATAGTAAACCTGGTACAGGTTGGAGATGGTGTCGTTGCCACGGTCGGCGCACATGGTGTAGCCGATCAGGTCGTTGGTGCCGATGGAGAAGAAGTCGGCAACCTCGGCAAGACGGTCTGCGAGCAGCGAAGCGGCAGGCGTCTCAACCATGATGCCGACCTCGATGTTCTCGTTGAACTTGCGACCCTCTTCGGTCAGCTCGGCCTTGCACTGCTCGACGAGCTCCTTGACAGCCAAGACCTCCTCGACGCAGGTGACGAGCGGGATCATGATCTTGACGTCACCGAAGGCGCTAGCGCGCAGCAGAGCGCGGAGCTGGACCTTGTACTGGTCGGGATTGGCCAGGCAGTAACGCACAGCGCGGAAGCCCATGAAGGGGTTGTCTTCCTTGACCATGTGCAGATACGGAATCTCCTTGTCGCCACCCACATCGAGCGTACGGATGATGACCGGAGCACCCTTGAGCGCGCTGGCGACCTTACGGTAGGCGTTGAACTGCTCCTCCTCGGAAGGAAGCTCAGCGGAGTCCATGAACAGGAACTCGGAGCGGAACAGACCGATGGCCTCGGCGTCGTGATCGAGCGCGTTGGGCACGTCATCGGGGTTACCGATGTTGCAGGCGATGATCTTCTTGATGCCATCGGCAGTCACGGACGGCTTGCCACGGAAGGCCTCGAGGGCTGCCTTCTCGGCAGCGAAGGCCTCGGCCTTGGCGGTGTAGGCGGCGAGCGTCTCCTCGTCGGGATCGGCCTCGACGATACCCTTGCCACCGTCGACGACAACGGTCATACCGTTGCGCAGCGCGGTGCAGCTGTTGGAGACCGAAAGGACAGCCGGGATCTCGAGGGCGCGCGCAATGATCGCGGAGTGCGACGTGCGGCCACCGGTCTCGGTGACGATACCGGCAACGTGGGCCTTATCGATCGTGGCGGTCATGGACGGCGTGAGGTCGTGCACGACAACGACGGTGTTCTCGGGCAGGACGGAGAGGTCGACGACCTCCTTGCCCAGCAGCTCGGCCAGAATACCGGTACGGATGTCGGCGATGTCGGCCGCGCGCAGACGGAACATCTCGTCGTCCATGGACAGGAACATGTTCTCGAACATTGTCGAGGTGTCCATGAGCGCCTGCTCGGCGCAGGTACCGCCGTCAATGGCGGCGTTGATGGCGTCGGTCATGCCCGGGTCCTGAGCCAGGACAATGTGTCCGCTCATGATCTCGGCCTCGGCCTCGCCCACCGTCTCCTTCATGTGGTCGGCCTGAGCCTGGGTCTTCTCGCAGAAGACCGAAAGAGCGGACTGATAGCGCTCCTTCTCTGCTGCCGAATCAGCAACCTCGTGCGGCTCAAACGTCAAGTCGGGATCGACGGCGACCATGACGGTGCCGATACCGATGCCCTCGGAAGCGTTGACTCCCTGATACATTCCCATTCCTCTCTCCGTGTCATGTGATAAAGCGTTTTGCCATATCCATGACAAAAGAGCGCAGTTACCTTACAACAGGTCACTGCGCCCCCAAATATGAACTTAGTTGTTCAACATGCGACCCGTTTGAGTTCTACTCGCCAAGACCGCTCTTGATGAGCTCGATGGCAGCAGCCAGAGCCTCGGCCTCGTCGGCGCCGTCGCACTTGACCTCGACCTCGGTACCGCAGGGGATACCAGCAGCCATGAGGGCCATCGGGGACTTGCCGTTGACCTCCTTCTCGGGGGTGACGACCGTCACGTCACAGGCGTACTTGCCCATGGTGGAGGCGAACAGACCAGCCGGACGCATGTGCAGACCCTGAGGATTAACGAGGGTAGCCTTCTCAGAAACCATAGTTGACTCCTTTTTTGTGTTTAACCCCTGTCATGCATGTGGCAGGAGTCAGATTCACGACGTTGTTTATATTAACTCACATCAAACGGTTTTTCATTGTGTTTCAGACGAATTATTGGACAGATGTGTTTGTCGTCCGCTTGCTCGCCCACAGGGGCCCGTGCGCGGCCTGTGAGATTTCCTGCTCTACAGTCCTGCTCGCACGAAGAGCACATTAAGTGCTCTTCGGCTCGTGCGGAACTCGCGATAAATCTCACAGGCCGCGCGCGGGCCCCTGTGGGCGAGCAAGCTGCGGAAACCCAGTCGGACCAGAGTAATGTCGGCTGAAAGGAATTCTGGCTGATAACCTGTTCGCGACAAAGACTCGATAGGCAGCCCCCTCTATGCCCTTTTATAAGTTGCGGTGAAATAGGGGCTGAATTTGGGGTTGAATCGTTTAAACAGTCCCTATTTCACCGCAACTTATGGGAGGGATAGAAAAATAGGCGGAGGCCCTGGAGAGGGACTCCGCCTTATATACAGGTGGCGATGGTATTCGCGTGTTGCGGGATTAGACCAGGCGGGCGTTGATCGTCTTGGCGATCTCGGCGGCGTCGGTGGAACCCTTGACGGTGGCACGGAAGTCCTCGTCCATAAGCGCCTCGGCGACCTTGGACAGGATCTTGAGGTGCGTGGTTCCAGCCTGAGCGCCCGGGATGAGCAGGGCGATGGCAACGTTGACGGGAGCGCCGTCCATGGTGTCCCAACCGGTCACGCCAGAGTCGTCCTTGACGACGATGACAGCGGCCTCGGTGATGGCGTCGGACTTGGCATGCGGAATGGCGAAGCCCTCCATCATGCCCGTGGTGCCCTCGGCCTCGCGGGCCAGGAAGGCGTTCATCACGGCGTCGGCATCGCCGGCGATACCGGCCTTAACGGCCTGGTTGGAGACAAAGCTCAGAGCCTCGTCACGAGAAGCGAAGTCCTCGGCGACAAAGACGTTCTCGACCTTCACGAAGTCAGCAGCCTCGGCCTTGGGGGCCTCGACGGCAGCGGCCTTGGGGGCCTCAACCGGCTTGGTTGCAGGAGCGGCCTTCTGGTTCTTCTCAAAGTCGTACTTCTTAAAGGCCACGAACAGGATGCCACCGACCACAGCGCCGATGAGGATCGCGAGGACCCACTGCGGGCCGTTCTCGACAACGGGCAGGACCAGGAAGCCGCCGTGAGGCGCCGGATCGTGAACGTTGAAGAAGATGGTCAAGATGGAAGCGATGGAAGAACCGAGCATCATGATGGGCATGACGGGCCAGATGTTCTTGGTCATGAACGGAATGGCGCCCTCGGTGATGTGGGTGCAACCAAGGATGAGGTTGACGATACCGGCGTCATGATCCTCCTGGCTGAAGTACTTCTTGCCGACAACGACGGCGAAGGTGGTGATCAGCGGCGGAACGATGCAAGCGGCGGAGACGGCAGCCATGAAGTTGGTGCCGAAGTTGTAGGTCTCGGTGCCGACGCCAGCTTCGAGAGCGGTACCGAGCAGGAAGGTGCCAGTAGCGTAAGCAGCCTTGTTGACCGGGCCGCCCATATCAAAGGCGCACATGCAGCCGATGGCCAGGCCAAGGATCACCGGACCGGAGTTACCGAGGCTCTGCAGGAAATCCATCATGCCCTGGTTAATGGCAGCCATGGGGCCGGAAATACCGAGCATGACCAGGCCGACGATGGCGGTAGAGCAAAGCGGATACAGGAAGATTGCCTTCAGGCCATTAAGGCTCGCGGGAATTTTAGAGAAAACCTTCTCGAGCAGCAGGATGACATAGCCAGCGAGGAAGCCGCCGACGATGCCGCCCAGGAAGCCGAAGCCCACACCCGAGCCTCCAGCGTCGATCATGCCGGTATCGGCGTTGATGGGAAGACCCTGGATGGCAATCATACCGGCAACAAAGCCGGGGACGAGCGCCGGGCGCTTGCCGATAGACTCGGCGATGTAGGCGGAGAGCACCGGAACCATGAGATTCATGGCGATACCGCCGATAATCTTGAGCATCGCGGCAAAGCTGTTGTAGTCGGCAGCCGTCGAATCAAAGGACGTGATGCCCCACAGGAACGAAATGGCGGTCAGAACACCACCGGCAACGACGAAGACCAGCATGTGGCTGACGCCGTTCATGAGGTGCTTGTAGATGACGTGACCGATGGACTCCTTCTCCTCGACCTCGTCCTCGACATCGGCGGCAGCGGCAACCGTGTCGTCGCCCTTGGCGGCGAGCGCGCGGTCGATCAGCTTTCCGGCGGCCTCGACGGACAGGGCCTTGGAAACACCGACGGAAACCATGGGCTTGCCGGCGAAACGCTCAGCCTGGACATCCTTATCGGCTGCGACGACGACGGCCTTGGCACCAGCGATCTCACTCTTGGTGAGCTCGTTCTCGACACCGACCTGGCCATGTGTCTCGACCTTAATGGTCAGACCACGCTCGGCAGCTGCCTTCTCCAGCGCCTCCTTCGCCATGAAGGTGTGCGCAATGCCGGTCGGGCAACCGGTCGCGGCGATGATGTCAAACTTAGCCATGTGTCCCTCCTTCTTGAGTACAGCGCCCGCGGGCGCTCCCCTACACGCGCTTCGATGCGCGTTTTTCCACAACTGAAAGATACCAACCTACCGTCCGCGTGAGAAGAGCTAAGGTGCAAATCTCCGGTGAAAGGTTCTTTCATAACCGTAAACGGTAAGTGAAAGTTTACCATCAACACTTGAAACGGCAAGGTGTATCTTGTAATTGAAAATGCCCGTATACTATGGCATTGCGAATCAAATTAGATTTTCATGCCAACCAGGAGCCATCCATGACCGATAGTAGCAAGAGCGCACTTTCCCTCATTAGCACCCATCAGGGATACAGCGAGTCCGAGCAGCGCATTGTCGACTATATATTGGAGCACCAGTCCGAGGCGCCACGCCTCACGGCCGCTCAGCTCTCGCGCGCCGCCGCCACGTCCGAGGCGACCGTTTCGCGCTTTTGCCGCAAGCTTGGCTTTGGTAGCTTCCGCAGCTTTCAGTTTTCGTTGGCGAGGGATTTGGAAAGCCAGCGTAACGAGGGCCTGACTGACGAGGTCTCACTCGACAATATGGAGCAGAGCCTCAAGAACATCCTGGCTGCCAAGGTGAGCGAGCTTAATGCGACCATCGACGGCATTGATCACGACACGTTGGCCGCAGTTGTACACGCGCTTAAGAATGCCGGCGTTATTGAGTTCGCCGCCGTGGGCAATACAAACGCGGTCGCGCTCGACGCGACATTTAAGTTTTCGCAGCTGGGCCTGCGCTGCATGACGAGTACCATTAGCGAGACATCAATCGGCTTTGCGCTCACGTTGCGCCCGGGTGACGTCATCGTGCTAATCTCAAACTCCGGCAAATCGCGCCGACTGAATCGCATGGCAAAAGCGGCTCGCGACTGCGGCGCAACCGTGGTCGTCATCAGCAGCGACAGCAAGTCTCCACTCGCGCGCCTGGCAGACTACACTTTTAATACCGTCAACCACGAAGCACTACTGACAACGGGCGACTTCGCGTTCTCCAAGATGAGCGCCACGATGATCATCGAGGTCATCTACAACTTCCTGCTGCCCGAAATCGAAGACGCCCGCGAGCATATCAGCTACTACGAAGAGCTCATCCAGCCGGATAAAGTCGTTGAGTAAAACGCGTAGTGGGACAAAAATTTCAGTCGATTTTGTCCCACCAACACCGCTGATACGACCTAACCTCGAGCTTCTTCGAGCATCTGCTTTGCGTGGGCCAAGCTTGCCTCGGACTGATCGCCGCTCAGCATGCGGGCGATCTCGGCGATACGCGCTTCGCCGGTTACCTCGTCCAAATGCGTTTGGGGAACATCGCCCGGTTCCTTGCTGACGACATAATGCTTGTCAGCAATGACGGCGACCTGCGCCAAATGGGTTACGACAATCACCTGATGCGTAGCGGCGAGATCTGCCAGCACGCCCGCAAGTGCACGCGCCGTGGAGCCACCGACACCAGCATCGACCTCGTCAAACACCAGTGTATCGACACCGTCCGCGTTACCGAGGACAACCTTGCTCGCCAGCATGACGCGGCTGAGCTCACCGCCCGACGCAATTCGACGCAAGGGGCGCGGCGTCAAACCGGCACCGCTGCGGTATAGCAGCTCGTAGCTCGAAGGACCAACGGGAGTCCACTCAGCACGGGGAAGATCACGCGACTCCCAGACGAGCTCGGCACTACCCATCTCCAGGCGAGCCATCTGGCGGCCCACCTCGTGACAGAAGCGCGGGGCCGCCGTATTGCGAGCGCGCTTAAGCGCCTTGGCGGCAGCAAACAGTTCGCGCTCCGCCGCGCCAAGCGCTTCACGCGCCTTTTTGATCTGTTCATCGCCATCATCAACCAGGGACAGCAGCTCTTGCGAGCGATCGCGCATGGCAAAAACATCGTCCATAGTGGGACCCCACTGACGCAACAGACCCTTGAGGTCGGAATACCGCTCACGCATGCGAGCGAGCTCGCGCGGGTCGAAGGCGATGCCATCGCGATAGGCACGAAGCTCGTTCGCGCAATCCTCAAGGGAGATACAGGCATCCGAAAGTGCATCGGCGATGTCACCCAGCTTGCGATCGACGGTCGCCATGCGTGAAAGCTCGGCCACGGCGCCATTCACGGCATCGAGCGCTCCCCCTTCGGCGGCAAGCGATGCATGGGCATCGCTAGCTGTGGCAACCAGCACCTCGGCATGTTCGGAGCGCGGCAGCAGTTCCTCGAGTTCCTCATACTCGCCCGGTTTAGGGTCGACCTCGCCGATGCGCTCGAGCGCAAAGCGCGCCTCCTCGACGCGGCTCTCCTGCGCACGCGAGGCCTCTTCAACACGTCGAACCTCCTTGGCGGCAGCACGCGATGCCTTAAAGCAGGCGCGGTACGCATCCAGCGCCTCGAGCGCAGAGCGTCCCGCCCACGCATCGACCATCGCAACGTGATGTGCCGAATCGAGCAAGCGCTGGTGCTCGTGTTGGCCGCACAGATCCATCATCACACCAACGCGCTCCGAAAGCTCGCGCACACTGGCGATGCGCCCGTCAATCTTCACACGGCTGCGGCCCTCGGCGGAAAGGCTGCGCTGTACGGTGAACCCTTCCGTGTCGTGCGGCCCGTCGAAGAGTCGTGCCTCGACGCTCGCGAGCGCCTCGCCCTCGCGCACCGTCGACGAATCCGCGCGCTCGCCCAAAATAAGCTTGAGGGCCGAGAGCAGCGCGGTCTTGCCAGCGCCGGTCTCGCCGGTCAGGACAGTCAGGCCGGCACTCGGCACTAGCGTCGCCACGCGAATGAGTGCAATGTTAGAAACCTGCAGCTCATCGATCATGACGGACTCCGTAGAAAACGCGACTCACCGAGTTATAGAAGCTCTCGGGGCCGTAATCGAGGAGCAGCACATCTCCGGGCCCGCGGCGCACGGCCACGCTCTCAACGGTACCATCGCAGGTAATAAACTGTCCATCGATAGCGATCGCCGGAACACTCGGACGGTCATCAGACATAAAGATCTCGACGACATCACTCGGCGAAGTCAAGAAGGCACGGGCCTGAATGGTGTGCGGCGCAATGGGTACGCAGACCATGCCCGTATAGTCGGGGCTCACGATGGGGCCACCGGCACTGAGTGCGTAACCCGTAGAACCAGTCGCCGTGGACACGACCACGCCGTCGCCACGCAGACGGTCGATATGATGGCCGGACACCGTGATGTCGAACTCGACCATATCGGACAGCGGACCGCGGGTAAGCGCCATGTCGTTGAGGGCGAAGGTGCGAACGACATCCTTCGTACCGTCTTCGCGCACGGACACGATATCCGCGGCGATGGTGGCGCGACGGCTCACGTGCAGCTCACCGGACAGGGCGTCGCTCACGACCTGCAGGATGTCGCGCTCCTCGGGGCTCGCAGCAGTTAGAAAGCCCAGGTGACCATAGGAAAGACCGAGGATAGGAATCTCACGATGGTTGAGGATGCGGGCAGCGCGCAGCAACGTGCCGTCGCCGCCGAGCGTAATGACCAGATCGGAGCCGTCAATATCAGGCGTGCTTTGAATCTTCGATCGCTGGTCGGCAGCCCATGCGACCTCATAGCCCTGACGCGTCAGCCAAAGCTCGAGCATCAGGCCGCTCTCGACCGCCTCTTGCTTGTAGTAATTGGGAACCAGAAAGACCTTCATAGCGTTGCAGCTTTCTCGCTCAAAACCGATACCTGGGATTGCAGCTCATCGTCGGCGCGCTCGCCGGGGGCAAACCTCGTGCCGTACAGGAAAAACTCAACGTTTCCCTTGGCACCATGAATGGGCGACACGCAGACATCGACCGGGAACAGGCCCTTGGCAGCAAAGAGTTCAACCGCCGCCACGAGTGTATCGTGGCGCACGGCGGGATCGGTCACAATGCCGCCCTCGCCCACCAGCGCCGCCGGAGCCTCAAACTGCGGCTTTACGAGCGTGCAGAATGCACCCGTAGGCGCCAGGCACGCCAGTACCGCATCGATAATATTCGCGATGCTGGTAAACGAGACATCACACACAGCCAGGTCGATGGCGCCGACATAGCCAAGCTCAGGCAGCTGCGTCACGTTTGTGCGCTCATGCAGCGTCACGCGATCGTCCTGGCGCAGCGACCAGTCGAACTGGGCACGGCCCACGTCGACCGAGACAACGGTCGCAGCTCCGCGCTTGAGCAGGCAATCGGTAAAGCCGCCGGTAGAGCAGCCCACATCCAAACAGGCAAGGCCCGTCGGATTGATGCCAAACGCATCAAGCGCGCCTTCGAGCTTAAGACCGCCGCGGCCAACATAGGGAATGCGCCCCTTCACGTGCAGCGGCAGCCCCGGGATCACCTTAAGGCCCGGCGAAGTCAAGCGCTCGCCGCCACTCGAGACCAAGCCGGCCATAAGAGTGCGAAGGGCATCCGCGCGATCGGCGCAGATGCCCTGTGAAATCAGTTCGTCATCAAGACGCACACGTTTCATGAATGCCATCAACCATTCGTATCCGGAGATGCGGCCTAGCTATCCTGGGATTCGTTTGCCGCATCCTCATCGTATTCCTGCTCGAGCTTGTCGGCTTCTCGCGGCGTAAGCTCAAACTTGTCGACCATATCGACCGCGCGGGAGCCCAGCTCAATCGCCTCGTCAAACAAATCGAGTGAACGCTCCAAGGAGGTATCCTTGGAGCGAACGGTAGCGATGATCTGGTCCAGACGGTCCGAAATCTCGTCAAAGTTGTGGACAGAACCCTCTGACATGGCTACTCCTCGACGGAGTCGACGACAGCCTCGGCAGCGTCCGCATCCTCGGCCAGCACGCCAGCCTCAGCCTGAGCAACCGCAACCTTGGCGGCCGCCTCGGCGGCCTGGGCCTCCTCGCGAGCGCGATCCTCGGCCAGCAGCTCCTGGTACAGGTCCTCGCCCGGCAGCTCCTCGCTGCGAGCGATCTTACCCAGAACGCCGTTGACGAACGACGCGGACTGGTCGGTGCCATAGGCCTTGGCAAGCTCGACGGCCTCGTTGATCACGATGGCGTCCGAGACCTCCTCGTCGGTGAGGAAACGCATCTCGTAAACGGCGATACGCAGCAGATTGCGGTCGGCGCCGGGCATGCGCATAAGATCCCAGTTCTTGGCAACGGAGCGCAGAGCGCAGTCGATACGGTCGATATGCTCGTAGGCACCTCGGCACAGCTCCAGCGCATAGGGGTCGAGGGGACCCTTCGAGATCAGGAAATCACCCTCGAGGACGCGCTCGAGCGGGCTGTCCGTGGCCTCGGCCTGGAATAGCAACTGCAGCGCCTGACTGCGGGCAAGCGTACGCCCGCGATAAACCTTAAGGCTCAAAGGTTACTCCTTGGGGAAAACGAGGCCGTCAATGCAAACGTCAACGCGCTCGACCTCGACGCCCACCTGAGCATCGATGGCGGCGACCACGGCGGCGCGAACGGCCTCGGCGAGTTTCTTGAACGGATAGCCAAAGAACACCACGACACGCACGGTGAGTGCGAGCTTGTCGCCAACGACCTCGGCCTCGACCGCCGGCTCGGAAGCCGGGGCCTTGGACGAGAGCATCATGGAGACAAGATTAGTGGCAAGGTCCTTGACGCCAACGGAGGCGATGCCCTCGACATCGGACACGGCGCGCGAGACGATGGCGGTCAGAACATCGGGCGAAATGCCGATGCCGTCAATCTTGATTTCCTGGGGCATGAGTCCTCCTAGAAGAGTTGGTTGCTAGACGCGGGAGACGAACTTGCCGTCACGGGTGTCAACCTTGATGACCTCGCCCTCGTTGAGGTACATGGGGACCTGGATGACAGCGCCGGTGTCGATCGTGGCCGGCTTGGTGGAACCCTGGACGGTGTCGCCCTTAAAGCCCGGGTCGGTCTGGACGATGGTGGTCTCGATGAACATCGGCGGAGTCACGCCCATGAGCTCATCGTCGGCGAAGAGCAGCTGGCAGATGTCGTTCTCGCGCAGCCACTTGGAGTTCTCGCCCACCATGTCCTCGGGAACGGGAACCTGCTCATAAGACTCGTTGTCCATGAAGATGTAGTCAGTGCCATCGTTGTAGAGGTACTGGAACTCACGGGTGGTGAGCATGACGCTCTCGAACTTGGTGCCGGCGTTGCAGGTGTTCTCGACGACGCGGCCGCTCTTGATATCGCGGGTCTTGTAGCGCACAAACGCGCCACCCTTGCCCGGCTTGACATGCTGGAACTCGACGATGGTGTAGACCTTGTCCTTAATGCGGAGACCGAGGCCGTTCTTGAAGTCGGCGGTAGAAATGGTAGGCATAGCGACCTTTCTTGTTATGGGCAGAACGCACAAGCGTCCAAATTACATACGACCGAAATTATACACTTGCAGACGGCGCCTGCAGCGAGCGCATAAAAAGAGAACGCGGGGCGCCCGAATTGCTCCGGACGCCCCGCCCCAAAAATCTATCGAAATGGGCTAGCAATCGATGACGTGCAGGTCGTGCGGGGTCTTGGTGAAGGGCTCGTAGCCGTTCTCGGTGACCACGCCGTAGTCCTCCAGACGCACGCCGCCCACACCGGGCAGATACACGCCGGGCTCCATGGTGATAACCGAGCCGACCCCGATGGTGTTCTTGCTGCGGTTGAAGTTGGGCAGCTCATGGATGTCGATGCCCACGCCGTGACCCAGACCATGGTTGTAATAATCGCCATAGCCGGCATCGCCGATAATCTTCTTGGAAAGCTTGAAAATGTCGTTGCCCTCGACGCCCGGATGGATGGCAGCGACGCACTCCTCATGCGTGCGGCGCACGAGTGCGTACAGGTCCCGCTGCTCCTGCGTAGGCTCGCCCATCACGACGGTGCGCGTCATGTCGGAACGATAATCGCAGTAGCCCGCACCGTAATCCATGAGAACGAAATCGCCCTTCTCGATGACACGGTCGCTCGGGACGGCATGCGGGTTGGCGGTGTTGGGACCGCTCGCCACGATGGAGCCGAAGGCAAGGCTGTCGGCGCCGTTGGCGAACATAAAGTTCTCGAGCTCGTTGCGAACCTGCTTCTCGGTCATACCAGGCTTAATAAAGCCGAGCATGTGCTGGAAGGCGGCGTCGGTGATCGACTGTGCGTGGCGCATGAGCTCGATCTCCTCGGCATCCTTGATGGCGCGCATCTTGCGGATGTCGTCGTGCATCAGCGGCAGCATGCAGGCGACGGAGCGGTCCTCCAGGCCGCGCTGAATGCCCTGGTAGAAATTAATCTGCATATCATCCTCGACAGCGCAGACACGGCACTTGTTGGCCGCGATTTTGTCGGCGACCCAACCAGGGATGGTGCCTTCGTCCATGTCGTAGACCCAGGGGCTGCCGGCGGGCGTGTTCTCCTCAAAGCTGTTGAGGTAGCGCGAGTCGGTGTGGAACAGGCACTGGTCGACCGTAATAAACGCCGCATGCGGGAACTCGAAGGTGTAGTCGAAGACGCCCTTAACGCCCGTAAGCCAACGAAGGTTAGCCTCGTCGCGCACCACGATGGCATCGTAGCCACGCTCGACCATCAGGGCACGGACACGCTCGATACGACCGGCAGGACCGGCAGCAAACTCAGACATGCAGTTTCCTTTCTTGTTGTCTCTATATAGACGGAACGGGTCTCAACCAAACGACGGGATCGCATGCGATCCGCAACCGATTGAAAACCCGCCCCTCAACATGATACGAAAGACGATGGATGTCAATAAATCTTAGAGAAGTTCTTTGCGAGAAGCCAAGTAGGCGTGAACATGGCGCTCAAGAACCTCGTCCTCAACGCTCGTTAGACGAATGGCGCCGAGTGCCGCGGGCAGCGGCAACATGCTACGGTTTGAGCGGGCGAACTGCTGCCTGCGGAACTCCTCGATATATGCGGCAGGCTCCAGATCGAAGGCAAGTTCCTCGATACCAAAGTCCTCCAGGCAGTCATCGACCTCAAAGACGTAATCGATATCAAAGTCGCAGGCATCATGTGCTAGGCGCGCCTCAAAGCGCATGCCCTCGGATAACAGCTGATAGGCAGGGATCTGCGAAGCGGCATCGCCCAAGCAGGTGCGCAGGGCGCGCTCCCCCGTCTTGCCAAAATCGAGCGCATGGCGGGCGCTCGGGTTCGTGGCCATCAGTACGTCTTTACGGGCAGTCTGAGACCATTGAACGGCATTGACGAGCGCGACCTCCTCGCCCGCGAGAATCTCGGGGACGGTCTCAGTAAACTGATTCCAGCGGGACTTGCTGCTCGAAAGCATGGTGCCAACAAGTACCACATAGCCGAGCTTGAGGTCCTCGGGGTCCGCCTCGCGAACAAGGTCGAGGTCACACACGACCAAGCTCGGTTCGGGACGGAACGCGATGGCGGGAAGCGAATTGGCCGACGAGGCGACGAGCGGCTTCATGGTCGTCGCGACCGTGAGCATGGCGTCGAAGGTCGTCGGCAGCAGCGCGCACTCGGTTCGGCCACACCACTGGTTGGCGCACCAGCTAACAACCGAGCAGGTTGCGGCATCGCCAACGGCGACAACCAGATCGTCGCAGGTAATGCCGTTGGCAGACAGGGCGCCAAAGATCGCATCGGCATCGACCAGCGTGGCACCAGCAGGCGAAAGCTCAAGGACGAGCAGCGACACGGCAAAACCGGCGTCGACCAGAGCATGCTCGACGACCTCACCAAAACGCTCGGATGTGGCGTCGTTCCAAACCACCATCGCGCGCTTAGGCTTGCCCACAGCCGAGGAAAACATGCGCGACAGCTCATCGAACGCGCCCAATCCGACGCGGACATCGACACTGCGGTTTTGGAAATTGATCAGTTGACGGCGAATCATAGCAGCCCACGCTCCAAAAGCATCTCGGCACAAAGGTAGGAAACGTCCTCGAAGGACTTGTTGCGAATATCAAGGGTAAGGTCGGCGGCCTGGCGATACAGCGGACGGCGATGCTCAAACAGGCGCGCGGCATGCTCGGGCGAGCGGAAATCGGGGCGCGTGTCGGACCGACGAATCTGGCGAATCGAATCCTCAAAGTCGCCCTCGAGGTACACGCACGTACCCATTTCGTGCATCAGCTCAATATTCACCGGCGTTTCGACGATACCGCCCCCGCACGAAACCAACAGGCTGCGCTCGCTTTGGAGCGAACGGAGCGCCGAGGTCTCGAGCTCGCGAAAACGACCCTCACCCTCGGTCTCAAAAATCTCGGTTACCGACTTGCCGCAACGGCGCACGACTAGGCGGTCGGTATCGATAAAACGCCGCTTGAACATGGTTCCGACGTTGCGCGCGAGCGTCGATTTGCCCGCGCCCAAAAAGCCGATAAAGAAGATATGGTCGCAGCCGTGTTTGGTGTGCTGGGACATAGCGAGACCTATTCCTCGCAGGGAAGGTCGCGCAGGGCCCGGCGCTCAAAGATACGGAAGATCTGCGTATACCACAGGTCCTGCGTCGCCTGCGGCTTAACCAAGATGGTATCGACGCCGGCGAAGTTACCGCTCCACACGTCCGTGTAGAGCTGATCACCGATCAGCACCGCCTCGTCGGCCGTGGCGCCGAGGCGCTTAAGACCCGCCTTGAGGGCAAACGGCGCCGGCTTCATGGCGTGGCTGATGGCCTCGAGCCCCAACTCGCGTGCAGAGCTCATGACCTGGTCGCGATGCCAGTTGTTGGACACCATGCACAGCTTAAAGCCTTTGGCGCGGGCGGCATCGAGCCAAGCGGAAACCGCGGCGGGAACCTGCTCGGTATCGCGCGGCACCAGGGTGTTATCGCGATCGAGCAGAATGGCGCGTTTGCCGTCGGCCCACAGGGTTTCGAGGTCGATGCGATCGACCGAGGCAACGTATCGTTTGGGGCTAAAAATCCTCATGCTAATTCCAAGACTGTTGGTGCTCTTCGTAGGTTTGCGAGAAATACTCCTCGTCCTGCGTAATGTAGAAATACAGGTCATCGGAGTCGGTCGGCTCAAGGGTGGCCTTGAGCGCCTCGAGCGACGGAGAGCAGATGGGCGTGGGCGGCAGGCCCTCGTGCTTATAGGTGTTATACGGGCTATCGCTCTGCAGGTCGTCGGCGGTAACCTCGCCGCCGGTGACATACATCATGGTCGCATCGCTGTTGAGATAGCGCAAACCGTCGAGCTTTCCGGCAAGGCGGTTGTAGAAGACCGAGGCAACGTGCGCGCGCTGGTCGGCGTTGAGGCCCTCGCGCTCAACGATAGAGGCCAAGTTGACGATGTCGTAGTCGGACATCTCCACGCCATAGCGCTCCTTGATCTTGGCTTCGCAGCTCGCAAAGTCAAGCGACTTGTACTCGGTCTTAAACTGATCGAGCATAGCGCGAATCACGCCATCGGCCGTCGGCGAATCACCCAAGGAATAAGTCTTAGGGAACAAGAAACCCTCGAGCGAGTCGTTGACGGCGCCCTTAAGGAAGCTATAGTCGTCAACGTAGTTGGAGGCCTTGGCCTGGTTGAGGAAGTCTTCCTTAGAGATGCTGTCGTAGGCCTGGGCCACACGGTCGGCGACTTGATCGACCGTTAGGCCCTCAGGGATAGTCAGCGCATTGGAGCCCGCGTTGGGGCCTTCCATGAGCTGCTGAACAACCTTGGTCGCATCCATAAGTGTGGTGAACGAATAATCACCGGGCTTGAGCGACATATCGGCGTTGAGCTTTTTCACCGCCGCATAATAATCCTTGGGATTTTCGACGATATGATTCTCGGAGAGAATCGAAGCGATGCTGTCACCCGAGGCACCATCGGGAATCGTGATAGTAACCTGCTGGCCTGCAACGACTTTCGCACCCTCACCGCCAAAGAAGCCCTTGACGGCTGGCACGACAAAGAAAACGATCGCGACAAGCGCAAGCACGGCAAAAACGCCACCGATAATCATAGGCACCGGGGAGCTTTTCTTTTGAGCACCGCGACGAGCATGCGTGTTGTAGCTCGAGCGGGTCGCCGGAGCAACGCCATGCGAACCACGAGCGTGATGCGAATGCGATTGGGGGGCCTGCGTTCGCTGGGTAGGTGCCTGCTGCTTAAAGCGGGTGCCGCCTGCAGGCTGGGCCGTACGAGCAGTGGGCTGCTGAGCCGCGTGAGAAGCCGAATGCTGAACCGAACGAGCAGAAGGCTGCTGACCCGTCCGTTGAACAGGTTGGGCCGAACGAGAGAAGGACTGCGCCGGGCGCGCGACAGGCTGAGCTGCGCACTGCGTCGGCTGTGTCGGACGCTGGCCAGGCTGGGCAGGGCGCGACACCGGCTGCTGTGTACGATTCGGCTGGCGCGGATCGGAAGCACTAGGCATGCGAAACCTCCTCGTTTTTACGATCGAGCCACGTCTGCAAAAACAGGCTGGCGGCAATCATGTCGATCTTGCCCCTCATCTGCTTTTCGTTGAGTCCCTGCTCGCGCAGGATACGCTTGGCCTCTTGCGAGGACAGACGCTCGTCCTCAAACTCCAACGGAAGATCGAGCTCGTCGGCAATCTTTTGCGCCACAGCGGCAACGCGCTCGGCCTGAGGGCCGGGCTCACCGGCCATGGTCAGGGGACGTCCGCTTACCAGGATGTCGGGCTCATAGTCCTCAACCAGGTAGCGGAACGTCTTGGCCATACCGGTGACCTCGGCAGCCGGAAGCACCTTGACAGGCATCGCCATCTTGCCATCACGGCTCGAGACGGCAATGCCAATCCTGGTCTCCCCTATGTCCAGCGCGAGCGCAACCACAGCGACTTCTTAGATTCTTAGGCGCCGAGCGCGGTCTTAGCGGCCGCGAGGGCATCGGCGATGCCGGCAGCATTCTTGCCACCGGCCTGGGCCATGTTGGGACGACCGCCACCGCGACCGTCGACCAGACCCGCGATCTGCTTGATCACGTTACCGGCGTGGAAACCGGCCTTGACGGCGTCATCGGAGCCGGCAGCGAGCAGAGCCGGAGTGCCCTTCTCAGTCACGCTGGCGACGACACAAGCGACAGGGCCGGCGACCTTCTGATGCACGGTATCCCATACGTTGCGCAGGTCGGCAGCCTCAAGGCCCTGGAGCTCAGCGACAACGAGATTATAGCCGTCGAGCTCGACGGCGCCCTCGATGGCGCTGGAAATGGCGTCGGAGGAGCCACCGGTCAGAGCCTTCTTGAGCTTATTGGACGTCTCGCGCAGCTCGGCCTGCAGGTTCTCCACGCGGGCGGGAACCTCGTCTACGCGGCACTTGAGCGCAGCGGCGGCGGCGTCGACGAGCGCCAGGCGGTCGGCCATATAGTCGAGAGCACCCTTAGAGGTCACGGCCTCGATACGACGGACATTCGAGCCCGTAGAGGACTCGGAAATGATCTTGAACAGGCCAATCTCAGCAGTGTTGGCAGCGTGCGTGCCACCGCAGAGCTCGCGGGAGAACGGCTGGTCCTCGGCGCCCACGGAGACGACGCGGACGACATCGCCGTACTTCTCGCCAAACAGAGCGACAGCGCCGGCAGCCTTAGCCTCGTCGATGCCCATGACACGGGTCACGACCGGCTTGGAAGCGAAGATCTGCTGGTTGACCAGGTCCTCGACAGCCTTGAGCTGCTCGGAGGACAGGGCCTCGAAGTGCGTAAAGTCAAAGCGCAGGTGCTCGGGCGTCACCAGCGAGCCGGCCTGGGAGACGTGCTCGCCCAGGACCTGCTTAAGGGCGGCGTCGAGCAGGTGCGTGGCGGTGTGGTTGCGGCGCAGGAAGCCACGGCGCTCGGCGTCGAGCGCGGCGGTCACGGTAGCACCGACGGCCAGCGTGCCCTCGGCAACGTGGGCGACGTGAGCATACAGGCCGTTGTGGTTCTTGGTATCGGAAACGGTCAGCGAAACGCCCTCGGCGGAAAGCTCGCCGGCATCGCCCTGCTGGCCACCCATCTCGGCGTAGAACGGGGTGCGGTCGAGCACGACCTCGACGTCCTCGCCGGCGGCAGCGGACTCGACGGACTCGCCGTTGCGAACGATGGCGACAACCTTGGCACCCTCGATCGCATCGTTGTCATAGCCGTCGAACTCGGTCGCGACGACCTTGTCGGAAAGCTCGACCCACACGTCGTTGAAGCTGCCCCAGGCATCGCCCTTGGCGTTGGCACGAGCGCGGGCCTTCTGGTCCTCCATGCAGGCGGTGAAGCCGTCCATGTCGACGTCGTGGCCAGCAGCGCCGGCGATCTCGACAGTCAGGTCAATAGGGAAACCAAAGGTGTCGTGCAGCTTAAAGGCAACGTCGCCCGGAAGGACGGCGCCGTCGGCGAGCGCGGCCAGGGCCTCGTCCAGGTAGACGCGACCGTTGTCGAGCGTCGTGGAGAAGCGCTCCTCCTCGGAGGCGACGATACCCTTGACGAGCGCGACGTTCTTGAGCAGCTCAGGATAGGCCTCGCCCATCTGAGCGTTGACCTCGTCGATAAACTTGGTCAGGAAGGCGCCCTCGATGCCCAGCAGGCGACCGTGAAACACGGCGCGGCGGAGCAGGCGGCGAAGGACGTACTCGCGACCCTCGTTACCGGGCAGGATGCCGTCAGAGATCATGAAGTCGACGGCACGGGAGTGGTCGGCGATGATGCGAAGAGAACGGCTGGCGCCGGAGTAATCGTCGGCGTCATAGGTCTTGCCGCTGATCTCCTCGCCCAGCTTGATGAGGTGCTGCATCAGATCGCCGTCGTAATTGGCGGTCTTGTGCTGCATGATAGCAGCCATGCGCTCCAGGCCCATGCCCGTATCGAGGTTGCGGTGCGGCAGCTCCGGCATGGAGCCGTCCTCCTGACGGTCGTACTGGGTAAACACGAGGTTCCAGAACTCAAGGAAGCGGTCGCAGTCGCAGCCGGGCTTGCAGTCGGGGCTGCCGCAGCCGACCTCCTCGCCCATATCAAAGTAGATCTCGGAGCACGGACCGCAGGGGCCGGTGGGGCCAGCGGCCCAGAAGTTGTCGTCCTCGCCCAGGCGGGAGATGTGGTCCTCGGCAACGCCCAGAGAACGCCACACGTCGTGGGTCTCGTCGTCCTCGGTAAAGACGGTAAAGTACAGGCGGTCGAGCGGCAGCTTGAACTCCTTGGTGATGAGCTCAAAGGCCCAGGCGCAAGCCTGCTCCTTGGAAACGCCGCCAAAAGAGAAATCGCCGAGCATCTCGAAGAACGACAGGTGACGGCCGTCCTCGCCGATGCAATCGATGTCGTTGGTGCGGACGCACTTCTGGCAGGAGATAGCGCCGATCTCCTTCATGGTCTTCTTGCCCTGGTAGTACTCCTTAAACTGGTTCATGCCAGCGTTGGCAAGCAGCAGCGAAGGATCGTCGGGGACGAGGGACGAAGAAGGATAGAGCTTAAGACCGCGCTCCTCAAAGAAGTTGAGGAACTTAGAGCGAATCTCGGCCGTAGTCATTGACGGGTAGTCAGCACTCATAGAGGGAATCTCCTCGGTTTCACATCGAAACAGTTCAAACGTAACGATATTACCATCCCGCCGCGCAAGTGCAATCAGAACTACCCTTAAAAAGGGTGGTTTGCTCTTAGGGTATAACCCACGGGCCCCGGGCTCGC
>UQLJ01000031.1:0-22198 GCA_900541825.1 uncultured Collinsella sp.
GGCCCTCGCGGCCTAGTCGCTATTTAGGGCGTCCAAGATTTGGGGCGCAGTTCAGATGCGGAGCCGGGCCTTAGTCGCTAGAACGGCGGAACCAACTATTCCACGGTCACGCTCTTGGCGAGGTTTCGGGGCTGATCGACATCGCAGCCGCGCAGGATGGCGACCTCGCGGGCGAGCAGCTGCAGCGGGACGCTCGCCGTGATGGGGCTGAACACGTCGCGGACTGCTGGCACGCGGATGATGCAGTCGGCGATCTTGTTGATCTCCTCGTCGCCCTCGGTGGCAACGACGATGACCTTGGCGCCGCGCGCCTTGCACTCCATGAGGTTCGACACGGTCTTGTCGTAGGTGGCACTCTTGGTGGCCACAGCGATGACAGGGAAGCCCGGGTCGATCAGGGCAATGGGGCCGTGCTTCATCTCACCGGCGGCGTAGGCCTCGGCGTGCAGGTAGCTGACCTCCTTGAGCTTGAGCGCACCTTCGTAGGAAATAGCGGCGCCCATGCCGCGACCCACGAACAGTGCGGACTGCGCGTCCTTGCACAGCAGGGCGGCCTCATGCACGGCCTCGGTTTGGGTATCCAAAATCCACTGGATCTGCTCGGCCGTATCGGAAAGCTCACGGAACAGCATGCGCGCCTGCTTGGTGGTCAGACGGTACTTGACCTGCGCCAACAGCAAAGCCAGCAGCGTGAGGCTCACGACCTGGCCGATGAAGCTCTTGGTCGAGGCGACCGCGATCTCCTTGTTGGCCTTGGTGTAGATGACGCCGTCACTCTCACGCGCCACGGGGCTGCCCACCACGTTGGTGATGCCGAAGACCTTGGCACCCTTAATGCGCGCGTCTCGAATGGCGGCAAGGGTATCGGCCGTCTCGCCCGACTGGGACACGGCCACGACGAGCGTCGTCGGCGTGATGATGGGATTGCGATAACGGAACTCGCTGGCCGCCTCCACCTCGGTGGGGATGCGAGCCCAGCCCTCGATGAGATTCTTAGCAATGAGGCCAGCGTGATAGCTGGTGCCGCAAGCGATCACGTAGACGCGGTCGATGTCGTTGAGCTCCTCGAGCGAAAGGCCCAGCTCGTCGATGTCGAGCTCGCCGGCCGGCGTCATACGACCGACCAGCGTGTCGCGCACGACGCGCGGCTGCTCGTGAATCTCCTTGAGCATAAAGTCGGGATAACCGCCCTTTTCTGCCATGTCCAGGTCCCAGTCGATGTGGGTGACCTTGGGCTCGATAACGTTGCCGGCCTCGTCGGTGTACTCGACGCCTGCGGGCGTGAGCTTGGCAAACTGACCGTCCTCGAGCACCACGACGTCGCGGGTTGCGTCGATGAGCGCGATGACGTCGGAGGCGACATAGGCGCCGGTCTCGCCCGCGCCGACCACGATCGGGGAATCCTTGCGGGCCACGGCGATCACGCCGGGCTCGTCAGCGCACACGGCGGCCAGACCATAGGCACCGACCACGTGGGTGCACGCCTCGCGCACGGAGGCCATCAGGTCGTGCGTCTCGGCATAAGCCTCTTCGATCAGATGCGCGAAGACCTCGGTATCGGTCTCGCTCTTAAAGTGGTGGCCGCGACCCTCCAGCTCTTCGCGCAGCTCGGCGAAGTTCTCGATGATGCCGTTGTGGACGATGGCGATACGACCGTCGCAGCTGGTGTGGGGGTGAGCGTTAACGACGGAGGGCTTGCCGTGGGTGGCCCAACGGGTGTGGCCGATACCGCAGGTAGCGTCGCTGTCGATGTTGGAAAGCTCGCTCTCCAGGCCCGCGACCTTGCCCACGCGGCGGATGACGTCGAGGTGCGCCGCGGCGCCCTCGCCCACCTCGAGCGCGACGCCCGAGGAGTCATAGCCGCGATACTCCATACGCTTGAGGCCCGTGACCAGGATGTTCTTTGCAATATCAGAGCCGGTGTAGCCGACGATTCCGCACATAGGATAAATCCCTTCGTTCGCGTGACTGCAAGACGTCCACGCACAGGGGGCGCTGAGACGTATAACGTTCGAGTATTGTACTCACGCAAACGCAAGCTGATATACCAGAAGTGGTATCTCAACTTAGATACCACCCGATGCACACACGTCCAGCCGGTCCAAACCACCACAAAAGCACCTGTCCCCTTCGTGGTGGTTTGAGCTGGCAACAGCGTTTCCCCAGATAAAACCTGCCAAAATAAACCTATCCCTCTTTGGTAGGTTTGGGATGCTACAATCTGGCTTGTACTTGAAACGCATCAAAGGGGCCGCTATGGCAAAGGTAAAAATCAGCGACGTCGCGCGCGAGGCCGGGGTTTCGCTGGGCACGGTTTCCAACGCGCTCAACCATCCCGAAAAGTTGCGCCCCGAGACCCTCAAGCTCATCAACGAGACCATCAGTCGCCTTGGCTACCTGCCCAACCAAAGCGCCCGTCAGCTCGCGGGCGGCGCCACCAAGTCCTTTGGCCTGGTGCTCCCCCGTCTCGATCACGGCTTTTCGCTCCAAATCGCCAGCGGCGCCCACAACGAGGCCCGCAAGCACGGCTACGACTTGCTCATCGCCAACGCCGATAACGACGATATTCTCGAGGACCATTACCTGCGCTACTTTATGGGCACCCAGATGTCCGGCGTCATGGTTCAGCCCATGGCATCCCCCGACTGGCACCCCGCCATGACCAAGATGCCCGTGCCGATCGTCCATCTGGACATCCATTGCTTCGAGCCCGGCTACTACGTAGCGGCCGACAATGAGGCCCAGGGTCGCATCATTGCCGAACTTGCCATCGCCCGCGGCGCGCACCATATTGTCGTCGTCGGCCGAGCAGCATTTATGCAACTCACCCTGCGCGTCCTTGGCATTCATAAGGCGCTCGCCCTGCACCCCGATATCAAGATCGAAGTCATCGACGCCGGCGAATGGAATACCGCTGCCGACGGCTACGGCATCGGTGCCCAAATCGCCGAGCGCCCCGCGGACGAACGTCCCGATTTTGTCGTCGGCCTGACCGATGTGTTGGCCTCGGGTGTCGTTTCGGCACTGGTCGACAAGGGCATCTCTGTCCCCGGGCAAGTACGCGTGGCCGGATGCGACGGCAACCCGCTCGCTTGGAGCGGATCGGTCCCGCTCACTACGGTAGCGCCCCCGGGCTACGAGATTGGCCGCAAGGGTGTCCAACTGCTGATGGAGCAAATCGAGAACAAGGCCCCGGCAAAGATCAAGCATATCCGTGTCGGCTCCGCAGTGCGTACCGTCACCGCAGTCGCCGCCGAGGATATCAACCGCCAAGAACTGGTACGTCCGTTCCTACTGGAACGCGCCAGCACCCAGGCAAGCAGCCAGACCGACGCCACGGCCATCAACCTCGGTGCGTATCTATAGCACGCCCGCGAGTATGCTAAGTCGTCGCTTAAGCAAAAGGGGCCCGACCATTGCCGGACCCCTTTTGCTTAAGCGCAAACGTGAGCAATCGCTCGTTTCAACGCCGCAATTTTCTAGCGCACAGTCTTGATTGCCGCCGCCAGGTCGAACAACGTATCGAGCACGGCCTCGCAGCCATCCACCACGTCCTGCGGCAGCGGCACAATATCGGGGACGGCAAAGACGTGGCAGCCGGCCGTGATGCCCGAGACGCAACCATTGCGCGAATCCTCGACCACGGCGCACTCCTCGGGGGCAAAGCCCGCACGCTCGCAGGCGAGCAGATACATCTCGGGGTCGGGCTTGCCGTGCACGACGTCCTCGCCACACGTTACCGTTTCAAACTTGTCAAAAAGACCGACCATCTTAAGGTTGCGCTCGGCCGTAACGAGGCGCGACGACGTCGCTAGGCCCACGTGATAGCCCGCAGCTAGCAGCTCGTCTAGGCACTCGGCGGCGCCGGCCTTAAGTTCCAGTTCGGTCTTGACCATCTCGTCGCGAATCTCCTTGTGGCGACGATAGATCGCCTCGGTGGTTTCGTGGCTGCCATAATGCTTATCGAGGATGTCCATAACATCGGGCAGCGTGCGGCCGATAAACTGATGGATCAGCGCTTCATCAATCGCGAGCCCCAGCTCAGCGGCGCCTGCCTTCCAGGCCTTAATCCCCAAACGCTCGGTATCGACCAGCGTTCCATCCATGTCAAAAATAACAGCCTTGATCATATCGGTCCCCCATCGACTCTCGCTGTCGCGTTGCTGCAACTCTACCGCATTTGGCAACTTGTATATAACGTATATACCATATTGCACTTTCGTTACACAGATAGAAGTCTTATGGCAAGTAACGCATTAGGATTATAGTTTTCGATCGAGTACTCAACGATAAGGAACGTTTCATGATTTTAGACACCACGGCACCCGCAGAGGAGCTTCAAGACAAGCTATCGGCGCTCGAGCAGCTGCTTTTGGCATACGGGCGCGTGGCTATCGGGTTTTCCGGCGGCGTTGACAGCAGCTTTTTGGCCGCCGTATGCGCCCGCGTCATGCCTACCAATACTCTTCTCGTCCATCTCACCACGCCGCTCATCGGCACGCCCGAGCAGGCTTCGTTTGAGCAGTCCGTTGATGGGCAGGCCAATGAGGGGCCGCATTTTAAGCTCCCCGTGCTCAATCTTTCGGTGGATCAGCTGCAGCTCCCCCAAGTAGCCTGCAACGATGCTAATCGCTGCTACCACTGCAAGCACGCCGGCTTTACCGCCATCGTCAACCACGCCAAGTCGCTCGGCTTTCCCACCGTCATCGATGGCAGCAATGCAAGCGATCGCGGTGACTACCGCCCCGGCATGCGCGCGGCAGAAGAGCTCGGCGTACGCTCACCCCTTATGGAGGTCGGCTTTACCAAGGACGAAGAGCGCGAGCTGCTGCGCGCATGGGGCTATCCCGTTTGGAACCTACCGGCGGGAGCATGTCTTGCCACCCGCGTCCCCACGGGCGAGGAGCTTACGCGCGAGAAAGTCGATTTAATCCGCGCCTGCGAGGATTACCTGCACGATCTTGATCTGGCACAGGTACGCGCGCGCTTGGTCGGCGGCTGCATGCATATCGAGGCCGCACCCGCAGATGTCGCCAAGATTGCCACCCTCGGCGGTGCCGCCGTCGACGACAAGGGCAAGACCCTGCTGCCCGCCGCCATCGAGTCCGCGCTGCGCGAGCTGGGCTGCGACCATATCTCCCCCGAGGTCACCCCCTACATTCACGGCAACATGAACCTTTAGGTTACGCCGTTTTACAAACGGCGTAACTGCTCGGCGCTGCGCGGGCTCCGGACACGGCAATCTGACGTTCAACTTCACGGGCGCGACCAAAAGGTCAGCGCCCGCTTGTTTCACGTCACCTTACCGCACCCGGAGACCGCTCGCTCGCATATGCTCAACCTGCACTGCGTTAACTGACCCGCCAATAAGGGACAGGTTTATTTTGGCGGGTTTTATCTGGGGAAACGCCGAATGGCCCCACATTCACAACCGCCGCAGCTCCATATGAGGCAAATGAATCCGTAGCGTTTGTCTCAAATCTTAAGTATTTGTTCGACAGAACGGCCCTTGCCGGCTCCTGCTAGACTGGTAGATTCCCAACCGTCCATCCAGGAGCCTCCATGTCGCGCAAGTCCGCCTACAAGCAAGTACTTTCCATCGGCACCGCCGTGGTGCTGGGGTTTGCGCTGTTCACAGGGTCGCTCGACGGGGCGCCCAAGCTGTTGTCGCCGCAAAGCGATGAGCAGGCAGCGGCTCTGGCCGAGAAGCAAGACGAGAGTCCCAGCCGCACCGACGACGAGGCGGACCTGGTTGCCCGACTCGAATCGGGAACAGCGAGCTCCTCGGACTCTCAAAATAGCCAAGACTCCGGCGATGGCTCCAATTCCGCCGCAACCGACACCGGCGACGGTGCTTCCACAGACAGCGCCGCCACCCCCATCGACGAGGTCGAAAACCCCGATCTCCACCGCGCCCGCGGCGTATATCTCAGCAGCATTCCCGACTACGCCGGCAACCCCTACGTTGCCCTGCGCGCCGACAGCACGCACCCGCTCGGCACGCCGTCATTCACCCTCGATGAATACGAGCGCGCTACAGAAGAAGGTTGCTTTAAGAAGTTCTCCAAGCTCGACAGCTTGGGCCGCACCCGCAAAGCGCTCGCCTGCGTGGGCCCCGAATCACTCGGACAGGGAAAGCGCGGCGACATCTCGCGCATCCATCCTGCCGGTTGGCACCAACAGCGCTACGACTTTATTCCAGGCCAGAGCCTCTACAACCGCCGCCACCTTATCGCCTGGTCACTCTGCGGCGAGAACGCCAATCGCAAGAATCTCCTCACCGGCACGCGTTATCTCAACGAGACGGGCATGCTGCCGTTTGAAGAGCAGATTCTCGGCTACATCCGCGATACGGGTAACCATGTGCTCTACCGTGTCACGCCCATGTATAACGAAGAGGAACTTGTCTGCCGTGGCATGCGCCTTGAGGCGCAATCGGTCGAGGACCACGGCAAGACCCTCTGCTTCCACGTATATTGCTACAACCTGCAGCCGCACGTGCAGATCGACTACGCTACCGGCCGCAACCAGGCCTCGGGAGACTAGGACCGACCAAGCTGCCCCAAAACCTAAAATGATCCGTTTTCCTCCGTCCCCAAGGGATCAAAAAGGGCCGCCCCGGTTACCCAGGGCGGCCCTTGCATCGGCATGCATGTTGCAGGCAAAACCACGCGTTACTTGGCGCGGCCCTCCTCATAGCGCTCGACCAGCTTGGCCTGAACGTCATAAGGCACCTGCTCATAGCCTGCGGGCTTCATGGTAAAGTCACCCGTGCCGCGCGTGATAGAGCGCAGGCGCGTCGAATAATCCGTCAGCTCGGCGAGAGGTGCCTGGACGATGACCACGGTGTCGCCGCGCTCATCGGTCTCCATGCCCGTCACGCGACCGCGCGATGCCGAGATGTCACCCATCACGGCACCGGCGTAGCTCTCGGGGATTGTCACCGTGATTTCCTCGATGGGCTCCAGCACCACCGGGTCGGCATCGGCGCATGCCTTGCGCAGGCCGATGCGAGCCGCCGCGCGGAACGCCATCTCGTTGGAGTCGACGCTGTGATACGAGCCGTCGTACACAGCCACGCGAATGCCCGTGAGCGGGTAGCCGGCAATGATGCCGTCCTTCATGGTCTCCTGGACGCCCTTGTCCACGGCGGGGATCAGCGAGCGCGGAATGCGGCCGCCCACGACCTCGTCCACAAACTCATAGCCATCGCTCGTGCCGTCGGGCCCAATGAGCGGCTCAACGCGCAGCCAGCAGTCGCCGTACTGACCGGCACCACCGGTCTGCTTCTTGTGGCGGCCCTGAGCGCTCGCCGTGCGGCGGATGGTCTCGCGATACGGAATGCGGATCGGCACGCTTTTGGCCACGACCTTGGTACGATCCTCCAAACGGTTGAGCAGCACCGAAACCTGCGCCTCACCCACGGCGGAGATGATAGTCTGGCCCGTCTCCTCGTCACGATCGATGCTCATGGTCGGATCGGCCTTGCAGGCCTTCTCGATAAACGTGTAGAGCTTCTCCTCGTCGCCGCGATTCTCGGCCTCGATGGCGATGCGGTACTGCGAGTTGGGGAACTTAAACGCCGCAGCCTCGACCTTGCCGGTAATCGAGAGCGTATCGCCCGTCTCGGCCGCCAGCTTGGGTGCCACGATAATGTCGCCGGCATAG
Organism: uncultured Collinsella sp.; assembly: GCA_900541825.1. GTDB lineage: Bacteria > Actinomycetota > Coriobacteriia > Coriobacteriales > Coriobacteriaceae > Collinsella. The sequence goes on from UQLJ01000031.1 coordinate 7,669, forward strand.
GCGTGACCGACCTCGGTCATGTCGCGGCCGCACATCACATACAGGTGAGCCAGACGGTCGCCCTTGCGCGTGCGCGCGTTGACCAGCTCAAGGCCCGGCTCAAGCGTACCCGTCAGCACCTTAATAAAGCTGATGCGACCCTGCTGCGGATCGGCCAGCGTCTTAAACACAAACGCCACCGGACGGTCATCGTCGCTCGAAATCTTGAGCGAATCACCGTCGATGAGCGGCATCTCGCCGTAGTCCGTCGGCGCCGGGAAGTACGTGGCGATGTCGTCCATCAGCGAGTTGACGCCCTGCTCCTTAATGCAATCGCCCGCAAAGACCGGCACAAAGATGCGCTCGGCAATCGCCTTCGACAGCAGGCCCTCAAGCTCCTCCTGCGTCAGCGTCTCCTCGCCTTCCAGGTACTTCATCATCAGCTCATCGTCGGCCTCGGCCACCAACTCGCACAGATGGTCATGGGCCTCCTCGGCCTGGGCACGAAACTCCTCGGGAATCTCCGACTCAACGGCTTCGGTGCCGTTGCAATGACGCGCCTTCATGCGCACCAGGTCGATGATGCCGTCAAAGTCCTCGCCCTCGCCCCAGGGAAGGGTCACGGCGCCCAGGCGCGTGCCAAAGCGCTCCTGCAGCAGGTCCATCGTGGTCGCAAAGCTGGCCTCGGGGCGCGACAGGCGGTTTACGAACACTGCGCGTGCCAGGCGCAGGTCCTCGGCGGCATACCAGAGCTTAACCGTCGTAGGCTGCGGGCCAGCCTCGGCGTCGACCACAAACAGAGCCGTCTCGCAGACGCTCATCGCGGCAAAGGCGTCGCCGATAAAATCGGGGTAACACGGGGCATCGAGCACATTGATGCGCGCGCCCTTCCAGTCGATCGGTGCAATGGTCGTCGAGATGGAAAATGCACGCTTGACCTCTTCGGGGTCATAGTCGAGCGTAGGCTTGGTGCCGTCGTGGCCGCCCAGGCGGGCGGTCTTGCCAGAAAGGTGGAGCATGGCTTCGGCGAGTGAAGTCTTGCCCACCCCGCCTTGGCCTACGAGCACCACGTTCCTTACGTTACCGGTCTTGGGAGCACCCATGATGACCTCCTTGCAGGGCCGCGCGCATTGCGCGACGCCAACGGGGAGAGTTCGCGGTCGGTGCCGTCCCGGGAGCAGCATGGTCGGCAGCCGAGCCGACTCACCCTCCAAATGTCCTATGCCACCACCCTACCCTCACGGGCGGCTGTCCATGCATACCTTTCGGCGCACGTATGAATACAGGCGGCGAGAGGAAGAGACAAGCGTGTGAGGCAATTATTGAACCCCGTCGATGTAAACAAAAAGCCGCCACAGACCGTAAGACCTGCGGCGGCTTCGCCTCAATTAATAGTTGAGTAAATACTTGAGCCTACCCCTCGATACGGCTCAAGAACTCACGCGTGCGCTGCTCGCGCGGATGGTCGATAACCTGATCGGCAGGCCCCTCCTCGACAATGCGGCCGCCGTCCATAAAGACCACGCGGTCGGCAACATCGCGCGCAAACTGCATTGCGTGGGTCACGATCACCATCGTCATATCCTGCGCCGCCAAGTCCTTAATGACACGCAGCACCTCGGCCGTCAGCTCGGGATCGAGCGCCGAGGTCGGCTCGTCAAAGAACAGAATCTCCGGGTCGAGCGCCAAGGCGCGGGCAATACTCACACGCTGCTGCTGACCGCCCGAAAGCTCACACGGAACCTTGTTCTCGTTGCCCACAAGCCCCATCTGAGCAATCAATTCATGCGCACGAGCTTCCGCCTGCTCGCGCGGACGCTTAAGCACGCGAATCGGAGCATCGGTGATGTTTTTCATCACGGTATAGTGCGGGAACAGATTGTAGTTCTGAAACACCAGACCAAACCGCGAGCGCGCCTGCTTGGGCACATCGCCCTTCGCATAGACTGCGCCCGAACCCGCATCCGTCGCAACGGCAAGGTCACCAAACGAGAGCGAGCCTCCGTCGAGCGTCTCGAGCAGCGTGGCACACCGCAGCAGCGTGGACTTGCCGCCACCCGAAGGCCCGATAATCGCCACGACCTCGCCACGCTTCACCTCGAGCGAGATATCCTTGAGCACCTCATTGCCGCCAAACGCTTTGCGAGCGTTCGATATATTCATTACCGAATTAATCATGGTAGTAATCCAATTTTTTCTCGGCGGCGCCCAGCAGCATCTCGACGACGAAGTTAAAGACCCAGTAGATTAGCGCCGCGATCGCAAACGGCACCATGCTCACCTGCGAGGCGACCAGCGCCTTGGCCGTCGAGAACATCTCACCCACGCCAATGGCAAACGCCAGCGACGTGTCCTTGACCAGCGTGATGATCTCGTTGCCCATCGCAGGCAGAATACGCTTGGCGACCTGCGGCATCACGATATACAGAAACGTCTGCATGCGCGAGTAGCCCAGCACCTCGGCAGCCTCGTATTGACCGCGAGGAATGGACTGCAGGCCCGAGCGATAGATCTCGGCAAAGTAACCGGCGTAGTTGATGATGAACGCCACAACGCACGCCGTCCACTTGGAATCGGGCGTGAGCGAAATGCCGAACACGTAATACGGGGCAAAGTAAATGGCAAACATCTGCAGCATGAGCGGCGTACCGCGCATGACCGAGATATAGATGCGCGCAATCCAGCGGAGCGGCGCAATTTTGCTCATGCGCATAAACGCCACGGGGATTCCCAGCGGAATCGACCCCAACAGCGTCAGCACAAACAACTGCAAACTGACCAAGAAACCTTGGCCAAGCATCTGCATCATGACCTGAATAGACATTACTTGAGCACCCAATTATCGAAAGATAGACCATAGCTTGAATACTTGTCGCAGAGATCCTTAACCGTACCGTCATCGTAGAGTGCCTTGAGCGACTCGGCTACAGCATCGGCCGACTTGGTGTCGCCCTTCTTAAAGCCAACGGCGTAGTGCTCGCTGGACAGCGGCTCATCAAGCTGCGTATAGGCATCGGGCTTGGCGGCAAGCTGATACTGGGCAATCGAAAGATCGCACGCCACGGCATCGACCGCGCCGCTCTCGAGCTGCATAAAGGCCGTGTTGTACTCGCCGATCGTGTCGAGCGTGGCAAACGTCGCCGCCAAATCCTTCTGGTCACCCTCGAGTACATCCTGCGCAGCGGAATCGGTCTGGGTAATCACGGTCTTGCCGGCAAGATCGTCCCAGCCCTTGATGCCCGCATCCTTCTTGACCACCAGCACCTGCTCGTTGAGCATGTACGGCTCGGAGAACGTGTAGTCGTCCTCACGGCCCTCCATGGTAAAGCCGTTCCAGATGCAGTTGATGGCGCCCGAGTTAAGCAGCGTATCCTTGGCGTCCCAGTCGATGGCCTCGTATTTGACCTCCCAGCCCTGCTTATCGGCAACAGCCTTGGCCAGATCGAGATCAAAGCCGGTGTACTCGCCATCGTCGCCCACAAAGCCGTACGGAGGATAGGACTTATCAAAGCCCACCACGAGCTTCTTGGACTCCGCAGCGCCCTTCACATCCTTGGCTGCGGCAGAACCGGCAGCAGAGCCCTTGCCGGCACCACCGCCGCAACCGACAAGACCAAGGCCCAGCACCGTGGCGAGCGAGCCGGCTAGACCAACAAACTGACGACGAGACATATCGGTGTTCATGGTATTCCCCCTTGATGGCACTTTAGTTAAGTAAAGTGAGTCGTGTAACGTCCAGAATCATACACTCTACCTTGATAAAGTACAAGGGAGAGGTTGCCCGGCGTGGGCGGGGAGCGGCGCGTAATTAAGTTTCCTGCTCTACAGTCCTGCGCAAGACGGAAAGCACATTAAGTGCTTTCCTTTGCGTGCGGAACTCGCGATAAACTTAATTACGCGCCGCTCCCCGCCCACGCCGGGCAAACATCGTTGGACTTATCGCTGACATGAAATGGGCGCTTGCATATCGTCTGCTAACTTGGCACGGTACAATGCTTTCAGATTTCAATTTGTAAATTAGTGGGGTTAATTCATGGCAGAATCTCGTGCGGAGCGTAAGGCTCGTCGTGCTTTGATCGAGGCGGCTGAGGGGTCAGAGGAGAAAAAATCTTCTAAGAAATCCAAGTCGTCTCAGGACGCGAAGGGTAAGTCGGCCAAGGGCAAGGCTAAGGCCAAGCGTCCCGGCTCTCGTCGGAACGAGGATAAGGCATCTCAGACTCGCTCCAAGCACTCGCATAAAGATCGGGTTTCGTCTGCGCGTAAGGCCGTGGACCCCAAGTCTCCCTGTTCGATCATGAAATCTTGCGGTGGGTGCACGGCGCTCAATCGTCCTTATAAAAAGCAGTTGGCGGCTAAGCAGGCTGCTATGGAGGAGCTGTTTGCCGAGCTTTGTGAGCGCGAGAGCATTGCTGTCGATCCTATTCGCGGTATGGGCGTCACCCTTGGCGACCCGGGTAAATATCCTGCGCCGCGTGGCTTTCGTCATAAGGCTGCCACTCCCTTTGCTCCCGGTAAGGAGGGCGCTGTCCGTTGCGGTTTCTTTGAGCGCGGCACGCACAAGATCGTTGCCGTACCCGAATGCCCCGTCGAGGCACCGGGCGCCCGTCAGATTCTCAACGGCATCGCACGCGAAGCTGAGCGGCTGCATATTCCCGCCTTTAATGAGGACAAGCATCTTGGTTTGCTTCGCTATGCCGTCGTCCGCTGCGGTTGGCGTACCGACCAGGTCATGGTCACGCTCGTGACCGCTCAGCGCGACTTGCCGCATGCGCAGGAGTTCTTTGAGGCTGTCGCCGCACTCAATCCGCACATCGTCACCGTCGCCCAAAACATCAACGGACGTCCCGGCAACGCCATCCTCGGCGAGGAAACCCGCATTGTATATGGCGCCGAGTGCATGCGCGACCAGCTGCTCGGCTGCGAGTTCGATATCTCCCCCACCGCGTTCTACCAGACCAACCCGCAGCAGACCGAGCTGCTCTATCAGCTCGCGATTGACGGCATGGACCTGCAGCAGGGCGACGTACTCATGGATGCCTATTGCGGTAGTGGAACTATCGGCCTGTGCGCAGCCAAAGCCGCCCAGGACAAGGGCGTCGGTATTATGCTGCTTGGCGTGGAGCGCAACCACGCCGGCATTGCCGACGCACGTCGCAATGCCGAGCTCAACGGCCTCACCCGCAGCGCTTGGTTTATGGCCGACGACGCCACCGACTACATCCTGGATGCCGCCGACAACAACGAACGCGTCGACGTTCTTTCCATCGACCCGCCGCGCGCCGGCTCCACGCCCGAGTTCCTCGAAGCTGCCTGCGCACTTAAGCCGCGCCGCATCACCTATATCAGCTGCAACCCCGTGACCCAAGAGCGCGACCTGCACCAGCTCCTCGACGGAGGCTATCGCCTGCTCAAGATCACGCCAGTCGACATGTTCCCTCACACCGACCACACCGAAACCGTAGCGGTCCTCGAACGCCGCTAACCAACCTCAGTAGATTTTTGGGACAAGAAAGGGGGCGACCCGCCTGGGCCGCCCCCTTCGCTTGGTTTATAAACTCCGCTACATCCCATTGCGCAGATCGCACACGCCGGCTGCTGCCATCTCGCACAGCAGCGTCTCGCGGTCGCGCGTCACGATCAAATCCAGTGGGAAGTGAATCTCGTCGAGCATCTTGCGCGCGTGATCGAGCTTGCCAATGGCCATGCCAATGTGGGCATCGGTCGACACGCCAATGCCCACGCCCAGCTCGGCGCAGCGCTCGGCAATCTTGCGGCATACGGCCCAATGCTCAGTGTCGACACCGTGTTCAAGACTATGGTTGTTGATCTCGATAATCTTGTGCTTGGCCTTAGCTGCCAACAGCACCTCGTCGATATCGAACGGCACGCCCGAACGCCCCGTGTGACCCAGCATGAACACCTTGGGGTGCTCCAGGGCATTGATATACATCTCGGTCGTCTGGGCCAGCGTCGCGCCCTCAGCAATCTGCGGATTATGCACGCTCGCAACCAAATAATCCAAATTACGCGTAACCAAATCGAACAGCGAATGCTGACGGCTGTACGAATCGCCGGCAATATCGAGCGTGACAGGAGTGTCCTCGCCAAACAGGCTTCCGTCCAGCGAAACGATATCGGCCTCGGCACCACGCAGCACCAGCACGCCGCTCCAAATGCGCGGCCAGATATCCTGGTTGATAAAGAACTGGTAACTGCGCAGGTCATTGGGGCAAGCCGTAACCATAGAGCTCAAATGGTCGGCAGATCCGAGCACCTGCAGACCACGCTCTGCCGCCCAGTACACATTCTCCTCAATGGTCGAATATGCATGCGCAGAGAACATCGTATGGGTATGAATGTCACAAGAAAGCAGGTAGGGCATCAGGTCTCCTTATCTGGCACGGCCGTCGCTTATATTCATTGTACGCATAGCCTTCGATAGTCGTAAAACCACTCCATCCCAAAGACACAACGTCCATGACAACGGGGTCCGGCTTAACACCAAACCCCGTTTCACGTAAAACATTGTAGGCAGAGCGCTTTACTTTTAACGATACTCGTCCGCCAACTGTTTCCAAGCGGGTAGCGAATTGACAATCGTTTCGTAGCTCACGCAATAGCCCAGGCGGAACCAACCCGGCATACCAAAGCTGTCCGAGGGAACCGCAAGCAACTCATACTTCTTTGCGCGCTCGCAAAACGCATTCGCATCGGGCTCCAATGCTTTCACCCATAGGTAGAACGCGCCATCCGGCTCAACATAGGTGTAGCCATACTCCGCTAGTGCGTCGGTAAGCGCGGTGCGGTTGCGTGCATAGGCCTCAACGTCACTCGGCCCATCGATGCAGTCGATAATTACGCGCTGAAAGAGCGCCGGCGCGCACACGAAGCCCAGCGTACGGGCGGCACCGGCAACGGCCGGCATCAGACGGGCAGCCTGCGGATTGGTGTTGGGAACCAAGATCCACCCCACGCGCTCACCCGGCAGCGACAGCGACTTGGAATACGAGTAGCACACGATGGTGTGCTCGTAGATCGAGGGCACCCAAGGCACCTCGGCACCGTACACGATCTCGCGGTACGGCTCATCCGAGATGAGCATAATCGGATTCTCGGGATCGCGCTGAGCGTTGGCCTCGCGCAGAACATTGGCCAGTCGCGTCAGCGTGTCGCGCGTATATACGGCACCGGTCGGGTTGTTGGGCGAGTCGATAATGACGGCTGCCGTCTTGTCGGTGATCGCCTTGAATACGTTATCCACGCTCAGCTGGAATGTGTCCTCGTTGGCAAGCGCCTCGACACACGTGCAGCCGGCCTTCTCAATCCAAACGCGATACTCCGGAAAGTACGGGGCGATAACAATAACCTCGTCGCCCGGATTCGTAACGGCGTTGAGCGCGCAGGTGAGCGAAGCCGCGGCACCCACCGTCATAAAGACGTCTTTGCCCTCATAGCTCGTGCCAAAGCGGCGGTTGAGCGATTCGGCCACAGCGGCACGACATTGCGGCAGGCCCGGTGCGGGCGTGTAGCCGTGCAGCTGGTCGCTCGGCAGCTCCAGGGCCCTCTTAATGGACTCCGCCACAGCAGCGGGTGCCGGAACGCTCGGATTGCCCAGCGAAAAATCGAATACGTTTTCCGCACCGATCTGCGCCTTGCGCTCAAGGCCATAGCTAAAAATCTCACGGATGATGGAGCTTTCCGCACCGCGAGCATACATAGTTTCGTTGATCATCTGTTCCCCTTTCGCATAGGCGCTATTGTACGCTTTAGCCGAGCAAAGTGCCGCAGCAATGTTGATTGGGGACAGACTTAAATGCGTGAAAACGCTCATTTAAGTCTGTCCCCAATCAACAGACGGCCCCATATCGCTCAAAAGAAAAAGCCTCCACAAGTTTCCCCGCGGAGGCTTTTGTTACAAGGACTATTTGTCGGCGTCGGTGTCGGCACCGGCATTGACGGCATGGTCATCGTCAGCACCATCGGATGCGGCTTCGGCATCCTCCTGCATGGCCGCCTGCGCAAAGGCCGCGGCATCAGCCGCCAGCTCCTCCTCGCTCATACGAGGCGCGCGCTTCTTGGTCGGCATGCCGGCCGCCTTGGCATTGCGCTCCTCCTTGGCCGCCAGGATATCGTCCTCGCGCTCAAGGTAGGCATCCCACTCGTTGTCGAGCAGGGCGTTCACGGCGTCGCCTTCGACGGTCTCGCGCTCAAGCAGCACCTTCGCCATCAGATCGAGCTGATCGCGACGGGCGTCCAGGATCTCGACCGCACGACGATGGGCCTCACGCATAATGCGCTGAACCTCGATATCGATGCGGCGCGCCGTCTCCTCGGAGTAATCCTGGTGATCGGCGTAATCGCGACCAAGGAACACCTGATGTTGCGCCTCGCCAAACACTTGCGTGCCCAGCTCCTCGCTCATGCCCAAGCGCGTGACCATCTCGCGCGCCATCTTGGTTGCGCGCTCCAGATCGTTGCTCGCGCCCGACGTAATGTCATCGCACATGAGCTCCTCGGCAACGCGACCGCCCAAGAACACGGCGAGCTCGTCGAGCATCTCGTTCTTGGTCTTGAGGAAGTGGTCCTCCTGCGGAAGCTGCAGCGTGTAGCCCAGAGCCTGACCGCGGCTGACGATCGAGATCTTGTGGACCGGATCGGAGTGCTCCAGGATGTGGCCCACCAGGGCGTGACCGCTCTCGTGGTAGGCAATCGTGGTGCGCTCGGCCTCGGTCATCACGCGACCCTTGCGCTGCGGTCCGGCAATCACGCGCTCCATCGATTCCTCGACCTCGTCCATCGAGATCACGGAACGATGACGGCGGGCGGCCAGCAGCGCAGACTCGTTGAGCAGGTTCGCCAAATCGGCACCAGTAAAGCCAACGGTCATCTGGGCGAGCTTCTCAAACTTAACGTCCTCGTCCATCGGCTTGTTCTCGGCATGCACGCGCAAGATCTGCTCGCGGCCCTTCACATCCGGATGGTCGACCGTAACCTGACGGTCAAAACGGCCGGGACGCAGCAATGCCGGATCCAGGATGTCAGGACGGTTGGTCGCAGCGATCAGGATGACCGACTCGCTTTCCTCAAAGCCGTCCATCTCGACCAGCAGCTGGTTGAGCGTCTGCTCGCGCTCGTCGTGACCGCCGCCCAAGCCAGCTCCGCGCTGACGTCCCACGGCATCGATCTCATCGATGAAGATGATCGACGGGGCCTGGGACTTGGCCTCCTTAAAGAGGTCACGCACACGGCTGGCGCCGACACCTACGAACATCTCGACAAAGTCGGAACCCGAGATGCTAAAGAACGGCACGCCCGCCTCGCCGGCAACGGCCTTGGCCAGCAGCGTTTTACCGGTGCCCGGAGGGCCAACCAGCAACACGCCACGTGGGATCTTGGCGCCCAGCTTGCGATAGCGATCCGGATCGCTCAAAAAGTCACGGATCTCCTCGAGCTCCTCGACTGCCTCGTCCACGCCGGCAACGTCTTCAAACTTGACCTTGGGGCGCGTGGCCTCGTTGGTCTTGGCGTTGGTCTTGCCAAACTGCATGTTCCTGTTGCTGGCGCCCATCATCTGGCGCATAAAGTAGAACATGATGGCGATAAGGGCGATCGTCGGAAGCACACTCATCGCCAAGTCGCCCCAAAAATCGGGATCGTTGGTGTTGACGATGTACTTGGTATCGGGGTGCTCCGCCATGAGCTCGGCAAGCGAATCGGAGCCGACATAGGTCGAAGAGAAGCTCTTGAGCTCGCTCGTATCGCCCTTGTCCTTTTTTGTCTTCCAGTAATGACCCGTCACGCTTCCGTCTTGAACCGTATAGGTCAGATCTTCGACGCGATCCTGCTTGATGGCGCTGACCATCTCGCTCGTCGCGAGCTTAACGGTATTGCTGGAGCTGGCAAAGCCGGAACCCATATTAAAGAAGGCATAGCCCAGAAGCGCGCAAGCCAAAAGAAAATACAGCCAGCCCGTACGCGTGGGCTTCTTGCCTCCGGGCATCCCCGGGATCTTTGGGTCCCGGGGAGTCTGGGAATTGTTGTCGTTACGGTCGTCGGGCATCTTACGAATAAACCTCCGGTTTCAAAATGCCCAGATACGGAAGGTTGCGATAGCGCTCGGCATAGTCGAGGCCGTAGCCCACCACAAAGGCATCGGGGCAATGGGTTCCAACATACTTGGGCGTGATGGCCGAGACGCGGTCCTCAACGTCCTTCCACAGGAAGGCGGCGACCTCCAGAGAAGCGGGCTTGCGGCTCTCGAGGTTCTTCATCAGATACTTGAGCGTCAGGCCCGAGTCCAGAATGTCCTCGACGATCAGCACGTCGCGACCGCGGATGTCGATATCCAGGTCCTTAATGATACGCACGATACCCGAGGACTTCACACCGTCGCCGTAGCTCGAAACAGCCATGAAATCGATGTTGGTCGGCAGCTCGATCTTACGCATCAGGTCGCCCATAAAGACCACGGCGCCGCGCAGGACCGCAATCAGCACCAGATCCTTACCCGCGTAGTCGCGCGTAATCTCCTCGCCCAGGCGAGAGACGATACCGTCGATATCCTCCTGCGTGAACAGAACCTTCTCGATATCCGGATGTTGAGAAGCCATGACAACCCTTTCTTGTGCTTATCGCCCACACACCGCCGTATGGACGCGAACTACACATTCTAGCAGCGCACGGGGTAAATTTACCAGCCCGTGCGCCATCAGCGCGGGAATACCGTCAACGTCGCACAGAATAGCAGGCGTGGGACGCTATTCCGCATCGACCACGCGGAGCAGATATGCCACGCGCGTTGCGGCCGTGCACTTAAAACGCTCGTCCGCGCGAACTCCGGCGACCCACACCACGGCACCCCCCGGCGCCGTCCTCACCATGGGCACGCCGGCGCGCTCGGAAACGGGAATGCGAGCCTCACCTAGCAAATCGGATACTTTCTTGCTTCGGCCACTCATCCCTAACGGGCACATCACGTCTCCCGGCGCGGGACCGTCCACCCACAGGCGCGCCAATCGCGCCTCGGCAGGGATCTCGCCACGCGAGCCCGCCAGGATCCGCTCACTATCGCTGTCGGCAAAACCCAGGGCAGCCGCGTCTACCAAAGCTGTCACTTCCCCGGCAGCCGCAAGCTCACGGGCGCGGCGCACGATATCGCATCCCGGCTCAACAGCCATCGGTTCTGTGACCAGCATACGTCCCCCGCCCAACGGCAAACGACCGGGTACGGTAACCCAGTCCGCGACCAGGCCCTCGCGAGCCGCCGGCGCCTTAAACGCCAGCATGCCAAACTCAATGCGTGCGTCAATCCCCGCCGGAAGCGTGACCGAGCCGGTGCCCTCGGCAACGCAGGAAAGGACTCGCTCCACATGTCGCATCTCGGGACGAGCGTCCGGATCGATGCGCTTAATCGCCAGTCGCACGATGCGCCGTGCGATTACCACCTCGGCCGCAGCCAGGCGCCTGGCATCGAGCACCAGCGCACCCGCTGCCTCTTTGCGCAAACAGCTTCGAAACGCCTGTGCCGAAAGCTGAGACAAAAACGCGTCCTCATCGCCTAAGATCTCGCAGGCGGCGCCAATCGTCTTGCAGACGCTCGCGTTGCGCTGCGCCACCACTGGCATTACTCGATGGCGCACGTAGTTTCGCAGATACGAGATATCCTCATTGCTCTCGTCTTCACGCCACGGCTGACCATGTACCTGTAGATAGCCCACGAGCTCGCCATGAGTTAGGTCGAGCAAGGGACGTACCACGATATTCCTCCGGCGAGGAATGCTCGATAGGCCAGCGGGCCCCGAACCCTTAATCGCGTTCATCAAAAACGTTTCCGCGCGATCCGAAGACGTGTGCGCGGTGCAGATACGAGCCGCCGTTCGCGGTGCCCCCGTCTGGGCGCAGAGCTCGCGAACATACCTCCGCGCCGCGGCATAGCGCACTTCGCGGGCCGCGGCCTCAATATTGCCCGACTCCCCATCAAAATAAGCGTGCTCCACGCACAGCGGTAAACCATATTTCGCGCAGAGCTCACGCACAAAGGCCTCGTCGCCATCGGACGCCTTGCCGCGCAGATGATGGTTTACATGCAGCACATGCAGACGCTCGCGAGCAATGGGGGCAACACCGCGTCCGTCTTGGATATCCAGCTTTGATGTGCACGCCATAAGAAGCAGTGCCGTCGAGTCCGCGCCGCCTGATACCATGAGCACGACAGGAGCAGCCTGCTGCCTCGTCCGGGTCTCATCGACTGTCCCAGGCACGGCATGGTGTCCATAATGCTGAGATACCGTAGGCATTTGCTTCCTCCTCTATTCGTCCGCACCCATTGTATCCTTTGGAATCTTATGTCTCGTCTGCACCTTCATATCCTCGGCAGTGGCTCTAAAGGCAACTGCGCACTCATCGAGGGCCCGCAGGGGCTCATTATGGTCGATGACGGACTGTCTCGCCGCGAGACATTAAAGCGCATGGCAGAACTGGGGCTCTCGACAGACAACGTTTCGGCTCTTCTCATTACTCATGAGCATAGCGATCACATCAAGGGCCTCGATGTCTGGTGCAAGCACTGGCACGGCCCCCTCTTTGCCAGCAGGGGCACTCTTTCGAGCAAAGAAAATCTTTCGCATCTGCCTGTCGAGGAATTCGATCCCGGTGACACCCTATCCATTGCCGGCATCCACGTGCAAACCTACTCAACATCACACGATGTCATCAATCCAGTCGGCTATCGATTTGACGCCCTCGATGATTCCATCGGCTTTGCCACCGACACCGGAGAGCTATCGAGCCAAGCCATGAACACCCTCAAAGATTGTCGAGTCCTCGCGCTCGAAAGCAACCATGATGTGACCATGCTGCGCGAGGGAGACTATCCCCGCTTTCTTCAGGAGCGCATCCTGTCAGCAAGGGGACACCTCTCCAATGGCCAAGCCGCCGAAGCCGCGCGCGAACTTGTTACCGATCGCACCGAACAGCTCATTGCCATGCATATCAGCCAAGATAACAATCGTCCGAGCCTTACCGTCAAAAGCTATGCCAAAGCTCTGGCCGCAACCCTGGATGACGAGCTCGGCAGCTCCGCCACCCTTCTCCAAGGATCGCGAAAACTCTCGATACGCCCCGCAAGCCAGTATCGGCCAGCAACCATTCAATAGACTGTCCTAAACAGCAAAAGGGGCCGGGAATCGCTTCCCAGCCCCTTTTGTTGTCTTTTAATAGCGAAGAACACCAACGAAGTTATTCGATGGAGATCTTCGTAACGTTCTTCTTCTCGACGATCTTGGGAACCGTAACGGTCAGGATACCGTCAGCGTACTTAGCCGAGAGGCCCTCGCTCGAAGCGTCCTTAAGATACACGCCACGCGTCGCGCTGTACGAGCTGAACTCCTTCTGCAGGAAGTTCTTCCCCTCGTTCTCCTCGTCTTCCTCGACATTCACGCTAATGGACAGACGGCCCTCGTTAAGCTCGACATCGATGTCGTCCTTGGCGACGCCGGTCAGATAAGCCTTGACCTCATAGCCATCGCCCTTATCCTCAACGTCAACGGGGAACGCCTTAGAAGCAATCGAGTTGTTTGCAAGGTCGGTCATATCATCAAACAGATCGAACAGCGAGCTAGCAGAAGGACGAACGCCAAAAACCGAACGATAAGGAACCATGCTTGCCATGTTTACCACTCCTTTTAGGACTGCCGAGCCATCTTCTAGGTGACTGGGACTTCTTTTGACGCTCTTATATATGCCCACACAGTGCTTATATATACATCGACTATAAAGTTTTTTGAGTCCAGTACTATAAGCATATCTAAGTGTGTATAACTCAGGTTTTAATAAGGTTAAGGTTCTTTGAACCAGAGCTTAAATAACAAGTATGTTCGCAGCTACAAATAACAGGGGGCTTACAATGAGCGCGTACACGTTGTTGGTAACGAGCTAAAGGGCATCATGGACGACCAAAACCAGAACAATATGTTTATGCCGACGCAGGGCGAAGATACTTCTACGCAGCCGCCACGGTTCCATCGCCCCCACATCTCGCAAGAGCCCATTAATGATCCGGAGCCCGAATATGTGACGAGAAATCGATATCAAACGCTCGAGGATGTCCAAACGGGACGTAAACATATGGGCGTCGCCTCGGGAGACCCTGTATATCTGAAAGACGCACCATTATCTAAAAACAGCACAGCTAGTGAGGAGCCACTGAAAGCATCCGCCGCTCATCAACAAAGAGGTCCACGACCCAAGCAAACCTTGACGCATTCGGCTCGCTATCTCGAAACGCCAAAACAGGGAAAATCAATCTTCGTTTCATCAAGTAAACGACGCAAGCAGCATCGACTGACAATCCTGCTTTTGATCATTGTGGCCATAGCAGTTGCCCTTGTTATTCGATTTATCTTCTTTAAATAAGGGCTCAATACCAAAAACGATAAGATCGTCTCGTGTAATTGAGTCATTTACGCCCCGTAAACGCAAAGAAGGGGGAGGCCTCGCGGCCTCCCCCTTCTCAGTTCAAGCGTACGGCTCGGTGCCGTCCACCGGTCAGCGG
>UQLJ01000032.1:0-21245 GCA_900541825.1 uncultured Collinsella sp.
GCCGAGCGCAAAATGGATTCTAAAAAACACCTTGCCAAATAGGAGCGTCAGGACGCAAAGAGGCTCGCCGCACGAAGTGCGCAGCGAGCCTTTTTGCATGTCCGAGGACGCGCTGAGAAGTTACCCCATGCGGCCAGCGGACAACTATGTAGCCTCAGACTAGAACATGCCCAAGAAACCGTGCACAAACAGCGCGGCCAGAGCGGCACCGACAAACGGAGCGATGCCAGGAACGAGCAGGCCGTACTTCCAGTTGTTGTCAGCCTTGTTCTTAATCGGCAGCACCTGATAGGCCATGCGAGGACCAAGGTCACGAGCCTGGTTCATGGCGAAGCCGGTGATGCCGCCCATGCCCATGCCAACAGCCCAAACGATCAGACCGACGCAAATAGCGAGCATCAAAACGTTCTCGCCGGCACGGCTAGCGGTAGCCAGGATGGCGCTGATGAACACAAAGGTGCAGATAGCCTCGCAGAAGAAGTTGCGGGCATAGTTGGTGCCCTCGGTGGTGGGGTTGGTCGAGAAGATGTTGCGCTGGGCAATAGGGTCGACGACGCCGTCGGAAGCCTTGAACTCATCGGCATACATCAACCACGCGATCACGGCACCCGCAAAGCCGCCGAGCATATCGGCAACCATGAAGGGGATGCAGCTGCTCCACGGCACCAGGCCGACGATGCACTGGGCAAGCACCATGGCGGGGTTCATGCACACGGAGCCGCCAAAGATAAACAGGGCGACCGAGATGCCGAAAGACCAAGTGGTGATGGCAAACATATGACCAGAGCCCTGATACTTGGTGCCCTTGAGCACGGTATCGCAGTGTACGCCCACGCCAAAGATGATCATGAGGGCCGTTGCGCCGAATTCGCAAAGGAGTTTGGTAAGCATAAAACCTTATCTTTCTTGTCGGTTATAAACGATTCGTTTAGGCCGCGTACTAGTGCTGAGCGACGACAACGCCCAGGCCATCGGGAATGACGGCCACCTTGGCATCGGCACCCTTCATCTCAAAGGCGAGCTTGAGCGCCTCATCGAGGGTGTTAACCGGCGTCATGTGCATATCCTTGATCATCTGGTGATCGCACAGGTCGGTAACCATGATCACAGGGTGATGCGCCAGGATGCGGGCAAAGATCTGGCTCGTCCACTGGTCGGGCAGGGTCTCGTCCTTAGGACGGTCGATGCAGGCGCGTTCAAACTCTGCCGGATCATTGTCGGCGATGTTGTGATAGAAGCCCTCGCCACCGTGACCGTCGGCACAACCGGCGACATCGATGATCACGCCGCCCTCGGGAAGTGTGGCCTCTGCAGAGCACATGCCCTTCACGGCCTGATAGATGTTCTGGTCGAGCGGGTAGCCGCCGTTGGTGGTAATGGCAATCTCGCACTCGACGGGCTCAACGCCGGCAAGGCTCTTCACGAACTCGCAGCCAGCCTCGTGCGCCTTGTGGATGTCGCCGGCAAAGGAGCCGATGACCTCGTGCTTGCCGTTGAGCACCACGTTGAGCACAAAGGCAAGGTGAGCCATCTCGGCAGCGGCAAACATGTCCTCGCTCACGTGGTTGTGGCACAGGTTGCCGGCACGCGAATGGGAATCGTTCACAAACTGACCGTTGTGGTTGTACATGATGGTCTTGTAGCTGGCGATACCAGGCAGAACGGACTTGCGGCTACCAGAGAAACCGGCAAAGAAGTGCGGCTCAATAAAGCCCTCGGCAAGCAGCAGATCGCAATCGGCAGCAATCTTGTTGATGATGCACTCGCCGCCAGAAGGCAGGGTGCCGATCTTTTTCATCATGCTGTCATCGGTCGCGACGTGCATAACGATTTCCTCGTTGGCAACGATCTCCTCGCCGTACTTGTTGACGAGCTCCTCGTGCGTCGACGGACGATGCATACCCGTAGCAACCAGAATACGCACGCGAGCCTCGGGCGCAGCAGAATGGATGTGATGCAGCAGAATAGGCATCGTCACACGCGAGGGAACGGGACGCGTATGATCGGAGCTAATAATGACGATATCCTTCTTGCCAGCACAAAGCTCCTCGAGCGAAGGCGAGCCATAAGGATTGGCAAGCGACTCCTCTACCAGCTCTTCCTGTGATTTTGTAGTCTTAAACTCGTTTTGATGACCTTCCATCACACCCGCGAAGTTCTTATCCTCGAGCTCCAGATGCAACGTCTTGTGGTCAAACGGCAGTTCACATTCAAACAATGACGAGCGCCCTCTTCCTTTTCAACTGACACACTAGATAAACCGTTGGAAGGATACGCCGCTCACCGAAAAACACCACCGTCCACCGACTCATTAACACAACGTTCATATTTGACCCACAACAAAACGGCCGCGATCCCAAACGGGACCGCGGCCGCAACAGTCGTAAGTCGAGAAGCGCCACATGCATCTCAATCCCGATCGATAAGACGCGAAGCGCGAAGCGCCAAACGCGCCGCCGGGACAGACCCCATCCAAAACGCGCGTAGCGCGCCATTATTCCCTTCAGCTTTAATCCCCGAAGACCGGACATCGTAGGGCCCGCCATCAGTTTACTTTTAGGCACACTCCGCAGGACGCAAGAAGCCCTCGCCGCACGAAGTGCGCAGCGAGGGCTTCTTGCATGTCCGAGGACGTGCCTAAAAGTAAACTGATGGCGGGCCCGGACGACTACAGGGCTATCGATTACCCCGTGTTCTGCAATCCTGCCGAGACGCCGGTCACAGTCGAAAGAATCAGGCTCATGTACTCGGCCTTCTTCTCCTCGGCCATCTCGTCCTGGTTCATACGCACCTCGCGAAGGGCGCGGACCTGGGCGATGGACAGGGCGTCGACGTAGGGGTTGCGCACGCGAACGGCACAGCCAAGCACACGGCGGCGCTGCAGCGGCCACTCATCACCGACGATGGCAAGGACCCACTTACGAGTGAGCTGCATCTCGGTGAAGACCTTCTCGGATAGATCCTGGCGATCGCCCAGGTGCAGATACATCTTGGCGATGCGCTGGTCAGTCTTGGCGATCGACATCTCGATGTTGTCGATAAAGGTGCGGAAGAACGGCCACTCCTGGTAGGCAGCCTTAAGCTGGTCCAGATCGCCAAACTGCTCGCAGGCGGTGCCCAGGCCGTACCAAGCGGCCAGGTTAATGCGTGCCTGGCTCCAGCTGAAGATCCACGGAATGGTACGCAGGTCGTCGAGCGACTTGGCACCCAGGCCGCGCTTGGCGGGACGCGAGCCGATCGGCAGCAGACCGACCTCGGTCAGCGGCGTAACGGTCGAGAACCACGGTGTAAAGTCCTCGGTGTTCAGCAGGTCCAGATAGCGCTCGTGGCTTGCAGTGTTGAGCTTCTCGGCCATATCCCAGAACTTCTGGGTAGTCTCGGTGTTGGTCTTCTCGACGCTCGGAGCCGACTGCAAAAGCGTTGCGGCGGCAACGGACTCAACGTGGCGCTGAGCCAGCGTGCGGTTGCCGTAACGGGCAAAGATGACTTCGCCCTGCTCGGTGAGCTTAAAGAAGCAGTTGACCGAACCCTTGGGCTGCGCCAGCACGGCCTTGTTGGCCGGGCCGCCGCCACGGCCCACGGCACCGCCGCGACCGTGCATGAGCACCAGGTCGATATCGTTCTTCTCTGCCCACTTGGCGATGCGCTCCTGCGCAGAATGCAGCGCGAGCATGGCCGTGGTAGGACCGGCGTCCTTGGAGGAGTCGGAATAGCCCAGCATAACCTCCATGCGGCGGTTGGTCTGAGCAAGGCGCTTCTGTACCACGGGCAGCGTGAGCATCTGGTCGAGCACGTCGACGCAGCCCTCGAGGTCCTCGAGCTGCTCGAACAGCGGGATCACGTCGAGCTCGGGGACATCCTCCTCGTGTGCAAAGGACAGGTGGGCAAGCTCAAAGACGTCAGCCACATGCTGGGCGCTCTTGGTGAACGAGATGATATAGCGGTGCGCCATCTTCTTGCCGTAGCGCTTTTGGATGGAGCCGATAGCGCGGAAGGTATCGATGACCTCGCGCGTCATAGGCTGCAGATCGCCATGGATACCGTTCTCGTGGATATCCTTGAGGGCGCGGGCGTGCACCACGGAGTGCTGACGGAACTCCATCTCGACCATATGGAAGCCGAAGGACTCGACCTGCCAGATGATGGTCTGAACCGGGCCGTAGGCAGCACGGACGGCACCGCAGGCGGCCAGCGAGCGCTGGACGACGCGCAGGTCCTCCAGGAACTCATCGGCGCTGTGGTACATGGTGTCGGTGATACGGCGCACGGTGGCGTTCAGACGGTCGGCCATGACGAGCATGACGGCGCGATGCGGCTCGTGCTCGGAAATCAGCTCGGCGCGGGCCGTGTACCGAGGGCTCATCTCGACCTGATGGTTCCACAGGTTGATGAGCTCGGCAGACGGCTTGCTGTAGGTGGCCTCGAGCGTGAGGTTGCGGCCGATGCGGCGGCACTTGTCCTCGAGCTTGAGCACCATGTGGGTGAAGTACTTGGCGGCGACCTCACGGCTCACCTTGGCGGTGACGTTGGGGTTACCGTCGCGGTCGGAACCGATCCAACTGCCGGGATGGAAGAACGCCGGGCACAGCGGCGGCACGGTACCGGCCTTGTCGCCCAGCACCCAGTCGTCAAAGCGACGATAGATGACAGGGATGACGTCAAACAGCGTGTTATCGAAGATGTCGATGATGGTATCGGCTTCCTCGACCGGCGTGGGCTTCTTGAGCGCGATGGGGCTCGTACGCACCAGGGCGTCGATCTCCTGCAGCATATGGCGCTCGTTCTCCACCAGGTCGGAGCCGCCCAGACGCGGACGCTCCTCCAGCAGGTTGGAGATACGGCGAATCTTGCCCTCGACGGCCTTACGACGGGCCTCGGTGGGATGCGCGGTAAAGACGGGATGGAACTCAAGCTTGCCGAGCAGCTCGTTGGCGCCCTCGACGCCCAGCTCATTCACCAGCTGGTGATAGGCGACGGTGAGCTCGTTGGCGGGATCGACCTCGGTATCGGTCGACGCACCGGCCTCGCGCTCGCGCAGCTGCGCCACGCGGTAGTTCTCCTCCGACAGGTTTGCCAGGTGGAAGAAGCTCGTAAAGGCGCGGACAATGACCTGCTGCTTATCGAGCGGCAGGCTGTCGATCAGATCGACGACTTCACGAAATGCCACGGCGGTGGGCTCGTCGGCGGTGGGCACGCCCTGCTCGTCGACGGCCTCGTCGGCAGCGCGGGTACCGGGGTTGCCGGCATTGGCCACAATCTCGGCCGACAGGATCTTGTCGAACAGGTCCGCGATCTCAGGATCATACTCGCTAAGCACACGACGCTCCAGGCGCAGGAACAACGCCAGATTGTCGCGCAGCTCCTCGGGGATCTCGATCTCGGCGAGACGCTCCCTGGACTCGGCATTCGAGCCGATTCGGTTAACGAGGCGGTTGACCACGGCAGCGACGCGCGCCGCGGCTTCGGGTACAGACTGGTTGCTTAGGTTCTCAGCCACGTTTCCTCCCATTCCTCCTTCTATGCACGTAACATGCGGTATTCATTATAGGCGCTTGAGAAATACTTTCGACACTGATTGCGCTTTACCACACAAAAGTATTTTCTGCATTGCAAGGGTTTTTGCCCCAAATGGTCGTATTTCTCGGTGGGCGGCATATGCAAACGAGGGCATTCCGCATAAATGCGAAACACCCCCGTAACAATAGCTCGTCGCGAGCGGGACATGTTAGCGGGTCCGCAGCTCAAAAATCATGCGCTACAGACGCTCGCGAACCGCCTCGACGACGTTGGCCAGATCGGCAAGAACCTCTTCGTGGCTCTCCATGTCGCGCACCTTGACCTTGCCGGCGGCAAGCTCGTCGCCGCCCAGGACCAGGATGAGCTTGGCGCCCACCTTATCGGCCTGCTTAAACTGGGCTTTGAGCGAACGGCCCTGATAGTCGGCCTCGGTCACGATGCCTGCGGCGCGAAGCTCCTGCGTAATGGCAAAGACGTTCTGGCGCAGCTCCTTGCCTGCGTTGGCGACATAGACGCACGGGGCCTCCTCGGCACCCAGATCGCTGCCAAAGGCCTGCAGGGCCAGCAGGGCGCGCTCAAAGCCGACGGCAAAGCCGACGCCTGCCGTGGGCTTGCCACCCTCGAGCTCGACCAGGCCGTCGTAGCGGCCGCCGCCGCCGATGGAGCCGACGCCGGCGCCGGGAGCCTCGACCTCAAAGACAGTACGGGTGTAGTAGTCCAGGCCGCGCACCAGGGTGGGATCCTCGACATACTCGATACCGGCGGTATCCAAATAGCGCTTGACCTGCTCGTAGTGCTCGCGGCACTCGTCGCACAGGTTGTCGCCCATCAGCGGGGCGTCGGCCATGATCTCACGGCAATGGTCGTTCTTGCAGTCGAAGGCGCGCAGCGGGTTGAGCTCGGCGCGCTCGCGGCACTCGTCGCACATCTCGTCTGCGTGATCGAGGATGAACTGCTTGACCTGCTCGCGGTAAGCCGGACGGCACTGGGCGTCACCCATCGAGTTGATGAGCAGACGAAGCTTGGAAAGATCGAAGCCCAGGCGCTTGTAGAACTCCATGAGCATGATGATGCACTCGGCGTCTGCCGCCGGATCGGGAGCGCCGAGCCACTCGATGCCCACCTGGTGGAACTGGCGCAGGCGGCCCTTCTGGGGACGCTCGCCGCGGAACATGGCCTCGGCGTAGTAAGCCTTAAACGGCGTGGAGCCCTGGGGCACCAGATTGTTCTCGACGACGGCGCGCACCACGCCGGCCGTGCCCTCGGGGCGAAGTGCCAGGCGCTGCTTGGGCTTGAGTTTGGTGTCGGTGCCCTCAGCAAAGACGCGCTCCAGGTTGGCGCCGCTGAACACGCGGAACATTTCCTTGCGCACGACGTCGGTCGACTGGCCGATACCGTGGACAAACACGTCCACCTGCTCGATCGCGGGCGTCTCGATGGGCTTAAAGCCAAACGGCTCGAACACGCCGGCCGCAATCTGTTGCATCTTTTGCCAGGCGCGCATCTCGGCGCCGATAAGGTCGCGGGTTCCCTCCGCCTTCTGTGCCTGCATGGGCAAACACCTTTCTTTTGTATCGCGTCATAGGTAACGGTCATTATACGGCACAAACACAAACCGCGGCGGCGCGTCTGACCGAACGAGGGTATGGGGACTCGTTCGGCCAGACGCGCCGCCGCGGCAGCCGATCCCTTTTCCTCCGTCCCCTTCGAATCACGTGATCCCTTGGGGACGGAGGAAAAGGGATCATTTCGTAGGCCCGTGGCCGCCTTGGAAACCGAATGATGGTACGAGCATCCATTCGGCTTCCAAGGCGGCCACGGACAGAACGGAGCGAACAGAAAAGAGCGACGGACGTCTACTCCCCCGCCACGCTCGCGCGCAGCTTGGCGGCGATGGGCTCGGATGCCAGCAGGAACACGAGCATGACCACGGAGCACGCCAGGCACACAATCCAAGCGCTCGCAAAGGAGCCCGTGGCATCGAACAGCACGCCCGAGACGATGGCGCCCACGGTGCCGCCGACCATCTCGAGCGAGGTAATGGTGCCTGTGACCTTGCCGAGGTCGGCCATGCCAAACTGCTTGGACGCGGCGATGGTAGGCGTGATGGTGCCCATGCACGTTCCGATACCAAAACTCACCGCGGCCACGATGGGACCGAGGCCCGTCGTCGGGAAGCACAGCGCCACGCAGGCGATAATGCACGCAACGGAGCCAAGGATATTGCCAAAGCGCAGGCCAAAGCGGTCATAGATCGCACCGAGCGAGATTTTGGCGATAACGACGGTAACCATATAGGCCGAAAGCACAGTACCTGCCCACATGGGATCGTGGCCGCCCGTGACAATCTTGGCACCGTTGACGGTAACGCTCGTCATGTTGGTGACCTGGTTGGGCAGGATGGCGCCGTTGACCAGGCCCATAAAGAGGAAGGCAACGACAAGCAGCCAAAATGCCGGGCTCTTCTTGATACGAGACCAGCCGACGCTAACCTCGGGCGCCGTGTGCTCGTCCTTGTCGCCGGCCGTCGAGACGGACGGATCGCCCGGGTTCTCGCCGAGCGGCTTAAGGCCAATCTCGGAAGGCTTGGTGCGGAAGGAATAGGCCGTGATGGGCAGCGCCGCCACAATGCAGACGGCAGCGAGCACCAGGAACGCAGAGCGCCAGCCCACACTCACGATCAGCGAGCTCACGATCGGCGAGAGAATGGCTCCGCCAAAGCCCGAGCCCGAAAGTGCGATGGAAATGGCAAGGCCGCGTTTAGCGGTAAACCAGTTGGCGGTCACAAGGCTAATGAGCAGACGGGTCGAGGCCACAGCGAAGCAGCCCGAAACGGCAAAGAGCACGTAGACCTGCCACAGCTCACCGACAAAGCTCATGCCAGCAAGCACCGCCGAGGTAGCGATAACGGTGAGCGAGCCCAATACGCGGCCACTCACCTTATCGGCAACATGACCGATAACGAGCGAACCCACGACACTCACCACGGTGGAGATGGCATTGGAGACGTTGTACTGCGCAAGGGAAATACCCAGGTCGCTGACGATCAGCGGCTGGAACAGGCTCATGCAATTGACAAAAATCGTGTAACACGTGGCCATGATCACGAAGCCGGAGGCCACCACGAGCCAGCCGGGGAAGAACTTACGCTGCTGGGGCATACTGCTCCTTTTAGACAAACGAATAGCCTGCGCCGGGCGCCGGTAGTGCCCAAGATTGCCTTGAAAGACAAGGGCATAGGCCTTACGGCCATGCCCGCAGGCTTGAAAGGCAAGGTTGGGTGCTACCGGTGGTCGGCGATATAGCCCAAAGCGACGGCGGTATAGGCTGCGGCACCGAGCGGCAGCTCGGCATCGTTAAAACGTGCCTTGGGATGGTGCTGGGCAAAGTGTTCGTCCGTGTCGGTTACGGCCGCGCCCACGGTAAAGTACGCACTCGGAATCTCGCTCGAGATAAGCGCGAAGTCCTCACTCGCCATGGCATGGAAAAGCGGCAAGAAAGCCGCCTTGGGCAGCACTGCGCCCACGTAGCCAAGCGACGCCTGAGTCATATCGCTGTCGAGTACAAGCGGCGGAACATCCGAAAGTGTCTCGATGGTCGCCGGCGTACGATAGGTCGTGGCAACGCCGTTAACGACCTCCGCGATGCGGGTCTTGAGGTGAGCCATGAGCTCAACATCAAAGCCGCGCAGCGTTCCCTCGAGCACGCAGGTGTCGGGGATGACGTTGGCCGCCAAGCCGCCAGCAAACTTACCAACGGTAAGTGCGACTTCCTTGGCCGCCGGCACCTCGCGGGAGATAAGCTCCTGGAGCGCCAGATGCACATGCACGCCGGCCGTGATGGGGTCGATGCAAATCTCGGGGCTCGAGCCATGGCCGCCCTTGCCCTGAAGCGTGATACGAAAACCGTACACGCCCGAGAGCGCCGGACTCCCATAGAGCACCAGGCCGAGCGGCGATTGGCTGTTAACGTGCATGGCGAAAGCCGCCTGAGGGCGCGGGTTCTCGAGCAAGCCGTCGGCGATAGCGGCGCGGGCGCCCTCGAAGGTCTCCTCGCCCGGCTGGAACAGCAGTTTGACGGTGGCATTGGCGTCGATGAGCTCGGCCTCGCGGGCCTTGAGCAGGCGCGCCGCACCAAGCAGGGCCGTCGCGTGCATATCGTGACCGCAAGCATGCATGCAGCCATTGGTGGATGCAAAGGGCTCGCCGGATTCCTCGACAACGGGCAGGGCATCCATATCGCCTCGGAGCATGACGACCGTTCCGGCCCGCTCGTCCTTGCACGTGCCATTGCCCTGAGCGGCCGCGGCCGCACCGGCACCGATCAGGCCAACGACGCAGGAACCGTCGACGAGCGTGGCAAACGGGATGTCCATCTCGGCCAGGCGCGCTTGGATATACGCAGAGGTCTGCGGGAGGTCGTTACCAAGTTCGGGCGTCCGATGCAGATCGTGACGCCATGCGGCAAGCTCATCGGCAAAAGTTTGAGCCTCTTTGACCAGACTGTCGCCAATGGCGGCTTGCGCCGCCGCGGTGGCCTTGGGCGCTGATTGCGGTTGAAGATCGGACAGTGCTGGTGCCATAGATGCCCTCCAGTAACGTTTTTGCAGCACGCACTTTGATAGCGTAAAGTGCAAGGTATAACTGTAAGGGCATAACATAAAAAATGCCGCCCTGGGAGGGCGGCGCAACAAGTTGTTTACAATTGCGGGTGTGATTTTCGGCGCAAGAAATCGAAATGCGTCTCGCTCAAGATAATCGACAGGAAGATGAGCGCGAAACCGGCAAGCAGGCGCGAGGTGAGCGCCTCCCCCATCAGCAGCACCGAGAACAGCACACCCGAAGGCGACTCCATCGAAAGGAGCAGTGAGCCCGTCGAGGCCGAGACATGCGCCAGGCCGACGTTTTGGATGAGCAGAGCCGCGCATGTGCAACCAACCGAGAGAAACGCCATCGCGCTGATAAAGCTCGGCGTCCACACGGACAGAGGCGCTTGGGTCTCGAATAGCAGCGACGTTGCCAGGCTCAGCACGCCGTTGCCCACAAACATCCAAAACGTGATGACGTTGATGTCCATTTTGCGACCGTACTTGGCAGTCACCGCCATCTGGATGGCGAAAAAGACCGCACCCGCCAGCGTAACGACATCACCGATGTTGAATTCAACGCTATCGAGCGCCACCAAGCCAATGCCCGCCAAGCACAGCAGCGCCGCGCCCAGGTTATAGCGGGTGAGTTTTTCGCCGCTCAGAAAATAGCTCGCGAACGGCACAACGATGCAATACGTGCCCGTCAAAAAAGCATTCTTGCCCGCCGTGGTGTGCGCCAGACCGACTGTCTGCAGGGCGTAGGCGGCCCACATAAGTGCGCCCATGCCAAGTCCGACGATAAGGTTGCGGGCGTTGAGGTGCGCGATGATGCGCTTGTGGAAGATGAAAAACATGACCAACGCCGCAGGCAGAAAGCGCACGTAGAGCAGTTCGAACACCGGAATGGTGTCGAGCGCGTCCTTCATGGTCGTAAAGGAGTATCCCCAGACGACTGCCACCGAAAGCAGCAGGACTTTCCAGAACAGCGGCGAGCGAGCGCCGGCGCCGCGGGAGGTGCCGCCCGCGCCCAGGTCCTCGCGAGCAACAGGGCTATCGGGCATCATTTCGATATTGTCAGTGGCATGCTGGGCCATAGGGCATCCTCGCGCTCAATCTGGGCGTGGTGTCCGCACGCGCATGGCTGCGTGCCGCCTCATGGTCAAATAAAAGCAGGGCGCACCGGACCCCCGGCACGCCCCGCTACTGTAGCAACAACCAAGCAGCCCGTGCAATTCACTACGCTAAAGCATCGGGTTGGAAGATCTCGATGTTCCGACGGCGTTTACGTTGCTGAACTAAATCAATTTGGTTGACTCCAGTTTTTCAATGATCCAGTCGTTGGCTTTGATGACCGGGCGGCGGAAGACGACGCCCAGGGCCAGTGACGGAATCAGATAGCTCGCCAGAATGCCTAGCTCAATCCAATACTCCATATGGTAGGCACCGGCCATGGCGGCATGCATGGCGTTGATGCCGTGGGTGAACGGCAGGAACGGATAGATCGCCTGGAACACGGGGCCGGTCATCTCGATGGGGAACGTGCCGCCCGAACCGCCGACCTGCATGACCAGCAGCACAACGGCGAGCGCCTTGCCGATATCGCCAAACGAAACCGTAAGCGTGTAGACGATATTGGAGAACACGAGACTCGCGACCCAGCCCGCCAGCACAAACTGCAGCGGGTCGTCGCACTGAATGCCAAAGAACAGGATGTCGCCCGCGCACACGAGCGTTGCCTGCAGCAGGGCCAGACCGCCAAAGAACAGGTAACGGCCCAGGTAGATCTCGTGCAGGCGCACGGGGATGAGCTCGTTGATGAGCTCATCGTCAACCGAGACCTTCATCATGGCCGCCAGTACGATCGAGCCGACCCATAGCGACAGAATCGTGTAGAACGGTGCCATGGCCGAACCGTAGTTGCGAATCGGATAGACCGGCTTGCGATCGAGCGCGACGGGGCCGGAAAGCGACACGGCCAGACCCTCGGGGTCATTGCCGATCATCGTCTTGATCGCAGCGAGGTCATCCGACATCAAGGCGCCGTCGAGCTCATCCTTAAACGCACTGATCTTGTCCGACGCCTCACCCAGCTGATCGGAAGCCTTGTTGACCAGCTTTGCAGCCTTGGAGAGGCCCTTTGCCAGCGAACCGGATGCGTCGGTCAGGCCATCTACGGCGCTATCCAGATCGCCCGAGATGCTGTTCAGCGAGTCCAGAATGCCCGAAACCGTCTTCTTGAGCTCCTTGGCCTTAACCGAGAACGTGGAATCATAGTCGGACTTGGCACCCGAGATACCCGCCTCGGCATCGGCGATGGCCTGATCGACCTCGGCACGCGAGTTGTTGACCTCGGCCATGCTATCGGAGAGAGACTTCGCGGTAGCCGCCAGATCCTTGGCATTGTTGCGGTACTCAACGGCGATTCTGCCCAGCGACGTCGCGGCGGACTTGAGGCCGTCCTTCAAATTCTCATCGCTCACCTGGTCGGCAAGGCTGCGGAGCTGATCGGCCATCGCATCGATATCCTTGGCGCGCGCATTGAGGGCCGCAGCGGCATCGTTGAGTTGGGACACCGTAAGGTCGACATGCTGGTTTGCGGTGTCGAACGCCTTCGCGAGCTCGGCAGACACATTGTCGAACGAACCCGCACTTCCATCGATTGCGGCATCGATGGCATCGTTTGCCGCCTTAAGCGCTTCTTTGGAATCATCGATGCCGCTTTTGGCATGTTCCATGAGCTGCTTTGTCGACTCATCGACGGCACCGGTCTGCTTGAGCATGCCGCTCGCCGACGTCAGCGAATCGGACGTGGAGCTCAAAATGCCCGCCAGCGACGAAGCATTTGCCTGAACGTCTCGCAGGTCCTCAATCGAATCGCCAAGCGTCGAGGACAGGTTGGCGATAAAGTTGCTGACCTGGTCGGTGCTCATGTAATCGAGCAGGCTGGACACCGTCTTAAGACCGATGCTCGTAATGGTCTCGGTAAAAGTTTCGTTAACCTGGCTCTGAACGGCACTCGAACCCTTCTCGGTCACGATCTGCGCAATGGCGTTGGCCTTCTGGTTCTCGTAAAACTCGATATCGGCGTGTTTCACGTCGGTCGAGAAAAGCGTCATCATGTCGGAGCTAAAGCTCTTGGGGATTACGACGGCCGCATAGTAAGCGCCCGACTTAACGCCCTCGATAGCCTTTTCGCGATTGTTGAGCACAACCCAATCGAAGCTCTCGTTGCCGCGTAGGGTGGCGGTCACGTTTTCGCCCACGTTAACCTCGACGGGGATCAAATCGCTCTCGTAACCCTCATCGGTGTTGACCACGGCGATCTTAAGATTGCCGGTGTTGCCGTACGGATCCCAGCTGCCGGCGATGTTAAACCACGCGTACAGACACGGTACGATAATGAGGCCCATCACGACAACCAAGCCGATCACGGAGCGAGACACGTTTTGGACATCGCGCTTAAACAGATGCAGGATGTTCTTCATTTATGCCTCGCCTCCTTTGGAGTGCTTGCCAAGCGCGGTGGTATCTCCATCATTTGTGGCTGTGCTGTCGCTGCCCTGAGATTTATGGTGCGAGCCGATATGCGGCAAGCGGCCCGTGGACTGATCGCCGCCCTTGGCACCACGCTCGCTGGCGTTGAGGCCAAACATGTGGCGGGCGGCAGGAATGGCGGCCGTGTGTTCGCGCATCTCGCGACGCAGGTCCTCATCCGAAAGCGCCGAGATGCGCATCTGGGTATTGAGGCTCGCTCGGATATATTCGATATTGATAAGCCAGCCGCAGATGGCAATAACCGAGATGATCCAAATGACAAGCAGGATGATCTTGCCGTTATTGTCGATATCGAGAACCGTCGACAGGACAAAGAGCAGGACCTGAACGCCCACCACGGCGGCAAAACCGCCCTTGATGTAGTACGGGTAGCGATGTTCAAAGGCGACCGCATGATCGAGCAGTTCGCGACGGTACGAATCGGAATCGAGCATGACGCGCATGGCCGTGCGCAGCGAGTAGCGCTGGCGCGGCAGGTCGTTGGACTCGCAAATCATCATACCGGTCGTGGAGAGCTGTTTATCAAAGAGCAGGTTAAGGTTGAGCAGCAGCGGACGCAGCTGCAGGCCGATAAAGAGCGCCACGATCAAGAACACGCCCAGAATGCACAGGTTAAACAGGTAGTTGAACGAATACATGCCGCCGACCGTCTCGCGCAGCAGATTGATGCCGTAGGTAAAGGGCAGCAGCGGGTGCAGCCACTGGAAGAAGCCGGGCATCATCTCGATGGGGTACATGCCCGACGAACCCGGGATCTGCACGATGACGAGAATGACGCCGATAGCCTTGCCGATATGCTTAAACGTGGTGGACAGCGCATAGATGATATTGACGTAGGTGAACGAAATGGCGATGCCGCCCAGCACGAACAGCAGCGGGCTGACGCACTGCACGCCAATCACCAGATCGCCTACCGTAACGATGATGGCCTGCAACGCGCCCAGGATCACCATGAGCAACCAGCGGCCAAAGTAGCCTTGGCGCGCCGTAAAGCTGCCAACACCTTCACGGTCGACCTCGAGCTTGTAAATGGCGATGAGCACATAGCCGCCCACCCAAAGCGCCAGATTGGTGTAGAAGGGAGCGATGCCCGAGCCAAAGCTCTTGACCGGATAGATTGACTTGGACGTCAACTCAACCGGAGACGCCATGAAATCTGCCACGTCATTGACATCGACGCCCATCAGATCGGCCAGCTCGCCCATGGACTCGGAGGTCTGCAGCGCCGCGATGTCATTGGCGGCGGTTGCAAGCTTGTCCTGGACCTTGGCAAGCGAGGAATCGGTCTGGGACAGCGTGGTCTTGGCCTGGCCGAGCGTAGCGCTAAGCTGCGCCAACGTGCCGCGCGCATTTGCAAGTGTAGGTGTCATACCCGAGACGATACCGGTCAGGTCGCCCGAAACGGCAGCAAAAGAGTCGAGCGCGCTCGAGGCCTTCGGCAGCGCGTTTTGGCCCAAGTCCGTCTGGGCTTGGCCAAGGTTGGTCGCACCGGTATGAATTGCGTTATTGATAGCGTCACTGGCACCCGAAACAGCCGCTGCGTCATTCGCCATGGCGCTCGACTGCGCGGACAGACCGTCCTTGATGCTCTGAAGCTTTTCATTCTGCTCTCGAAGCAAATCGATGGTCGATACAATGCGCGCGTCAATTTCCTCGGAACCTGTCGACGTGTCATTGGCGAGAATCTCCAAGTGCCCGATAACGGCCTTATTGTGGTCGATCGTCGCTTGAAGAGACTCGAGCGAGTTGTCGATACGGGTGGTCGTAGATGTGACCGCGCCCGTCAGCTTGCCGATGGCAGCGTTCGCAGAGGCCGACGTCTTGGTGAGCGCAAGGCTGCCTTCCGAGAGCGCCTTGGAGAGCGAGGTGATGGAGTTGCCCGCCGTGGTGCGAGCTTCGCTCAGCAGGTCGTTGCCCTGGGAGATCGCCTGCGTCAGCGACGGTGCCTGGCCTTGCAAGCCGGCAAGTGCCGCATCAGCCGAGGCGATAGCGCCACTCGTCTTATCGATGGCGGCATTCATATCGCCAATCGAATCGCGCACCTCGCCCAAGGTGTCGGACGCCTCGGACACCGAACTTGCCAGCGAGTCCTGAGTCTGGGTTGCCTTGTCCTTTAAATCGACACCGGCATCCTTGGCGATACCGGCAACAGTCTTGCCTACCGTAGAGACAAATTCCGAGTTGATCTGCTCCTCGATGGTGTTTGCACCGGTAT
The DNA here is from genome assembly GCA_900541825.1 of uncultured Collinsella sp. GTDB lineage: Bacteria > Actinomycetota > Coriobacteriia > Coriobacteriales > Coriobacteriaceae > Collinsella. The sequence goes on from UQLJ01000032.1 coordinate 15,876, forward strand.
CGGTAACCTTGGGCGCAATGGCGCTCTTCTTCTCATTGACGTAGTACGTGAGCTTGGGCTGATGGTAGTTGCCGTCGAGCATCGAAACCAGGTTATCCGAGAAGTTCTTGGGAATCACGATAGCGGCATAGTACTCGCCGCTCTCGACGCCCTCCTTGGCATCGGCCGTCGAGTCGACGAACGTCCAGCCCAACTGATGATTCTCCTTGAGCTGGTCGACCACTTTGTCGCCAGCGTTGAGCTCACCCACCAAGTCGTTTTGGGTGCCTCGATCGTTGTTGGCGATAGCAATCTTGATGCCTTGGGTGTTTCCATACGGATCCCAGTTTGCCACGATGTTATACCAGGCATACAGCGAGGGAATAACGCACACGCCTAGGGTAACCACCAGGGCGACGGGGTTCACAAGCAGTCGCTTAATGTCGCGCTTAAATATCGCAAAGGACACCTTTGCATTGGATAGTTTGCTGCCGAGACTCACGCTTGGACCATCCATCCTGTCGTTAAATCGAATCGTACTATCGACAACCATTGTAGTAGGCGCTTTAACGTCTCAAAGCACAATGGTGTTGAGTTTTGCGGGTAGCAATATACTACGAAGATGAGTTAACGTACAGATGTACAGTATCCTAAATTTCAGCAGGTCACAAAACCACAACCCGCACAAATTAGCAATTCAAATAGTCATCGGGGACGTTCTTAAACGACTAGTCAAACAAGAACGTCCCCAATGACTACTTAGGACCACGGCAACGTCGATGTTTTGGCAATGCCAGCGAGCGGGCGCCAGAGCGAACAAATTGGCATGAAAAGAGGACGGCATAGACCTTCTGGTCATGCCGTCCTCTTTGAATGACAAGTTGTCGCTCTGGCGCCCGCGCAGCGTCGACTGGTCCGCCGTTCGTTAGAACGGCGGAACTGAGGGCAGCGTCGAGCCGTTACGCGGTTTGGTAAAACCGCGTAACTACCTAACTACATCAAGTTGCAAACAGCCGCCGCGAAGGCCACGGGGTCCTCGGGGAGGATGCCCTCGACCAGCAGAGCCTGGTCATAGAGCAGACCGGAGTACTGCTTGATCTTGTCGGCGTCGCCTGCCTTCTGGGCAGCGACAAGCTTGTCAAAGACCGGGTGCTTGGCGTTGAGCTCGAGCACGCGTTGGCTCTTGGGCATGCCGTCGGGCGCGCCCTCGGGTCCCTTCTGGAGCACCTTCTCCATCTCGAGCGAAAGTGGGCCCTCGGTGGTGATGCAAGCGGGGGCATCGGTCAGGCGCGCGGAGACGGCGACTTTCTCGACCTTGTCACCGAGCGCCTCCTTCATAGCGCTAAAGAGGTCCTCGTTCTCCTTGGTGGCGTCCTCGGCCTCCTTCTTCTCGTCCTCGGTCGCCAGGTCAAGATCACCGGTCGCAACGTTCTTGAGCTCTAGATGACGATCCTCGACCTCGGGCTCGGCACCGTCGGCCACAGCCTTCTCGGCAGCCTCGCGGGCAGCATCGTCCTCGTAAATCTTGGGCATATCGGCGGCAACGTACTCACGCATAGCCTGGAACGTGAACTCATCCACGTCCTGCGTCAGAAGCAGCACATCATAGCCGCGGTCGAGCACGCCCTTTACCACGGGCATCTTGGCCAAGCGCTCACGCGAGTCACCGGCGGCGTAGTAGATGGCCTTCTGATCCTCGGGCATGCCCTTGGCATACTCGGCCAGGGTAATCATCTTCTGTTCCTTGGCAGACCAGAACAGCAACAGGTCGGCGAGCTCATCGGCCTTCATGCCATAGCTCGAGTAGATGCCGTACTTAAGGCCGCGGCCAAAGTTCTCAAAGAACTTCTCGTAGGCCTCGCGGTCGTTGTCACGCATATCCTCAAGGTCGGCGGTAATCTTCTTTTCCACACGCTTGGCAATGGCCTTGAGCTGACGGTTCTGCTGCAGCGTCTCGCGCGAGATGTTAAGCGACACGTCGGCGGAATCCACGACGCCGCGGACAAAGTTGTAGTAGTCGGGCAGCAGGTCGTCACACTTCTCCATGATCAGGACATTGGAGCTGTAGAGCGCCAAACCCTTCTCGTAATCCTTGCTGTACAGATCGAACGGCGCGCGGCCCGGCACAAACAGCAGGGCGTCATACTCGAGCGTGCCCTCGGCATGGAAGCTGATGGTGCGCGCAGGATCGTCAAAGTCGTGGAACGTGGACTTGTAGAACTCGTCGTAGTCCTTCTGCTCGACATCGGAGCTGCGCTTTTTCCAAATCGGCGTCATGGAGTTGATGGTCTCGAGCTCCTGGTAGTCCTCATACTCGGGCTTGTAATCGTCGCCGGCGTCCTCGGGCGTGGGTTTCTGGCGGCTCTTGGACACCATCATCTGAATCGGGTAGCGCACATAGTTGCTGTACTGCTGAATCAGGCTCTTGAGGCCCCACTCGGTCAGGAAGCGATCGTAGGTCTCGGCCTCGCCATCGGCGTCGAGCTTCTCGTTCTCACGCAGCGTCAGAATGACATCGGTACCGTGCTCGGCGCGCTCTCCATCCTCGATGGTGTAGCCCTCAAGACCGTCGGATTCCCACACATGGGCGACATCCTCGCCATAGGCGCGGCTGACGACCTTCACATGGCTGGCGACCATAAAAGCCGAGTAGAAGCCCACGCCAAACTGGCCGATGATGTCGACATCCGAACCCTGCTGCTCGGCGTTCTCGGTCTTAAACTCCTCGGAGCCGGAATGGGCGATGGTGCCTAGATTGCGCTCGAGCTCCTCGGCGGTCATGCCAATGCCGTTATCCGAGATGGTAATGGTGCGGGCGTCTTTATCAAAGGAGACGCGAATGGCCAGGTCGCCCTGGTCGATCTTGACGCTCGGATCCTGCAGACTCTTAAAGTTGAGCTTGTCGACAGCATCGCTCGCGTTGGAGATAAGCTCGCGCAGGAAGATTTCCTTATTGGTGTAGATGGAGTTGATCATGAGGTCGAGCAGTTTTTTGCTCTCGGTCTTAAATTGACGCATGTGCAGTCCTTTCGCGCTACCCCCGTCCGCAAAAACGGCCCGGTCGCCCGAGCCGCATCGCAGACCTGCTATGTTCAGACTTAGATTTTATAACCCATTAGCGCGCATATATACATACGGAATCGAAAAACTGTATGTCTAAGCGCTCCGATGCGCCAATTGCTAAGGAGTGTCCCCAACTGCCGGCAGAAAAGGAACGTCCCTATCTGCCACCCTCGACCCGCTTGGCCATCCAGGCGTGGGGCTGACCTTCATCCTCGTAATCTACCGGCGCGATCTGCGCGTAACCCGCCTTGGCATAGAGTGGCAGCACGTATTCCTGCGCATGCAGTTTTATGAGCTTGGCACCGGCATCACACGCGGCGGCATCACTGGCCTCGACGATCTTGCTCGCCAGACCGCGACGGCGCATGCTCGGCAGCACAGCCACGCGCCCCATAATATAGGTCTCCCCCGCTGCGACGCCTTCGTCCAAGTCGCACGCCGGCGAAACCGGAGCCTCTGAATCTGCCGCGCGCTCAAGCTCTTCGGGAAACACGCGCGAGCAACCGGCAAGCTCGCCGTCTGCATAGAGCGTCACATGAATGCAGTTCGGATCCTCGTCGATAGCGTCGAACTCATTCTCGTAGCCCTGCTCGTCCATAAAAACGACGCGGCGCACCAGCGCCGCGTCATCAAAGCATCCCGTCTTAAGTTGGATATCCATGGCTGCCCCTTCATTCAATGCGAACGTTAGGGACAGATTTTAGCGAAAATGGGCTCCACGCACGCTAAACTTCGCGCGAGCCTTCGCCAGGCAGTCGTAATGACCCACGTTATGGGCATCGCTCGCGATGAAGCTGTACAGGTTCTGATCGAACAGGCGCTGTGCCGGCTTTTTCTCGCGACCAAAGCGACCGCCGGCAATAAAGTCCGCCGAAGCCTGCAGCTTGCAGCCCATATCGACCAGGCGCTCCGCCACGCTTACATCCTTTTGAACCGCACGATAGCGCTCAGGATGAGCGATAATCACCTGGTAACCACGGCACTGCAAATCGTAAATCGTGTTCTCGTACTCTCTAAACGCATACGCATCGGCATGCGTCGAAAGCTCGAGCAGAAACTCGTTGGTTCCATCGAAATGCAAGTGCTCCGCGGCATCGATACCAAGTTCAACGAGCTTTCGATGGTTGACCTCGAAGCCCATCTGGAGCGGAAAACCGTCAGCGTTATCACGCAGCAGTTCAAAGGCATCCCACATCTTGTCGTAATCAAAATAGGGATCACGGCAGTGAGGAGTGCAAACGATTCTGGTTACACCGGCCCGCTTGGCAGCCTCGAGCATCGCCAAGCTCTCATCGAGATCGGCGGCGCCGTCGTCTACACCCGGCAAGATATGGCAATGAATGTCACGCATAGGTCAGCCTTAATCAACTAAACGTTTGCTCGGTTGGTGAAGATGCCCTTTTTGGAAGTCCCCTGATCGTCCGAGCCCTTCTTCACCTTCTTACCGTCCTTGGTGTAGTAGGAGTAGTAGTACTCGCTGGTCTCGGTCTCGCAGTAGTTCATAACGGTACCGATGAGCTTGACCTTTTCGGACTTCTTAAGCTGGCCGATAGCGTTGAGTGCCTCCTCGCGCTTGGTGAAGTCCTCGCGCACCACGAACAGCGTACCGTCGGTCAGGCTGGCAATCTCGGCAGCATCGATGAAGGTGCCGACCGGGGGAGCATCAAAGATGACGTACTGGAACTTGGCGGACAGTGCCTTTACCAACTTGGCAAAGCGGTGAGAGACAATGATGTCGGCAGGATTGGGAATATGCGGCTCGGCATCGAGGAAGTAGAAGTTCTTCTGACCCGTCTCGACAATTGCCTGGTCAATGGAGATCTGCTCGGAAAGGACCGCATAGAGTCCGCCGCGCGAACGAACGCCGAGCATATCGGAAAGGGACCTGCGGCGCATATCGGCCTCGACCAGGAGCACGGACTTGCCGCTCGTGGCGATAGCCTGGGCAAGGTTGATGGAAACCGTAGACTTGCCCTCGTTGGGAATCGAGGACGTGACGGTAATAGTGCGAATGGGGTCGTCCACGCTCGCAAAGCGGATGTTGGCCAGAAGGGTCTTGGCGGCATTCTGTACAACGAGCTTATCGGTGTTCTTTGCCTTAGCCATGCCTATTTACCACCTTTCATAGCCGGAATTCGGCCAACAACGGGAATGCCCAGGAGCTCTTCTGCCTCTTCGGCACCGCGGATGCGGGTATTGAGCATGTCTGCCAAAACGACATAGGCAACTGCGATAAAGATGCCCGCGAGGAACGCGACAGCAACGTACAGCATACGCTCTGTCTCTTATACACATCTCCGAGCCCACGAGACTGCAGCTAATCTCGTA
>UQLJ01000033.1:0-21113 GCA_900541825.1 uncultured Collinsella sp.
TGGTATACGGGTGCATCATCGACGTCTTCAATACAGAAAATATCAGTGCGGAATGCGCTGGGAAGTTACCCCATGCGGCCAGCTGCGGGGTCTTTGTTGCGTTCGTACAAGCAACCCAACATATATATCTGAATTTGGATGGGAGGGGCTTGTTGCTGGTAGGGGCGTTGGGCTGCTGTCGACACTTTGGGATGGATTGTGCTTTGGGTTCGGGTCTTTGAGATGAGGGCGGAACTTTGGGATAAGGGGTTTACTTAGTTGAAGAGGGGCTTTATGGCTGATAAGTAGTCTTTGGCTACGTCGGCTTTGTCTGCTTGGAAGTTGTGCCAGGCCCACCATTGGACGGTGGCTACGAAGCTTGAGGCTATGTGGTGTAGTAAGAAACTGCGGTCCATGGTGCCAGCGGGGCCTGTGGAGTCGGCGGGGACGGTTTCGGCTGCTCGTGACATGATGGTCTTGCGTAAGCAGTCGGCGAAGACGCGGGAGCCGGCGCCGGCTACGAGGGCTCGAACGCCCTGGCGGCGCTCCCAGAGGTTGTTGAGGATATGCTCGACCTGCACGAGTGGGTCGTCGAGCGGTGTGCCATCGTCGTCGAGGGCGTGGGTACAGATGTCGCTCACGAGCTCGGACAGTAGGTCGTCTTTGCTCTTAAAGAGGCCGTAGAATGTCGCGCGGCCTACGTGAGCGCGCGCGATGATGTCGCCGACGGTAATCTTGCCGTAGTCCACTTCGCGTAGCAGCTCGGAGAACGCCGCAACGATGGCAGCGCGGCTTTTTTCTTTGCGGGCATCCATGGCTATGCATCCACGTGAACGAGCAGACAACGGAGCGTGCCGGAGCAACCCTCGTAGGGGCGCTTACCGGCGCCGTAGCCGACGGCCTCGATGCGGTAGCGGGCCGGTAGGTGCTCGGACGTGCGCAGTGCGGCGACGATGGCGGCGCCCGTGGGCGTCACGAGCTCGCCGGCGACCGGTGCGGGCGTGAGGGCGATATTGCCTGCTTGGCATAGGTTGACGACGGCGGGCACCGGGATGGGCATAAGGCCGTGGGCACAGTGGATGGTGCCGTGACCCTCGGAGAGCGACTCGACGACAATGTCCTCGATACCCAGGTCATCGAGACAGATGGCGACCGAGCAGATGTCGACGATGGAGTCGATGGCGCCTACCTCGTGGAACATGACGGTCTCGGGCGTTTTGCCGTGGGCCTTGGCCTCGGCGGCGGCGAGCGCGGTAAAGATGGCGAGCGCGCGGCGCTTGGCGCCATCGCTTAACTGCGAGCCATCGATGATGGCGGCGACATCCGCCAAAGAACGGTGGTGATGGTGGTGGGTGTGGTGATGATCTTCGTGCTCATGGGCGTGGCCCTCATGGTCGTGCTCATGGCAGTGCTCGTGTTCGTGCCCGCCATGATCATGATGATGATGCTCATGCCCGTGCCCGTGCTCGTGCTCGTGCGTGTGCTCGACAGCTGTTTCGTTGCCGTAGAGCCAGGCCATATCGTGGTCGTGGTTCTCGAATCCCTCTGCAAGCTGGACGTCGAAATCGCAGGCGTCGATGCCATGCTTGTTTGCACGCGTGACGGCGATCGTAAAGCCGTCGACCGGCAGTGTGGCGAGCTGTTCGCGCAGGTGCTCCTCGCTGGCGCCCAGATCGAGCAGGGCCGCGACGGTCATATCGCCGCTGATGCCTGAGGTGCCGTCGATGATAAGCGTGTGCTGATGATTGGACATGGAATGCTCCTTAGCGGGCGCGGGGTGTGCCGGCGCTCAGATGATTGATAAGACTTGCCTGGTAGGCGGCGCCAAAGCCGTTGTCGATATTGACGACCGAAACGCCGCTGGCACAGGAGTTGAGCATGGCGAGCAGTGCAGCTACGCCACCAAAACTTGCGCCGTAGCCAACGCTGGTGGGAACGGCGATGACCGGACAGCTCACCAGACCGCCGATAACGCTCGCCAGCGCGCCCTCCATGCCGGCGATGGCGATGACCACCTGCGCCTGGGCAAGTTCCTCGGCATGCGCGAGCAGGCGGTGCAGGCCGGCGACACCTACGTCGTAGAGGCGGTCGACCTCGTTGCCATAGAACTCGGCCGTCAACGCGGCTTCTTCGGCGACGGGTAAGTCGCTCGTGCCGGCGCAGGCGACGACGATGCGTCCGTTGCCGGTAAGGGAGGGCTTGCCGCCCACGAGGGCGAGCTGTGCGTCCGGGACATATCCCAGGTCGATGCCGTTGTCGAGGAGCTCCGAGGTACGGGCTGCTTTTTCGGCATCCAGGCGCGTGACCAGGATGCGCTCCTGGCCGGCATCGCGCAGCGCTTCGATAATGGCGGCAATTTGCTCGGCGGTTTTACCGGCACCGTAGACAACCTCGCCGGCTCCCTGGCGCACTCCGCGCGAAAGATCGAGCTGTGCAAAACCCAGATCGGCGGTTGGCGCCGTTTGGATGCGCGTGAGGGCGACTGCCGGGGTGACTGTTCCGCCGGCAACATCGCTCAGCAATTGCTCAAGATCTTGCTTATCCATATATGTTCCCTTCGACGGCGCAAAGTCTAGCACTCAAAGGGTATGTTTCCGAACACTAAGACAAAATTGTTCGGAAACTATAGGACAGACTGATTCAATTGTTAGACGGATCGGCTAGTCACGCAGGATGATGTCCATGGCGAGCATCAGGTTGCGCTCGTCGATGGCAAACGGGGCGGCTTCGCGCGTCTTGGGCTTGGCGCAAAACGCGATGCCCGTGCCCGCAGCCTGAATCATGGGGATGTCGTTGGCGCCGTCGCCGATTGCCACGGTATGGGCCATGTCGACACCGCACTCAACTGCCCAATCCAGCAGCTGGATGAGCTTGGACTCCTTGGTCACAATGTCGGCAGCCAACTTACCGGTGAGCTTGCCGTCCACGACCTCCAGGCGGTTAGCGAGGCAAAAGTCGATACCCGCGGCAGCCACGATCTTGTCAGCGACCTCGTGGAAGCCGCCGCTTACCACGCCGACCCTCCAGCCCTTGCTGTGCGCCGAGCGCACAAGCTCCAGCGCGCCGGGGGTAAACGTCACGCGCTCAAACGTGCGCTCGAACACGCTCTCGTCCAGGCCGGCGAGCAGCCCCACGCGCTTCTCGAGCGCTTGCTTAAAGTCCAGCTCGCCGCGCATAGCGCGCTCGGTGATTTGCGCAACTTGCTCGCCTACGCCGGCCTCCTCGCCCAACAGGTCGATGACCTCCTGGTTGATGAGTGTGGAGTCGATATCCATAACGATGAGGCGTGCAGTCATGGCGGGCCTTTCCGAGTGCAGTTGTATTGGGGCACATTGTCGCACGTGGCGCGCCTTGGCGACGGCCACGGTGCGTCAATTGTTTCGTCTCCGTCAAGTCTTTGGGCAAGAGTTACTTTTCCGCGGCACATCGACACAGGTGCGATAAGATAGAACGCCATGTCTGGCTGCGCGGTTTACGCAGGCTGGGCAAATCTGTACGACGCCGCCCGGAACGACACGGGGCGGCACAGATCCATAAAGGAGGATCACTGGTATGAGCCAGACCCGTCCCATCGACGAGCATTCCATGCACACCCGTACCTGCGGCGAGCTTCGCCGCGAGAACGTGGGCGAAGAGGTCACCCTCACCGGTTGGGTGAGCCGTCGCCGTGACCACGGCGGCCTTATTTTCTGCGACCTTCGCGACCGCGAGGGCATCACGCAGCTCACCTTCGACCCCGAGCACTCCGACGGCGACGCCTTTAAGATCGCCGAGACCATGCGTCCCGAGTGGCCCATCAAGATCCACGGCGTCGTGCGCTCCCGTGGCGAGGAGACCACCAACACCAAGCTCGCGACCGGCGAGATCGAGGTCCTGACCGACCACGCCGAGGTGCTCAACACGTCCGTCACCCCGCCGTTCCAGATCGAGGACGGCATCGAGACCAGCGAGGACACCCGTCTGCGCTATCGCTATCTGGATCTCCGCCGTCCCGAGATGATGGCCAACCTCAAGCTGCGCTCCGACTTCACCTTTGCCATTCGCGAGGCGCTGCACAACCGTGAGTTCATGGAGGTCGAGACGCCCTCTCTGTTTAAGTCCACGCCCGAGGGCGCCCGTGACTTCATCGTCCCCAGCCGTATTCAGCCGGGCAACTTCTACGCCCTGCCGCAGTCCCCGCAGCTCCTGAAGCAGCTGCTCATGGTCGGTGGCGTCGAGCGCTACTACCAGGTTGCCAAGTGCTTCCGCGACGAGGACCTGCGTGCCGACCGTCAGCCCGAGTTCACCCAGGTCGATATCGAGATGTCCTTCGTGGACCAGAATGACGTCATGAGCGCGCTCGAGGAGGTCCTGGCCGACGCCTTCGGCCGCATGGGCGTCGAGATGTCCACGCCGCTGCGTCGCATGGACTACTGGGAGGCCATGGACACCTATGGCTCCGACAAGCCCGATACCCGCTATGGCATGCACCTGGTCGACCTGACCGACATCTTTGCCAACTCCAAGTTCAAGGTCTTTGCGACTGCCGCAAACGAGGAGGGCTCTGCCGTCAAGGCCATTAACGCCAAGGGCGCCGGTGCCTGGGCACGTGCCAAGATCGATAAGCTCGCCGGCGTGGCTTCCACGTTTGGCGCCAAGGGTCTGGCCTGGATCGCCTTCCGCGAGGACGGCTCTATCAACAGCCCCATCGTCAAGTTCTTCTCGGACGAGGAGATGGCAGCCCTGCGCGAGCGCATGGACGTCGAGCCCGGCGACCTTGTGATGTTTGCCGCCGGCCCGCGTCTGCTCTCTGACGAGATCCTGGGCGGCATGCGTTCTCACATGGCCAGCGCGCTCGAGATCAAGCGCGAGGGCCACGACTTCCTGTGGGTCGTCAACTTCCCGCTGTTCCACTGGGATGAGGACCGCAAGGCTTACGCTGCCGAGCACCAGCCCTTCACCCTGCCGACCGAGACCGACATCGCCAAGATCGAGGCCGATCCGTTGGCAGCCGGTTCTTGCACCTACGACTTTGTCATGGACGGCTTTGAGGCCGGCGGCGGCGGTATGCGTATCCACAACGCCGAGATGCAGATGTCCATGCTCAAGCTCCTGGGCTTTACCGAGGAGCGTGCCGAGTCTCAGTTCGGCTTCCTCATGGAGGCACTCAAGTTTGGTGCGCCCCCGATGGGCGGTTTCGCTCTGGGCCTGGACCGCGTGTGCATGCTGCTCACCGGTTCCGACTCCATCCGTGACGTCATGGCGTTCCCCAAGACGGCCAGCGGCTCCGACCTCATGTCGGGCGCCCCGAGTGCCGTTAGCGGCGCCCAGCTCAAGGACGTCAGCCTGCGCCTGATGTAGGCGAGCGGCTACATAATGCCCACAACGAGGGAAGGACGCGTGCCTTCCCTCGTTTTTTATGCGCGGGCGTTGCGAGGGCATAGGTTGACTGGGCGTCGCGGAAACTACGACCCGGAATTTGCGTCCAGAACGGGTCGCAGTTTCCCAAACAGGCCCCTTTGGGAAACTGCGTCCCAGAATCCAGCCAAATAACGGGTCGCACTTTCCGGTTGAGCCTTCTGGCGGGCTTCAACAAGCATCTAACGCTACAATAACTACCACGTGGCTGGGTTTTGCCGGCCGAATGTGCGATGTCGTGGGAGGGGACATGGTCGAGTTTACAAAGACGATTAAAGATCCGTTGGGACTACATGCCCGCCCGGTTGCGTTGCTCTATGACATCATTGCCAAGCATCGTAGCGACGTGTCGGTCAGCATCGGTGACCGCCATACCGACGGTCGCGACGTTATGGGCCTCATGGCTCTCTACGGCGAGTGCGGCGAGGACATCATCTTCCGCGTTTCGGGCGTGGATGAGGCTTCCTGCGTTACGTCGATTAGAAACCTCTCGCTTTAAGCATGATAGGGCGCGGTAAAGGATGGTCCTTTGCCGCGCCTTTTTGTTTCGTATAGGAAACTTTTTCGAAAACTGAATAGAGACCCTTTCCAAAAAGTTAACCACGTGCTAGTTTACTAAAGCGAACATAGACGTGGTTAACTTTTATCACGTCGATGTTGAGGACGAACTGACGTTAGGAGCAACTCATGTCTTGCGGACCGCAGATGCCGGCCATGCCGCTTTCGATGGTAAAAGCGGGCGAAACCGTGCGCGTGTCTCGTGTAAAGGGCAATGAGGACATGAAGCACCACCTCAAGGACCTCGGCTTTGTCGAGGGCAACGAAATCCACGTGGTGAGCTCGAGTGGCGCCAATATCATCGTCACGGTGCTGGGCGCGCGCTTTGGCATCGATTCCAAGGTGGCCATGCACATCATGACCGTCGGTTAGTCCGCAGCATTTCATAAAAACCGAAAGGGGGACAAGAGGATGAAGACGTTGGGTGACGTCAAGGTGGGCGAGAGCTCTACCATCGTCAAGCTTCACGGTGAGGGTGCGCTTCGCCGCCACCTTATGGACCTGGGGCTCATCAAGGGCACTTCGTTCAAGGTCGTGAAGGTTGCACCGCTCGGTGATCCGGTCGAGATCAACGTGCGCGGCTACGAGCTTTCCATCCGCAAGGAGGAGGCGGCTGTCGTCGAGGTCCAGTAAGGGCTCGCGGCGTATATTTCTGCAGATAAAGTTAGGTTTTTCTAACTTAATGCAGCAACTTTGAAGCACATTATCCAGCCTGCGCGGAGAAAGCAGCACAGGCACACAAGGAAGAAGGATTGAATGGCGGATTCTCAGATCCATGTCGCGCTGGCGGGTAACCCCAACTGCGGCAAGACCACGCTTTTCAACCTGATCACCGGCGCCAACGGCTACGTTGGCAACTGGCCCGGCGTCACGGTTGAGAAAAAGGAGGCCAAGCTCCTAAGCGACAAGAACGTTACCATCACGGACCTCCCTGGCATCTACTCGCTTTCCCCCTACAGCCCCGAGGAGCAATGCTCGCGCGATTACCTCATGAGCGGCGAGCCCGATGTTGTCGTCCAGGTTGTCGATGCCACCAACCTCGAGCGTAACCTGTATCTGGCGCTTCAGGTTATCGAGACCGGCCTGCCCGTGGTCGTTGCCCTCAACATGGCCGACTTGGTCGAGAAGAACGGCGACAAGATCGATACCGCCAAGCTCTCCAAAAAGCTCGGCTGCCCGGTCATGATGATCTCGGCCCTTAAGAACAAGGGCATCAAGGAGCTGTTCGAGCAGGTTAAGAAGTCTGCTGCTTCCAAGGGCCAGGTGCCGGAGCACAAGTTCGACTCCTCCATCGAGGACGTTCTGGACCACATCGAGAACAACCTGCCGGCGAGCGTTCCCGCCAACAAGCGCCGCTATTACGCCGTCAAGCTGTTTGAGCGCGACGCGGACGCCTGCAAGCTCATCAACCTCACTAAGGAGAAGGCCGCTCGCGTGGAGCAGCTAGTCGCCCAGTGCGAGCAGGATTGCGATGACGACGCCGAGTCCATCATCACCGGCGAGCGCTATGGCGTCATCGCGCACATTATCGACGAGTGCCTCACTAAGGCTCCGGCCAAGATGAGCACCTCCGAGAAGATCGACCGCGTGGTTACCAACCGTATCTTGGGCCTGCCGATCTTTGTGGTCATCATGTTCTGCGTGTACTACATCGCCGTTTCCACCCTGGGCGGCACGGTGACCGACTTCACCAATGATCAGCTCTTCGGCACCGACGGCTGGTATGTGCTCGGCCAGGGTCGCGACGCCTACGACGCAGCTGTCGAGGCTGCGGGCGACGACGCCGACTCGGTTGACCCGGCACAGTACGGCCCCTATATCCCGGGTATCACCACCGTGGTGCACGACGCCCTTGTGGCGGGCGGTACCGAGGACGGTGGCCTGGTCGATTCGCTGGTCTGCGACGGTATCGTCGGCGGCCTGGGCGCCATCTTCGGCTTCGTCCCGCAGATGTTCCTGCTCTTTGTGATGCTGTCTTTCCTGGAGGACTGCGGCTACATGGCCCGCGTCGCCTTTATCATGGACCGCGTGTTCCGCCGCTTTGGCCTGTCCGGTAAGTCCTTTATCCCCATGCTCGTGTCCTCGGGCTGCGGCGTCCCCGGCGTCATGGCCACCAAGACCATCGAGAACGAGAAGGACCGCCGCATGACGGTCATGACCACCACGTTCATTCCCTGCGGCGCCAAGCTGCCGATCATCGCCCTGCTCATGGGTTCCATCATCGGCGATTCTTCCACTACCGCCGCGTGGATCAGCCCGCTCTTCTACTTCTTGGGCGTCTTTGCCGTCATCGCCTCGGGCCTCATGCTCAAGAAGACCAAGCTCTTCGCCGGCCGCCCGACGCCGTTCGTCATGGAGCTCCCCGCTTACCACTTCCCGGCGATCCGCTCTTGGGCGCTGCACGTTTGGGAGCGCTGCTGGGCCTTTATCAAGAAGGCCGGCACGGTCATCTTCGCGTCCACCGTCGTGGTTTGGTTCCTCTCCAACTTTGGTAGCTACAACGGCGCCTTTGGCTTCCTGCCTGCGATGGACGGCATCCCCGAGGAGTTCATGGACTACTCCGTGCTTGCCATGCTCGGCAACCTGGTCGCTTGGATCTTCGCCCCACTCGGCTTTAGCACCTGGCAGGCCACCGCGCTGACTGTCTCTGGCCTTGTCGCCAAGGAGAACGTCGTCGCCACCGCCGGTTCGTTGCTGTCCGTGGCCGACGCCGCCGAGACCGATCCGAGCCTGTGGACCGCGTTCGCCGGCATGTTCCCGACCATGGGCGCATGCGTTGCCTTTGGCGCTTTCAACCTGCTGTGCGCTCCGTGCTTTGCCGCTATGGGCACCATCCGCAACCAGATGGACTCCGGCAAGTGGACCGCGATTGCCATCGGCTACGAGTGCGCCTTCGCTTGGGTGATCGGCCTGTTCATCGACCAGTTCTATAACCTGCTTGTCCTTGGGCAGTTTGGCTTCTGGACGGTTGTGGCTATCGTGCTGCTGGTCGCGATGCTCTTCCAGATTTTCCGTCCTATGCCCAAGCACGCTTGGACCGACGAGGACGAGACCAACACTGCTTCCGCCGCAGTTTCCGCCTAAGTCCGAATAAGGATTAACCCCTTTCCACGAGCCCGGGTGTCCCAGCGACACTCGGGCTTTTGTTTTAACCGCTAAGCAATTTAGTTATAATCGACGTCTGCAAATCGATTCATTATGTTGGAGAATCCATTTGATCATGGCAGATATTGACAATAGGATAGCTTTGGTGATTCCCGCATATGAACCGAGTGGTCGGCTGGCCGCACTACTTGAGGAGCTCGTGCTCGGATGGCCGGGACCGATCGTTGTGGTGGATGACGGGAGCAGCGCGTCCTGTTCTGTGGTGTTTGACCGCGCCCGCGCGCTTGGTGCTACGGTTCTTGTCCACGGGCTCAACCGCGGCAAAGGTGCGGCCCTTAAGACTGCCTTTTCTTATCTCTTGGAACAGGTCCCGACTGTTGCGGGGGCCGTCACGGCAGATGCCGATGGTCAGCATTTGCCTGCCGATATCCGCGCCGTTGCGCGCGAACTCGGTTTGCACCAGGACTCGTTGGTGCTTGGCTGTCGCCGATTCGACGGTAATGGCGTCCCTGCGCGCAGTAAGCTCGGTAACAATTTTATGCTTGGGGCCATGCGCGTGCTCTGCGGTGTCGATGTGAGTGATACGCAGACGGGCTTACGTGGCCTTCCGGCGTCGCTTATGCGCCGTATGCTCGCTGTGGTGCGAGACGGATATGAGTTCGAGACAGAGATGCTTGTGCTGGCACGGCGTGCGGGTGGCATCTTCGAGGTTCCCATTACCACGGTCTACGAGGGTGACAACGAGGCATCACATTTCCGCCCCGTTGTTGATTCGCTTCGCGTGCTCGGTGTCTTATTCTCTGCGTTTGCGCGCTACACACTCTCCTCCCTCGGCTCATCGCTGTTGGATTGGGCACTGTTCTCTGCGCTCGTACTCCTATGGTCGCATGGTGTCGCGACCAGCGCAGCCATCGTGTGGGCAACCGTCGTTGCGCGGGTCGTCTCGGCATTTGTCAACTATATGCTGAATCGAAATATCGTCTTCAAAGCGGATAATTCCAGCTGTTCTCGGAGCCTTTGCCGCTATATTGCCCTGTGCGCAGCTTGTATGTTGGCGAGCGCAGCTCTCGTCCTCTTGATTTCCGTTGCACTGCCCATACCGGTCTTCATCATCAAACCGTTTGTTGATACGGCATTGTTCTTTGCTAACTACCGTATCCAGCAGTCATGGGTCTTTGAATAGGGGGATGATTCCGTGAACGTTCATGAGCTTAAGAAAGCCAAGAAAAGCGTGGTGGAAAAACAGGGGGCACGGAAGCGCGATGTGACGACCTTTATCGTCACTGCAGTCCTTATGGTCATCTATCTGCTATGGCGGCTGCTGTTCACCCTGCCGTTTGATCAGGGGATTCCCCAGATGGTTTTTGCGGTCTTGCTGCTCATCGCTGAGACAGTAACCGCGTTTACGACCTTCGAACTTTACTACCGCAAGGTTAAGGCCGACAGCGGACATCTCGTTATGCCGAAAATCTTGCCCGAAGACTATCCCGACGTTGACGTGGTAATCGCTACGCACAACGAGCCGACTGACGTGATGTTCAAGACGGCGAACGCCTGTACCTACATGGACTATCCCGATCGTTCTCGGGTGCACGTCTATTTTGCTGACGATGGCTGCCGCAAAGAGGTCGCTTCCCTTGCGGCTGAACTTGGGATTGGTTATATCCCCTGCGAGGATAACAAGTATGCCAAATCGGGCAACCTCAACAACGCGTTAAGGCACACGACTTCACCGCTGATCGCGACGTTCGATGCCGACATGATTCCGCGTAGCAGCTTTCTCGTAGATACCGTGCCCTATTTCTTGCTGCCTCGCTATATTCAGGATGGCGCGACCGGCGCATGGCGTTATCGTTCCGAGGACGAACTCAATGAGGACCTTAAAGTCGGTCTGATTCAGACGCCGCAAAGCTTCTATAATCTTGATCTTTTTCAGTTCAATCTGTACGCCGAGGACAAGATTCCTAATGAGCAAGATTTCTTCTCACGCGAGGTAAACCAGATGCGCAACTCGTCCAACGCCTGCGCATACACCGGTAGCAATGCCGTGATTTCGCGCGCCGGTATGGAGGAGATTGGCGGGTTTCCGTATCATACGATCACCGAAGATTTTGAGACGAGCTGTCGTCTGCAGATGGCGGGTTATATTACCTATGCCACTGATAAGGTCGAAGCTCACGGCCTCTCGACGACGGATGTGCGCTCGATGGTGCACCAACGCATCCGCTGGGCGCGCGGTGTGATTCAGAGCATCCAAAACACGGGTGTCATCTTTTCCCGCAAGATTTCTTTTTCCGCGCGCATTACCTATCTGTGCAGTTTTCTGTACTGGTGGTCATTCTTCAACCGCATCATCTTCATTCTTGCGCCCATTATGTTTGCCTTGTTTGACTTCCAAGTGGTTAACTGCACACTCTGGCAGTTACTAATTTTTTGGCTGCCGAGCTATTTCTTTTATAGCAGGTCTATGAAATTGCTTTCGAGCAATGTTCGCAGTCAGAAATGGAGTCAAATCATCGACACCACGCTGGCGCCATCACTTATTATTCCCGTATTTCTTGAGACGCTCGGTATCCGCGAGACCAAGTTCAAAGTTACGCGTAAAGACAAGACGACCAATCGCAGCGGTAGCCTGTGGAACATGCTCCCACACCTGTTGCTCGTGGTGCTCTCGGTTGCAGCTATTATCAGATTTACATGGGGAAAGTATGGCATGGCGCTCGTGTACAGTTCCGTGATCATCTATTGGTTGTGCTACAACTTGATTGCCCTTTTGTATGCTATTGCCTTTTCGGGTGGTCGGTCCATGCCGCGCAAGAGTACTCGCATCTCCGTAGACGAACCTGCGGTGCTGACGGCGCTGCCGGTTGAGGATGAGTGGTCGAAGCTAACCGAGGGCACCGGCGAAGCCGTGGCCGAAGGTGGCGTTTTCCCCGATTGCAGTTCGGACGAGACGGATGACGAAGGCCCTGTGGGTGTTTTCGCGGGGCGTGCCATCAACATGTCAGACGGTGGTGTACTCGTGCGCATCGATGATCCCTTTCCCGAGGAGCTGCGCAGCTTTGCGGTGCGCTTGGGAGATGGTCGCTATTGCACATGCGTTTCTGGTAGGCTTGTGCGCCTCTTTCAATCCAAATGTGGCGATGATGAGTCGTGGTACGCGGCGCTTCGAATCGAGCACCGCTCGCTCGAGGAGCGTCGCATCTATGATCAGCTGCTGTACGATCGCGAAACGGGCATCGCCGAGGAGCTTGATAGCTGGAACACCACCTATGACGATATCGTGCGTATTGTCCGCATGAGGATAAGGGCGCTTCTTTCGCGTTACCGCGTATGGAGATCTCGCCGCCGCTCCAGGCGTGATAGCGATCGATGCGGCGATTCACGGGATGCGGAGCGGACCAGTCACGATTCTGCTCATGTCGAAGGAGACGCTGCATGCTGATTATTGCTGCCTTCGGCCGTGTGGCGCTGTTCCTGCTAGCGCTCTTCGGTCTGTGCTATTGGATCCATCGTTTGACCGAGACGGATGTGCATTTCGCTCCCGTGTGTGCCTTGTGTGTCATGGGGGTCGTCACGTATGCCGGTGGAATCGTGGGCGCGCTTGCCCCTGCCATCTGGGGGGTGGTTGTGGTGGGCGCCATCGCCGGTGCAGCGGCAATGCCCTGTCTCCATGGTCGTGGTCTTGCTAGATTGCCCTTTGGTCTCCCTGACGCGTGTTTTCTCCTAGGTATGTTGATCTTTCTGTGGCCCCTGCTGTCGGCGCGTCTCGAGCATTACGATAACTTTACGCATTGGGCTATAGCGCTCAAGGTCATGCTGGAGACGGGGGCTTTCCCCACGGCGTCAAGTGGTCTCGTTGAGTTTTTCAACTATCCGCTCGGCACAACTTCACTGCTGTACTGCGCATGCACGTTTTTAGGCCATGCCGAGGGAACAATGCTCGTTGTTCAGGCAGCCTTTATCTTCTCATGTTTTTATGCTGTTCTTGGTATTGTGCGCAATCGCCGTTCGTTTCTGCCATATGCGGTGTTAGGGGCTGGCTGCTCGCTCCTTACGTTTTTCAATGTAACGATTCGCATTAATAACCTTTTGGTTGATTTCGTGCTCCCGGTCCTCACGATGGCGTGCTGGGCAGTCGTGGATCGTTATAACGGTGATGTTCGCCGCGAGCTCAAGTTGCTCGTGCCGTTGATGGCGGAGCTCATAGTGGTGAAGTCGACGGGCGTCGTATTCGTTGCATTTGTGCTCGCTTACCATTTAGCGCGCGGACACGTTGCTCTCAGGAATCGCAGCTGGAACGCTCGCCTGCGCTGGTTTGGTGCAACTGCCGTCGCAGGTGTTTTGGGTTTTTCCACTTATCTGATGTGGAGTTGGCACATGGCCACGGCGCTCGCGGGCGTCAAGAATAAGTTCGATGTGGGCGATGCTGCTCACGCGGCGGTGGTCGGCGGTAAGAATACTGCCCAGATCGCGCAGGTCATCTCGACGTTTTTTGCGACCTCCATCGATTTAACTACCAGGCCTGCGCTCGGTTTCCTGCTCGGCAACTTGGCTGTTGTCGCATTGCTAGCGGCTGCTCGGTGGCGCTTTGGGCATCAGTTGACACATGTGCGCCGCGCACTGGTTGCGCTTGATTTCATGACAATTGTTTACTATGTGGGTATTCTCGCCATGTACATTTTCTCGATGCCAATGGACGAGGCCTTGAGGCTTGCTGGATTCGATCGTTATGCTTGCGGCATCATTGCATTGTTTGTCGGTGGCCTGGCGATGGCAGTTACCGTTGAGCTTGAGGGGCAGATGAAATTCCGGTCCGATGGTTCCCCCTGCCATGCAACGCCGTTACATAAGCGGCGATACCAACAGGTTGTAATGGGCTGCATCGCCTTGTCGCTTGGCCTTTTGACGAGTGAATACAACGGCATGCTATTCAATGCAAAGACATACGACACTTCGCTTCCGGCGACGGTCCGAGATGTCGTCGGTGATCGCTGGCCGGCATCGGGTAAAGAAGACGGTACTCGTTATTTGCTGTTCGGTTCCGATCGCGATGGGCTTATGACTTCGTACTACTTCACGTATGTGGCTCGATATTATTTGTTTGCCCCGCATTCCGATGCCATATGCGCGTTCTATGAGCCCAATATGGATAACCTTCTGTCGGGTTATGACAAGCTCATCGTAATCGAGTCCAATTCTGCGGAGATGGGTCTACTTAAAAAGCATTATGGCGTTACAGGCAAGGTCGGCGTCTATCGTATCGAGAAAAATAGCACCAGGGTAAACCTTATTGCTGAGTGAGGCAGCGAGATGAGCTCTATGATCATGATTTCACCCATTCCGGATAGGTTGCCTTGTACCAATGTGGTGGGGAGATGTGGCGTTTCCGCAGATAAAACCGACCAAAATAAACCTTTCCCCTTTTGGTAGGTGGAGAATAGGGTAAAGTAAGTGGTGGTTAACTAGAGGAGGCTTGCTATGGCACCTATCGATATTGTTGTACTGGCTATTATCGGTATTGCGTTTGTCGCCGTGTGCGTGCGCATCTACCGCAAGGGCACCTGCGCCGACTGCGCTCAGGGTGGCGCTTGCACGGGGCATTGTTCTAACAAAAAGACTTGTGCCGCGCTTAAGGGCGTAGACAAAATCGCCGAAGACTTGGGTCGCGGTATCAAATAAGGTCCGGACATCCAAGCGCTCCGTGGGCATCCGTTCGCGGGGCGCTTTGTGCATTTGAGGGAGAGCACGGCGAGTCGAAGAGTATTTTTGGGGTATCGTTAACTGGACTATTAATTGGCAACTTATCTATAACGGAGTAACCGCATGAGCGCTCGCGTAACCATGAAGGACATAGCCGCCGAGCTTGGCGTTTCCATCAATACCGTGCACAAGGCCCTGACGGGAAAGGCCGGCGTGAGCGAATCCGTGCGCGCCAAGGTGAACATTAAGGCCGAGGCCATGGGCTATCACCGCAACACAAGTGCCTCAAGCCTGCGCCGCAAGGATATCAATCTGGTGTTTTGCCTGCCCCGCGCATCGCGCGAGGGAGCGTACTTTTTCCGTTACCTGTGGGAAGGCTGCAATCGCTTTGAACAGGAGGTCATCGACCGGGGCATTACGGTTGAACGCGTTGAATTTGGCGTGGGCGGCTACGCTGATGCACTCGAGCAAATCGACGAGCGTCTGCAGGTGGGCGAGAAGATTGATGGCTTGCTCGCCTATGCGCCGGGCGACGATCGTGCGACTGAGCTTTTGGGGCAGATCGCCGAGGCGGGCGTGACGATTGAGCTTGTCGACGGCGACCGTCCGCATTTGAATCGTTTGGGTGCGAGCTTGGCCGATTATTCGACGGCAGGCAGCCTTATGGCCGAGCAGGCGGCAAACCTGGTCCATGCTTCTGGGGCCGACGCCCGCGTGCTCCTTTTGACGGGCGACCCATATACCGATTCGCACTATCTAACCGCCCGCGCCTTCCACAATTACCTGCGCGAACGTGATATTCCATGGCAGGTTGAGGATCTTGCAGGTGCCCATGCGCAAGTCAAACAACTCGAGCATGAGCTCGAAAAGCGCTTGAGTGCGCCGGACGCCCCCGAACTTATCTGTAGCGTTTTTGCCGTTGGTTCCGAAGTGGTTGCCGACGCGCTCGTCTCGACCGGCAAGGCCGGTCAGGTCATGGTGATCGGCAACGACCTGTTTCCCGAAAGTGCTCTGGCCTTGCGCCGCGGTATCTTTACCAATATTGTCTATAAGGACCCGACGAGCCTGGCGTATCGCGGCGCTAAGACGCTGGGCGATTATCTGCTGTGGGGAAGGACCCCGACGGTGCCCGTCCAGAAGGGTACCGTCGAGATGGTATTTGCCAGCAATGTCGACCGCTACTGCGAACTTGCGGGTATTTAGCCGATTGAGCAGGTACCCCCTCTTGCGACGTGCATTTTTGGGAGTATTCAGCATTGGCATGCCCTGAATGAGGTGCAGAACGACTGTTTTAAGTGCCCCCGATGGCGTAATTTGCCATCGGGGGCACTTTTTATGCCGATCGGGCGCTATCTGCGTTCCAAATAGGACGCTGAGGATGGCGCACGGCGCGCTCCAATGCTGAATACTCCCAAAAATGTACGTCGGGACATGACCCACCTGAGCAAAAGCGCTCAAGTTCGGTGTTCGGGGACGCCAACCAGTCCGCAATACATGCAAGTCACATCCCCAGCAACCGTTGAACGGGCAAAATCTACCGTTCACCCCGTGGTGGTTAGGTGAACGTTCACCTTTTGAGGTGCAATGGATTAGTATAGTGAACGTTCACCTAAAGGATAACGAGCGCGCCGTGCGCCCGCCTTGCCAGCAAAGGGGCTGTTTGATGAAAAACTTTATGGACGATCAGGATTTCCTGCTGAGCACCAAGACCGGCGAGGAGCTGTTCCACAACTTTGCCGAGGGCATGCCCATCGTCGACTATCACTGCCACATTTCTCCTAAGGAGATTTGGGAGGACAAGCGTTTCGAGAACATCACCGAGGTTTGGCTGGGCGGCGACCACTACAAGTGGCGCCTGATGCGTGCCAACGGCGTCGACGAGCGTTTTATCACTGGCGACGCCCCTGCTCGCGAGAAGTTCCAAAAATGGGCCGAGACCCTGGGTCGCTGCGTTGGCAACCCCGTCTTTGAGTGGAGCCACCTGGAGCTTAAGCGCTACTTTGGCTACGAGGGCGTCCTCAACGGCAAGACTGCCCAGGAGGTCTGGGACCTTGCCAACGCCAAGCTCGCTGAGGCTAGCTTTACCTGCCGCAACCTGATCAAGCAGTCCAACGTCCGCATGATCTGCACTACCGACGACCCCGCCGACAGCTTTGAGTGGCACAAGAAGATTGCCGCCGACGACAGTTTTGACGTCCAGGTCGTTCCCGCCATGCGCCCCGATGCCGCCCTGCGCATCGAGCGTGGCCAGGAGTTCGCCGACTACTGCAAGCACCTTTCCGAGGTTGCCGGCGTTGAGGTCAGCGACTTTGAGGGCATGAAGGCTGCCATTTCCAAGCGCTACGACGTTGCTCACGAGCTGGGCTGCCGCGCCTCCGACCACGCACTCGACTACGTTATGTACGTCCCGGCTACCGCCGACGAGATCGAGGCTATCTTTGCCAAGGGTCTGGCTGCCGAGCCGCTTACCGAGGAAGAGGTCCTCAAGTACAAGACTGCCTTTATGCAGTTCGTTGCCGGCGAGTATGTCCGTCTGGGCTGGGCCATGCAGCTGCACTTTGGCTGCAAGCGCGACAACAACCGCGCCATGTTCGCCAAACTCGGTCCCGACACCGGCTACGACTGCATCTCCAACTACACGCCGTCCGACCAGCTCGCCGATTTCCTCAACTCCATCCAGGAGACCTGCGGCCTGCCCAAGACCATCCTGTACAGCCTGAACCCCATCGATAACACCATGATCGATACCGTCATGGGTTGCTTCCAGGAGGCTCCGACTGCCGGTAAGATCCAGAACGGCTCCGCCTGGTGGTTCAACGACAACGAGGTCGGCATGCGCGAGCAGCTTACGGCTCTGGCTAACGAGGGCGTGCTGGGCAACTTTGTGGGCATGCTTACCGACTCCCGCTCTTTCCTGTCCTATCCGCGCCACGAGTACTTCCGTCGCGTGCTGTGCAGCGTGATCGGCGAGTGGGTCGAGCAGGGCAAGTACCCGGCCGACATGGAGCTGCTGGGCAGTATCGTGCGCGACATCAGCTACAACAATGCGGTCCGCTACTTTGGCTTTGACCTGGACACCGACGAGGCCTAAGCCCGCATCGAATCACATCGAACCCTGGGCGCCGTTGCCACACGCGGAGCCCCGTTTTGCTTGCACGCTAACAAACATCTAAGGAGACACATAGATGGAGAACATCAGCTACGATGCGCTCGAGAAGATCGGCTACAAGGGCTATTTGCTGCCCAAGGATGCTCCCGAGAAGGTTTTGCAGTTTGGCGAGGGCAATTTCCTGCGCGCCTTCGTCGACCGCTTCTTTGACATGGGCAACGAGGCCACCGGCTGGAACGGCAAGGTCGTCATGGTGCAGCCCATCAGCGGTGCCTTTGGCTTTGCCGACGGTATCAATGCCCAGGACGATCTGTACACCGTGCTGGTGCGCGGCAAGGAGAACGGCAACACGGTTGACGAGTCCCGCGTGATCAGCGCCTGCAGCCGCTGCCTTAACCCGTATCGTGAGGACGACTACCGCGCCATGATGGAGGTCGCTGTCTCCGACGACCTGGAGATCATCGTCTCCAACACCACCGAGGCCGGTATCGCCTATGACCCGTCCTGCAAGGCCGACGACATGCCACCTGCGAGCTTCCCCGCCAAGCTTGCCCAGGTGCTCCACACCCGCTGGGCTGCCGGTAAGCCGGGCGTCATCGTCCTCGCCTGCGAGCTCATCGATCACAACGGCGAGGAGTTGCTGCGCATCATGAACCAGTATGTGAGCGACTGGGGCTGGGAGGACGAGTTTGCGCAGTGGATGGCTAACGACTGCACCGTCTGCACCACGCTTGTCGACACCATCGTTCCGGGTCGCATTCGCGATCCCAAGGAGGCCGCGGCGGTTGCCGAGCGTCTGGGCTACGAGGATCCCTTCCTGGCCGTGCGCGAGCCCTTCCAGATGTGGGGCATCCAGGGCGACGAGTCGCTTGCCGAGAAGCTTCCCTTTGTGAAGGCTGGTCTTCCGGGTGTCTTTGTGACTCCCGACGTCACCCCGTACAAAAAGCGCAAGGTCCGCATCCTCAACGGTGCCCATACCGCCTTCGTTCCGGGTTCCTGGGTTGCCGGCTTTGATATCGTGCGCGACTGCATGCATGACGAGACCATTCGCGGCTTCATGAACACCATGCTCTACGACGAGGTCATTCCGACGCTTGCCGCCGACTTGGATGTCGAGGACTGCAAGGCCTTTGCCGCCGCCGTCGAAAACCGCTTCGACAACCCGTTTATTGATCATGCGCTGCTCTCCATCTGCCTCAACTCCACGGCTAAGTGGCGCGCTCGCGACCTGCCCACGCTCAAGGACTACGTTGCCGAGACCGGCAACCTGCCCAAGTGCCTGGCGACGAGCCTCGCTACGCTCATCTCCTTCTACACGCAGGAGCTCGTGTCCCGCGAGGGCGACGGCCTGCACCTGCGTCGCTCCGACGGCACCGAGTACACCGCTCAGGACGACGCCTTCGTACTCGATTTCTACGCCGCCCACGCCGGTGCCGACGATGCCCAGCTGGTGCACGACGTGCTCACCAACGAGCAGATGTGGGGCGAGGACCTTACGCAGATCGCCGGTCTTGAGGAGTTTGTCGTCAGTGCGCTCGCCGTCGTGCGCACCGAGGGTGCCAAGCAGGCCTTCGCCAACGCTCAGGCGTAAATTTCCGGCGCAGACGCGGGCGCGGGACGGCGTGCCCGCGTCTCGACTTCTGCTCAACCTGTAGGGTTAGGACCATTTGCAATGAACACTATCCAGATCAATCCGGCCGACAACGTGATCGTCGCGCTGTCGCCGCTTGCCAAGGGCACCGCCGTCGCGGTTCCCGGGGTGGGCGAGGTCGTGGCCGCGGAGGATATTCCGCAAGGCCACAAGATGGCTGTGCGCTCGATTGCCGCCGGCGAGGACGTCATTAAGTACGGCCTTCCTATCGGACACGTGACGGGCGATGTCCAGCCCGGTCAGTGGCTCCACACGCACAATGTGAAGACCAACCTTTCGGGCGAGGTCGAGTATACCTACAACCCCACGTATCCGGTCGTTGAGTCGGTTGAGCCCGAGACCTTTATGGGGTTCCGCCGCGCCGACGGTCGTGCCGCGACGCGCAACGAGCTGTGGATCATCCCCACGGTCGGCTGTGTCAACGAAGTCGCCCGTGCCATGTGCGAGCAGGCCCAGGATCTGGTCGATGGCTCGCTGGAGGGCGTCTACTACTTCCCGCATCCGTTCGGTTGCTCGCAGACCGGCGCCGACCATGTCCAGACGCGTCGTCTGCTGGTGGCGCTCTCGCGTCACCCTAATGCGGCCGGCGTGCTGTTCCTGTCGCTCGGTTGCGAGAACTGCACACACCAGCAGGTGCTCGACGAGCTCGGTGACTTCGATCACGAGCGCGTTCGCTTTCTCACCTGCCAGGATGTAGCCGACGAGCAAATCGAGGGCCACAAGATTCTGGCCGAGCTGGCAGACCTGGCAAAGCAGTCCAAGCGCGAGCCCATTCCGGCCTCCGAGCTGGTCATTGGTCTTAAGTGTGGCGGCTCCGACGGTCTTTCGGGCATTACCGCCAACCCCACGATCGGTCGCGTGAGCGATATGGTCGTCGCCCGTGGCGGCACGTCGGTGCTTACCGAGGTGCCCGAGATGTTTGGCGCGGAGAGCATCCTGCTCGACCGTTGCGAGAACGAGCAGGTCTTTAACGCTGCCTCCGACATGCTCAATGGATTTAAGGACTACTTTATTAGCCACGGCGAGGTCGTTTATGAGAACCCGAGTCCCGGCAACAAGGACGGCGGTATTACCACGCTCGAGGACAAGAGCTGCGGCTGCGTGCAAAAGGGCGGATCTGCCCCCATCGTCGACGTGCTGCCGTATGCCGGCCAGGCAACTAAACACGGCCTGAACATGCTGTGCGGTCCGGGCAACGACATGGTATCCACCACGGCGTTGACGGCTGCCGGCTGCCACGTGATTCTGTTCTCGACCGGCCGCGGCACACCGTTTGGCGCGCCGGCGCCTACACTCAAAGTGTTCACCAACCAGCGTTTGTGCGACCACAAGGCCAATTGGATGGACTTTAACGCCGGGGTGATTGCCACGGGTGAGCGCACGCTCGACGAGGCTGCTCACGATCTATACCAGCTGGTGCTGGAGACGGCGAGCGGTAAACTCACGAGTGCCGAGCGCCGTGGCTGTCACGAGATCAGTATCTGGAAGGACGGCGTCTGCCTGTAGCGGCAAGTGCGCCCAAGCATAGCGCGATGTCATCGGCCCCGTCGGGAGTGTGAACTGCCTCCCATTTCTTGGACATGAGAAATGGGAGGCTTTCTTTATGCGCGT
>UQLJ01000034.1:0-20889 GCA_900541825.1 uncultured Collinsella sp.
TGCCGCGCCCCGCAGTGCCCGCTTCCCCCGAGAACAATTATCAGTGCAGGTAGACAGCTTGTCGATTTTCGAAAAAGCCGACTATGGTTGACCCCTGCGGCTTAAACGTAGTAGATAGGCCCTTTTCGTGGCGCAGCACTACTGCACCCCAAATTGGCACCCCGAGCCCTCGTGAGTTGCCAACAAGCTGTTCGCCCAGCGCTTTATCCGCGTGGCATTCGGAAAATAGCACCACCGTAAGAACCCGCGAACAGCGCTATACGTTGCTATATCTCACTATACTTTGCTATATCTTGCTATATCTTGCTATATCTTGAGCAAAGGTGGCTCACATGCAAACAAACCCTTTTAAGCCCACAGCAGGTAAAACACCTCCCACGATTATCGGCCGCGAAGATGTACTCGAAGAATTCAGTGAAGGCCTCACCAACGGGCCTGGTGCCCCTGGGCGCCTAATGCGCATAGCCGGCGTCCGTGGAACGGGCAAGACGGTCCTCCTTGACGAGTGCTCACGTTTGGCGCAAAGCCGTGGCTGGACGGTCATAAAAGAGGTCGCAACCGAGGGACTTTGCCAGCGCATTCTCGAACAGCTGCAGCCCAAATTCCAGGCAAAACACGCCAGATTTGAGCCCACCGTAGCTGGCATATCCATCGGCAGCATAGATATTGAGCGAATCGGCCCATCGCTACGCGACGCCATGAGACAGACAATATCCAAGAATGGAAATGGCCTGCTCATCACTCTCGACGAGGTTCAAGACGCAGAGCTCGATGAGGTCCGAACGCTCTCCATTGCGATTCAGCAGGTTATCGGCGAAGACCTTGATATCGCCTTTGTTTTTGCTGGGCTGCCTTCGATGATTGAAAGCATCATCAACGGAAAGACACTTACGTTTTTGCGCCGTGCCCTCCCCTTTGACCTGAAGGCTGTGGCAGTAACCGAAGTGTCGTACTCCCTCGAGGAAACCATTGAAGCGTCTGGCATGGAGTTGCAGCCAGGTATTGCCGGCCAACTTGCCGAAGCAACGCAAGGCTATCCTTTCATGATCCAACTCGTTGGATACTACGCATGGCAGTTGGCAAGACGCGCACATACAGCGATTATTGGAGAAGAAGAAGCCGAGCGCGGCATTGCAACGGCACGCGAACGCTTCTGCGCCATGGTGATTGAGCCCGCGCTGCGGCGCATTCCGCCCACGTGCATCGTTTATCTGCTGAGCATGGCGTCTTTGGGGCAAACGAGCTCGACCAGCATGGTTGCCGATGCCCTAAACAAAACGCCTCAACAGGTGAGCTCCGTCCGCAGCCGCCTGTTAAGAGAATCGATTATCGAGGCCCCCTCGTACGGCAAGGTCTCATTTGCCATCCCCTACATGCGCAATTACCTCTACGAACACAAAGCCGAACTGGAAGTTGAACTGTAGAAGCGGTAACTGCCCTGCAAGACGAAAACCGTTTTCGTGCGGATTTATAGCAGACGCAAACGGTTTTCGTCTTGATTTGCGTACGGAATTAAGACGTAAATTGCGCTTTCGTACGCTTATTACCAGACGCAAATTGTTTTCGTCCGGCTATGCGTCCCCAATCTAGACGCAAAGAGCCCCGAGCTCGTATGAACTCGGGGCTCTTTGTGCCGCACATCTATGAGAGGGAATCGATGCGCATGGGCGCTACTCCATGTAGCCACCCTGAATGGCGGAAACTGCATGCTCGGTAAAGAACTTGAGCGTGCCGGAGGTATAGCGATTAGCCTTGGGCTTCCAAGCGGCTCGGCGCTCGGCCAGGACGGCGTCGACCTCGGCCGGCTCCATCTCCTTGCCGGCGATGCCCACGATGGACAGCGAGCGCTCGGGAATATTGATCTGGATCAGGTCGCCTTCCTCGATCAGGGCAATCGGGCCGCCCACGGCAGCCTCGGGCGAAACGTGACCGATAGCCGGGCCCTTGGAAGCGCCAGAGAAGCGGCCGTCAGTGATCAGGGCGATGCTCGCGCCCAGCTCGGGGTCGCTGGCGATAGCCTCGGTGGTGTAGAACATCTCGGGCATGCCGGAGCCCTTGGGGCCCTCGTAGCGAATGATGACGGCGTCGCCGGGCTTGACCTCGTGCGTCAGGACGGCGTGAATGGCGTCCTCCTCGCAGTCGAACGGACGGGCCTTGAGCGTAGCCTGGAACATCTCACGCGGAACGACGGTGTGCTTGACGACGGCGCCCTCGGGGGCAAGATTGCCGTGGAGGATGGCGATGGAACCGTCGGTGCCGAAGGCCTGGTCAAACGGGCGAATGATGTCCTCGCGCTTGAGGTTCCACTTCTCCAAGTAGCGACCGCACTTCTCGTAGTAGCCGTTGTTCTTAAGGTCCTCGAGGTTTTCGCCGAGGGTCTTGCCGGTGACGGTCATGACATCGAGGTGAAGCATCGACTTGATCTCCTCCATGATGCGCGGCACGCCACCCGCATAGTAGAAGAACTGCGCCGGCCACTCGCCTGCGGGACGGACGTTGAGCAGGTAGTGGGCGCCACGGTGCAGGCGATCGAAGTCGTCGGCGGACATCTCGATGCCAAACTCGCGGGCGATAGCAGGAATATGCAGCAGCGAGTTGGTGGAACCCGAGATGGCGCCGTGGACCATGATGAGGTTCTCGAAGGACTCCTTGGTCACGATGTCACGCGGACACAGGCTGTGCTCGGAGAGCCACACGGACTGACGGCCGGCCTCGCGCGCAAACTCACGCAGATCGGAGCTGGTTGCGGGCAACAGGGCCGTGCCGGGGAGCATAAGGCCCAGGGCCTCGGCGGTAACCTGCATGGTCGACGCGGTGCCCATAAACGAGCAGGCGCCGCAGCTGGGGCATGCGTTGTGCTTGGCAAACTCAAGCTCCTCGCGGGAAATCTCGCCGCGCTCGTAGCGGGCAGAAATCGCGCCGAGCTGCTCCAGGGTCAACAGGTCAGGACCGGCATCCATGACACCGCCGGTAACGACGATGGAGGGGATGTTGATGCGGCCCATGGCCATGAGGTTCGCAGGCAGGCCCTTATCGCAGCTGGCGACAAAGACGCCGGCGTCGAACGGGGTGGCCTTGGCATGGATCTCGATCATGTTGGCGATCATGTCGCGGCTGGGCAGCGAGTAGTTGATGCCATCGTGGCCCTGGGCCTCGCCGTCGCAGATATCGGTGCAGAAGTAACGGGCACCGTGACCGCCAGCCTCGGCAACGCCGGCACGGACCTCCTCGACCAGCTCAAACAGGCCGGCAGAACCCGGGTGCGAGTCGCCAAACGTCGACTCGATAATGACCTGCGGCTTGTCCAGGTCCTCGATGGACCAGCCAGAGCCCAGGCGCAGCGGGTCCATCTCGGGGCTGATGGTGCGAAACTTGCCGGAACGCGGCTGCAGCTTGGCAACCAGGTCGGCTGCCTCCTGCTGAATCTGTACCTTGGTCTTCTCGTCCATGATGCTCTCCTCTTTTGATTTGAACGGTTGTACCAATCGTTGGTTAATGAATCAGGTGTAAATGGGTACCGAGCGATGCACTCGGCGGAAGATGCTTAGCTACGCGAACTAGGCGAAGAACGAGATCACCAGGGCGCAGGCAAGACCCGAAAGGCCGATGAGCGTCTCCATAACGGTCCAGGACTTGAGGGTTGTCTTCTCATCAATCTCCAGGAACGAGGAGCACATCCAAAAACCGGCATCGTTGACGTGCGAGAGGGCCGTGGCACCGCCGCAGATAGCAAGACAGATAGCGGCACGCATGAGCACTGAGGCTCCGGCAACCGCAGGCATGGCGGCCATAATGCCCGATGCCATGGTCATAGCGACGATGGAGCTGCCGACAGAGGCACGCACCATGACGGCAATCAAAAAGGCAACGACCACCAAAGGCAGCGGTGAGGCCTCGAGCATAGGGCCGATAACCTGGCCCAGGCCGCAGTCCTGCAGCATCCAGCGGATCACACCGCCGCAGGCAATGACCAGCAAGATCATGCCGACGGGCTTAAGAGAGCGGTCGAGCAAGGCCTTGAGCTCGGCGCCGGAGTAGCCGCGCCGCACGCCCAGCAGGTACATCGCGACGAGCGTGGCGAGCGTCAAAGCGACAAACGGCTTGCCCAGGAAGGCGAGAATCGAGGCGAGCTCGGCGGGCATGGGGATATAAGAGGACAACGTGCCCAGCAAAATCAGACAAAGCGGCGTGAGCACGATGGCAAGCACCATGCCAAAGGAGGGAAGCTCCTTTTCGTCGCTCGCACCCTCGGCAGAGGTAAAGTGCTCCGGAACATCGGTAAAGATGCGACCGCCCACGTTGCGGCCCCAGATGACGCCGGCGATCGCCATGGCGATGAAGGCGGTAGGGATACCGACGAGAATCATGGTGCCCAGGTCGACACCGAGCGTGCCGGCGACCAAAACCGAACCGGCCGAAGGCGGCACAAACGCATAGCCAGCGGCCAGTCCCGCGAGCAGCGCGATGCCGTAGTAGAGCGTCGACTTCTTGGTCTGGGATGCCACGCTAAACGCAAGTGGGATCAAAACGACCACGCCGGCCTCAAAGAACACCGTAGTGCCGATAACCAGACCGGTAATGCCCAGCGCCCAGCTGGAATGACCCTGCCCAAAGGTATCGATGAAGGTCTGGGCAATCTTTTTGGCGCCGCCGCTCTCCTCAAGAATCTGGCCAAACATCGAGCCGAGGCCAATGAGCAGGGCGATGTTTTGCAGCGTGGTTCCCACGCCCTTGGTGACAGTGTCCGCCACCAGGTCGAGCGGCATACCGGCGCCGATGCCGATCGCGAGCGCCGAGACCATCATCGAAAGCACAGGATGCAGCTTGAACTTAATGATGAGCGCAAGCAGCAGCGCGATGCCCACGATAGCGGCGATGACCAGCCTGGTGGGGTCGGCCATAAACGTTGGGTCTGACATCTTTACTCCAATTCATCAGACCTTTTGAATTCGCCTTAGACTATAGCGTGTTTTCAATAGGTCTGATGTTTAAAAGGGAAACTTTTTTCAAAATACATCTGATGTATTTCCTGAACGATCTGTTTTTGACGGTAAACGGCTACTTACAGCTCTCCATTGTCGGAGCGAACCACCGCGGCTTCTGTAAATGAGCTAGAATAGCTCTGATGAATTCTTTTGATATGAGGTGAAGCGTGGCACGAGCCGATTCGGGACTCCCCGAGCAGATAGCAGATAAAATCATTCAACTGATCCTGGATGAGCATCTTGAGCAAGGCGACCGCCTGCCCAAGGAGGCTGTGCTCGTCGAGCGCCTGGGTGCTGGCAGGAGCACCGTACGCGAAGCCATGAAGCTGCTGCAGTCGCGCAACATCGTGCGCATTAAGCAGGGCTCTGGCACCTATGTGGCATCAAACCCCGGCGTTGCCGACGACCCGCTGGGCTTTACCTTTATCGACGACAAGCAGCGTCTGGCGCGCGACCTACTCGAGGTGCGCTTTATGATCGAGCCGCAGATTGCACGCATGGCAGCCGAGCACGCAACCAACGACCAGGTCGTCTGTATCAAAGAGCTCTGCGACGAATCCGAGCGCCTGGCCGAGGCCGGTGAGGATTACTCCGCCGCCGACACCGCGTTCCACAATGCCATTGCCGAGAGCTCCGGAAACCTCGTCGTTCCCCGCCTAATGGGCGTGCTCAAGGCGTCTGTCCCCCTGTTTATTGACGTGACCGGCAAAAAGCTGGTTGAGGAGACCATCCGCACCCACCGTGGCGTGGCCGACGCCATCGCCGCGCGCAATCCCACCGCAGCGCACGACGCGATGTACCTGCATCTGGTGTACAACCGCAACATGATCGCAGAGGGAGCGCAGGAACAGAGCAAATAGACGTCCGCACGGCAAGGGCGAGACTACCGTTCGCCTTTTAAAAGTGAACGTTCACCTGATTTTAGGGAATAAGGGGTGGCTATTACGCCGCTTCACCTATACTGACCTTGTATGAAAAGCAAGACTTATATAGATGAACGTTTCTTTTGAAAGGATCGCTATGTCTGATCTTATGGACAGCTTCCGTCTGGACGGCAAGGTCGCACTGGTGACCGGCGCCACCTACGGCATTGGCATGGCCATTGCCGAGGCGCTCGGAGAGGCCGGCGCCAAAATCGCCTTTAACGCCCGTCACGCCGACAAAGTCGCCGAAGCCGAGAAGCACTACCGCGAGCTGGGCTTTGAGGCTCATGGTTACGTGGCAGACGTCACCGACGAGGCCGTCGTCGCCGAGCTCATCGCCAAGATCGAGACCGACTTTGGCACCACGCCCGACATCCTGGTCAACAACGCTGGCGTCATCCAGCGCACCCCGATGCTCGACATGAGCGCCGAGGACTTCCGCCGCGTCGTCGATATTGACCTCAACGCACCGTTTATCGTGTCCAAGGCCTGCCTGCCCGGCATGATCGCCAAGGGCCACGGCAAGATCATCAACATCTGCTCGATGATGAGCGAGCTGGGCCGCGAGACCATCGCCGGCTATGCCGCGGCCAAGGGCGGACTCAAGATGCTCACCAAGAACATCTGCTCGGAGTTTGGCGAGGCCAATATCCAGTGCAACGGCATTGGACCCGGCTACATCGCCACGCCGCAGACCGCACCGCTGCGCGAGACGCAGCCCGACGGCAGCCGCCACCCGTTTGACCAGTTCATCATTGCCAAGACGCCGGCCGCCCGTTGGGGCACGCCCGAGGATCTGAAGGGCCCCGCCGTGTTCTTGGCTTCCGACGCGTCGAACTTCGTCAACGGCCACATCCTCTACGTCGACGGTGGAATCCTCGCATACATTGGAAAGCAGCCTCAATAAGCGTCGCCGCAACTGCCCATATCAGGTTTCATCCACTCGTTTTTCATTTGAGTTGCGGTGAGATAAGGATTGGTTTTGGCCTCTATCAGGCAAAACAGTCCGTATTTCACCGCAAGTTAGAAATAGAAAGGTAATTCGCAATGAAGATCGCTCTGATCAATGAGAACTCTCAGAACTCCAAGAACCCTATGATCGAGGCTGCCCTTAAGAAGGTTGTCGAGCCCATGGGCCACACCGTCTTTAACTATGGCATGTATGCCGACGCCGACTCCAAGCCCCTCACCTATGTGCAGAACGGCATCCTGGCCGCCGTGCTGCTCAACTCCGGCGCTGCCGACTACGTCGTGACCGGCTGTGGCACCGGCGAGGGCGCCATGCTCGCCTGCAACTCCTTCCCCGGCGTGCTGTGCGGCCATGTTGCCGACCCGCTCGATGCCTACACCTTTGCCCAGGTCAACGACGGTAACGCTGTCGCCATGCCCTTCGCCCTCAAGAACGGCTGGGGCCAGGAGCTCAACCTCGAGTACACCTTTGAGAAGCTCTTTGGCTTTGGTTCGGGCAACGGCTATCCTGCCGAGCGTGTTGAGCCCGAGCAGCGCAACAAGAAGATCCTCGACGGCGTCCGCGCTGTGACTATGCGTCCGCTCGTCGACGTTCTGGGCGAGATCGATCAGGACCTGGTGAAGGGCGCACTTGCCGGCGAACACTTCCAGGAGTACTTCTTTGCCAACGCAACCGACGAGGCCATCATCGCCAAGGTCAAGGAGATCCTGGGCCTCTAATCGCACGACCTATTGCAGCTAACGCAAGCGGCGGTCGTCCCATGTACGGGACGACCGCCGCTTTTTGCTATCTACCGACTGACGCCGCGGGGATAGGCCTCACATGCACCAAGGGGTTGACTAGAGCTCGCAAGCAACCTTGTAGCCATCGCCGATGGCGTCGCGGATGTTGCCGCACTTGTTGGCATCGCCCAACACGTGGGTGGTAACGCCGGCTGCAGCAAGGTCGTCGGCCAACTTGGTATTGGGACGATAGCCCATGGCAAGCACCAGCGTATCGGCATCGGCGATGGTGTGGATCTCGCCGTCCTTTTCGTAGCTGATGGCATCCTCGGTAATCTCGGTCACCTTGGCCTCGGTCAGCACGTGAACGCCCTTGGAGAGCATGCGCGTGATGAGCACCGCGCGACCGGCGCCGCCCTCGTTGGCGGCGAGCGTCTTGGTCATCTCGATGACGGTGACGTCGCGATTGGCCGGCGACAGATCGTTGACCAACGGGGCCAGGTAGTCGGCCGTCTCGCAACCGACGGTGCCGCCGCCCACGATGACAATCTTCTTGCCCGGGAAAGCCTTGCCGCCCAACAGGTCGTCAGCCGTCATGACCTGCTTAAATCCCTGCATGAAGGCCGGGGCGATGGGCTCGGCGCCATAGGCCAGGACGACCTCGTAGCCGGCGTAGTCACGCTGAATGTCCTCGGCAGTAAGCTCGGTGCCAAATACGCACTTCACGCCCGACTCGGCCAGGCGACGGTACTGATACTTGATCACGCGGGTGAGTTCCTGCTTTGCCGGCGGAACGGCCGCGATGCGCATCTCGCCACCCGGCTCGTCCTGCTTATCCACGAGCACTACGTTGTGGCCGCGCTTGGCAGCAATGTAGGCTGCCTCCATGCCCGCAGGACCAGCGCCCACAACCAGCACGTTCTTAGCCTCGGCGGCAGGCTCGTAGCCGGCCTCGTCGCGCTCAACATCGGGATTGACGGTGCAGGAGATGCGCTTGCCAAACATAATGCCGTTCAGGCAGCGCAGGCAGCCGATGCAGGGGCGGATGTCGTCGGCGTTGCCGGCAGCGGCCTTATTGCAGAACTCGGCATCGCACAGATTGGCGCGGCCCATCATGCAGATGTCGGCAGCGCCGTCCTCGATCAGCTCCTCGGCGATCCAGGCCTCGTTGATGCGGCCGACGGTGGCGACGGGAATGTTGACGTGCTTTTTAATCTCGCGCGAGCAGGCGGCGTGCGAGGCCTGCTGGGTACCGGCAGCGGGAATCGCGGAGCCGCGCTTGATGGTGGTACCGCCCGACACATGAATCATGTCGACACCGGCCTTCTCCAGGCGACGCGAGACGTAGATCATGTCGTTGAGGGTCAGGCCGCCATCGGTGTACTCATCGCCCGAGATGCGGACGTCGATGATAAAGTCCTTGCCGCAGCGCTCGCGAATCTCGGCGATGACCTCGAGTAAGAAGCGCATGCGGGCGTCGAGCGAGCCGCCGTACTCATCGGTACGCTTGTTATAGAGCGGGGTCAAGAAACCGCCGAGCATGCCGTGGGCGTGCGCCGCATGGACCTCGACGCCATCGACACCGGCCTTCTGCATACGCACGGCAGCGTCGCCAAACTGATGCGTGAGCTCGTGAATCTCGTCGACCGTGATAGGACGCGGTGCCTCACGGGCATAGGACGGTCCCACGAAGGACGGAGCGATCAGGCGCGGCGTGCCCGGAATGTTAAAGGCCATATAGGCGGGGTGGAAGAGCTGCGGCATGATCTTGCAGCCATACTCGTGGACGGTCGCGGCGAGCTTTTCCCAGCCAGGGATAAACGTGTCGTCGTAGCAGCACATGTCACCCGGCAGATAGGTATAGGTAGGCTCGACCGTCACGACCTCGGTGATGATGAGGCCCACGCCGCCCTTGGCGCGGGCACGGTAATGATCGACCAAGTCGTCGGTCACATAGCCATGATCGGCCAGGTTGGTGGACACCGGCGGCATAAAGACGCGGTTCTTGACCTCGGTTGTACCGACCTTGATTGGGCTAAAGAGCATCGGATAGGCGGAGGACTCCATACAGGGTTCCTTTCATTTGAGCCGCTCGGCGGCAGTTGCTAACGTACCTATCGTATCAGTACCCGCCGCATTCGCGCTCGCTCGCACTCCCCACCTTCAATCCCAACCCTCACAAAAAAGTTGCGGTGGAATACGGAGTAGGTGAGGCTTTTAACAGCCAAAACAGTCCGTATTTCACCGCAACTAATGGATGGGATGTGTTAGAGACCCAAATAGGCAGTCATGCCTTCGACGGCGAGCTTGGCGCCTGCCACGGCATGAACCACGGTGAGCGGGCCGTTAACCACGTCGCCGGCGGCAAAGACGCCAGGCACGGTGGTCATACCGTTCTCATCGACCGAAAGCAGGCCACGATGGTCGGTCTCTAGGCCGCCCGTTGTAAGCACAAGCTTGTCTTTGGGCACCTGCGAAGCTGCAATCACAACTGTGTCGGCAGACGCATGGTCGAGCTCCTCCTCGTAGCCCACCACGTTGTTGTCCTCGTCAAAGATAGCCGTCTCGAACACCGGACCGTTATCGTCGATGGCGCAGGTCGCCTTGCCGCACACAATCTCGGCACCGTCAAGCTCGGTCAGCTCCACCTCGTCATCGATGGCCGAGATATGGCGCGATCGAGCATACACGGTGACCTTGCGAGCACCCGAGCGCAGCGCCGTGCGGGCCACATCCATGGCCACGTTACCGGCACCGATGACCGCCACATTCTGTCCGATCGCCACACTCGAAGGATCAACCAGGTAATCGATACCAAACAGCACGTTGCCGCGCGACTCGCCGGGAATACCCAGTTTGCGAGCTCGCCAGGTACCGGTACCGACAAAGACCGCGTCGTAGCCGTCACGTAGCAGGTCATCGATGTGCAGTGCGCCGCCGATGGTGGTCGAGGGGCGCACGCGCACGCCAAGCGAGCACATCACGTGACGGTACTTTTGTACGAGCGCACGGGGCAGGCGGAACTCGGGGATACCGTACTCCAGCACACCGCCGATCTCGGGGCGCTGTTCAAATACCGTGACGGCACAGCCCAGCTGGGCCATCTTAATGGCCACGGTAATACCGGCGGGACCGGAACCGACCACGGCAACCTGTTTGCCGCACGACGGCGCAGACGTCCACTCCTTACGATCCAAATACGCTGTCGAGATATAGTTCTCGATGCTCGAGAAATGTACGGGTGTGCCCTTGCGGCCCTGGATGCACGCGCCCTCGCACTGGCCCGAATGGTTGCAAACCATGGAGCAGACCGCGCTCATGGGATTGTTCTGGAACAGCAGCTCGCCCGCCTCTTCTAGACGACGCTGTTTGAACAGGTCGATGACCTGCGGAATAGGCGTCTGAACCGGGCAGCCCTTAATCTGACAGAACGCCCTTTTACAACCTAGGCAACGATTCGCCTCTTCGACAATGTGGATAGCCACGCAACTCCCCTTTTTAATGCAATCCAATGGGGGCGACGATAAAGACCCTTCACCGCCGCCCCCATACAGGTAATCTCAATCTGCCGACACGGCAAAAGCCAATGCTATAACTCGCGATGCGAAGCCCCGCAGCGAGCGGACATATGCTCGAGTGTCGCCAGGCAGTCAGCCGCCGTCGCCGGCACGCTGTTCTCGACCACGCAGGGAATCCCAGGGCAGGCGGCAGCCGCCCAGGCCACCACGGGCTCAAAGTCATATCGTCCCGTCTCGCCCACGCCATGACACACCAGGCGCGAACCCGTACCGTCGCACCAACCGGCTTCGTCCTCGTTATCAACGACCTCAAAATCCTTGGCGTGCAGCGCGCGGATCTTACTGCCGCATAAGTAGAGCATGCGCGCGGTGATTTCCTGCGCTTCGTCAACAACACTGGGGTGCAGCAGTGATACCGGGTCATAGATCACGCCGAGCGACGGACTCGAGACGCGCTCTAGCACCTCACGGCAGCGATCCGGCGTGTTGACCGTTTCGTTCCAACCAGGCTCGATCAAAATTTGCCCACCCACGGCCTCGGCCCGATCGCAGACGCGTGCAAGCCCGTCTGCAAACGCATCGAGTGCCTCATCGGTCATGCGGTCGTCAGCAACGCGGTTCTGTGCATTGGGGCGACCGGTCTCGGTGCCAACCGGGCATCCGCCGAGCATCTGGGCAAAGTTCAAGCATGCCTCGTACTCGGCAAAGTTATCCATGAGCTGTTGGCGATCGGGCGTCGCCAAATTCTTATAACAGCCGAGCACGGCGACCGAAACGCCCGCCTCGTCGAGCACCGCACGCAAATGGTCGGCAAGCTCGTGGGTCAGGCCGCCTCGATCGATCCCCATCGATGCGTAGAGCACCTTGCTCGGCAGTTGAATGCACGAAAAGCCCAGCTCTCCCGCCATGCGAATGCGTTCCTCGACGGTCCCCTGCGGAAGGTCGTGCAAACGTACGCCCGGAGTAATAGCCCCCACGTTATTCACATCCCTTATGAGCGTTGATGCCCGGGGTGTATCCGCCAAACGGGTCCTCGATGGAGCACACGCCCGAGGGGGCGAGCGGATCGCGCTTACCGGCCAGCTTGTCGTGATGCATGGTCTCGATATAGGCAAGCACCAGCGGCGCCACACCCTTTGCATCATTTTTGACCACGGGCTCGCTCATGTAGTAATCAAACGTGCCCTCGCGGTGCGCGGTGTTGCCCAAGCCCGCGACCAGGCAGATGTTGTCAAGCGCCAGCTGACCATCATGCTCAGACAGGCAGGTCTCGCAGATGCCGTCGAAGGCGCGACGGCCGTACTGGTAGTAACGCTCGCCCAGCACGCCCAGACGCACGCCCTTCATGATGGCATTGGCAAAAATCGCGCTACCCGACTCCTCCAGGTAGTTGGGGGCGATATTGGGCAGGTTGATGACCTGATGCCACATGCCGGTCTTCTCGTCCTGATACGGCAGCATGGCGTCGATCAGGTCGTGGAACATCTTGCGAATCTCGTCCTTCTCGGCCGACATCGAAGGCGGCATGAGCTCCCAGGTATCGATGAGTGCCATGGCAAACCAGCCCTCGGCGCGCAGCCAGAAGTTAGCCGAAAGGCCGGTGACCGGGTCGCACCAGAACTGTTTGCGGCTCGCGTCGTAAGCGTGATAGTACAGACCGTTGAGGGGGTTGCGCATCAGGTCATGCACGACCTGGAACATATGGAAGCTGTCCGAGCAGGCACGACGGTTGTGGAAGCTCAGCTCATACTGCATGTAGAACGGCTGGGCCATATACATGCCATCGAGCCAGATCTGGTTGGGGTAGACGGCCTTGTGCCAAAACACGCCCTCTTTGGTACGCGGCTGGGTTTCGAGCTGACGATAGATGGTATCCATGGCGGCGCGATACTTGGGCTTGCCCACCAGGTCATAGAGCTTGTAGAGGGTTTTGCCCGCATTAACGTTATCGAGGTTGTAATCCTGCGGGTTGTAATGCTTGATGGTACCGTCGTCCTGGACAAAGAAATCGATGTAGTCATCGGCAAAGGTCAGGTAGCGCTGCTCACCCGTGATCTCGTACAGCTCGATGAGCGCCTTGATCATGCAGCCGTCAATATAGTTCCAGGTGTTCTCCTTGCCGGCGCGAATCTTTTCGATATTCCAAGCCGGCGCCTGCGGCGTAGAGGTTTCGATCAACTGCTCGATATAACGGTCCAGGATTTGATTGCAACCCATTGCTGTCCCCTCTGACATAAACGATAGGTGAACGTTACCCCTAGTGTAACGCGAACGGGGAATATAGGGTGAACGTTAACCCTATATTCCCCGCAAACGGCAGACTTTTAGCGGCAAACGGCGGTGAGACCCGCGGCGATGCGATGCGCCAGGCGCTCATAGCCGGCAGGACTGTAATGCAGACCGTCCGGCATATAGAGCTCGCGGTGCTCCGGCAAAAACGGGCTGATGCCACTTTGCGCATACAGGTCAATCACCGGAACGGAGTAGCGGTCACAGACCTCGAGCATCGCCTTTACGTAGGCGACCTGCGTCAACCCCAGGTGATTGAGCTCATCGCTTGCCGGGATATCCTTCTCGTGCTTACCGCTCGTCTTGCACGGCGTCATAAACACAAGCTTTGCCTGGGGCGAACGCGCCGTGATGGTGCGGATCAGGTAATCGAGTGCACCATAGAACTCGTGCACATCGGTACTGCCCAACTCGCCAAGCGGCACGTTGCGGCTAAAGTCGTTGACGCCGCCAAAAACGATGTAGATATCGGCCGCATCGTCGATACCGTCAAGGCGCTCGACAAACGAATCGGTACGGTCGGCCTTGATGGCGATACGCGAACCCTTGATGCCAAAGTTCTCGACGACCGCGCCTCCCAGCAACGCGCCCAAATGCGAGGTCCACGAGATGTCGTTGCCTCCCCCACCGCAGCCGTTGTCGCCCCAGGTCGTTGAGTCGCCAAAGCAGCAAATGGTCGATTCACTCAAGCTCTTCGTTTCCATAATCTTCTCCTCATCCGCCCATCGGCGGCCATACAGGAACGTACCGTTTATTCGCAGCATGCCGAGGGGCTATGCACGGGCGCATTCCGCAACGTGCGAATCGAGCCATTCGATATCCTCGGCAAGATGTGTCACGCCCAGATGGTGTTCACCCGGACATACCTCGTGCCGCAGGCCATCTCTGCGACCCAGCAACTTGTAGGCATCGCGCACGATCTTGAGCTGCTCGTCAACATTATTCAGCCCGCGCGAACCGTTCAGATGATCCTCTTCGCAGCTTTGCACCAGCAGCGGATGCGGCGCGATGAGCGAGGCAATATCGCCCATGTCGAGCAAGCGCCAAAGTCCGGGTGTGTAGTTGCAACTGCAATTGCCATTGAGATGCAGCAGCGAATCGTCGACACCGTACAGATAGCCCGAGACAAACGCCTTGCGCACACGCGGGTCGAGTGCGGCCAGGTACAACGTCATGTATCCGCCGCCCGAAAAGCCAAAACAGCCCAGGTCGTCCATGGCAATGTCGCCGCGCGCCTCTAGGTAATCGATCAGACGCATGTTATCCCAGGCGTTGAGACCCGCAACGGTAAGTCCCAGCGGCTCGGCCATGCGCGCCTGGTTTAGGCACGTGCCGCGCAGAAAGCTGTTCTCGTCATCGCCCTGACCCTTCCAGTCACGACGGTATCCCCAACCGCGTGCGTCGGGGCAGACGGTCACGTAACCCATACGCGCCAAACGCAGACCGTAGTCGTAATTGAACTTACGCACGGCATCATCGACCGCCGGCACGCCCGTCACGCCCGCAACACTTGCGGCGCCTGCTCCCTGATGGCCATGCGGGCAGATATAGCAACGCTTAAGCCCCCGTCCATCAAGCTTCGGATGAGACGGCTCCAACAGGTAGAACGGCATCCAAACATCACGCTCGACCTGCAACATCGCATGGGTGCGCACGATGCCGCCGGCAACCCGCACGCGGCTGAGCTCACGAATCTCAATCGGGACGCGGTCCATAAGCGAAAGGCCCAAAACATCGTACAGACGAGTCCTGGTCGCAGTCTTCCATGCCTCAAAATCTGCAGGAGTCTTGCCCGTAAAAGCAGCCGAACGCCCCTCGCGCTTCAGCCGGGCACGCAGCGCAGGTTCGTCTTCGCAGTACGTCTCGATGTGCACGGTGCGGCCGTTGGCAGACAGTTCAGCCGTCTCAACCGCATCACCGTCGCCGCCCTCGGGATCCCAGCCATCCGCACCGGCAAGCACCTGTTCGCGGGCGTACCCGGCGGCAGCCATCACATCGAGTTCATTCGCCCACGGCACCCAGCCGGTAGTATCGCCCGCCGGCCCATGCAGGATCGCGCCAGCATACTGC
Organism: uncultured Collinsella sp.; assembly: GCA_900541825.1. Taxonomy (GTDB): domain Bacteria; phylum Actinomycetota; class Coriobacteriia; order Coriobacteriales; family Coriobacteriaceae; genus Collinsella. Next base: position 15,478 of record UQLJ01000034.1, read on the forward strand.
GCGCAGTTGTGCGCCGCCGGTTTATTCCAATCCCACCAGCCTTCGCGCTTGATATGTCGCCCCAGCCAACAATCGATCAGCGCAGTTTGCGCCCATTCGCGCCAAGGACGGCCCAGGTAGACCGAATCCGGCGCCACGCCATCCGGTGCTGTAAACGAACAGCCGTGGAACACAAAGCCGTGCGGCTCGCCTTCGGGCGTCGACGCCGCCGTCACGTAGCCGTTCACGTCCATATCGCGGTTGAGCGAGCGAATCTCGCACCCCTCAAAGTAGGCACGCGCGCCGCCAAAGATAAAGTCGACATCGCCCTCGATCCGGCAACGTCGAAAATACTGGCGCCCCACCCGGCGCGGCGCATACTGTTTGGGTCCTATAAACCCGCCCGGTTTGGCCTCATGCGGCGGCAGCGGACCCAAAAACAGCGTGTCTTGGTGTCCCTTAATGCAGCAGGCATCGACAACCAGACGGTCGCCATCAGCATACAGGGCAATCGCTTGACCGACCTCGCGCCCATCGCCCGCATCGTTTTCGATCGTGAGGTTCTCGAGCCGTACGTCGTCGGCATCGACCAAAACGGTATAGGTCCTAAACGTGCCGAGCGTGCCGTCGACGCCCGAGCCGTCCTCCGAAGGCATCTTGGCACCCAGGCTGCCCACGATACGCACGCTGTCGGCCGTCTCTCCCTCAATCGTCACATGCGAGCGATGAATCTCGACCCGCTCGCAATACTCGCCCGGATCGACGCGAATCATCACCGGTTGCTCGGCATCCGGATAGAGCTGATCGGCTGCCGCCAAGGCATCGGAAATCGTTGGATACGCTCCTGCCGCAGCCCTCGAAACGCGCAGCGTATAGATACTTTCGCTCATCGTCCATCACGCTCCCAGGAAGCGAACTGTTCAGGCCAGCCCTGAACCTGTGGCTGAATATGCTCGGCGCAGCCCTTAAATGCCGTTTGGGCCGTGGCGAGCGATGCCCCATGCTTTCCATGCGGAAAGACATGTAGGCTAAAGCCAATCCCGTGGTCGGCAAGAGCCTGCGCAAGAAGGAGGCTATTTTGAACTGGTACCGATGCATCCTCGGCGGTATGCCACAAGAACGTACGGGGGAAGCCATCGCCCACCATATTCTCGATCGACAACTTTTGAGCCAAAGCGCCATCGGCACCCGTTAGGTGTTCAAACGAACCACGATGAGCATAGGCCCCCGAGCTTACGACCGGATAGCCCAAGCAAAGTGTGTCAGGCCGAATCGACTCAGGCGATGCCGAAATCGACTCTGCAAGCCAGGGTTGGTCCCAAAGCGCCCCGAGCAAGCCAACTAGATGCCCACCGGCCGAAAAACCCATGACCGTAATCCGATCAGGATCGACACAGCACTCTGCCGCATGGCTTCGGACGGTATCGACCGCCCGCGCGAGTTCTTGCAATGCCAGCGGATAGACAGCCGGAGCAACCGAATAGTTCAGTACAAACGCTTGGTAGCCCATCGCCAACAAACGGAGCGCTACCGGCTCGCCTTCGCGCGGCGAAACGTGATCGTAGCCGCCTCCTGGCACGACCACAACTGCAGGCAGCGGTTTTAAAGCATAAGCATCTTCGGTCGGGGCAAAAACATAAGACGTAATCGTGGCAGACGAGCCATCGACCCCGACAGGAATCGTTTTATTGAGCATGTATTCCCTTTCACCATGATGCGTAGCGCAGCGCACACGGCCGTATCGCACAAGGGCTGCATTGCCGATTTATCCGACAATGCAGCCCTGGTCATCAACCCGAGTTAGGAACGGACAACCTTGTCGACGTTCTGGAGCTGCAGTTCCTCGCCGTCCTGGCCCTCGATCACCACATTTTGCAGGTCGAGTACCTTGACGTTTTGCGCGATGATGCCCTGGCGCACCATGGGCTCAACGCCGCAGGCCATGGCCGGGACAAAGGGCTCGGCATCCGGCGCGAAGGTCACGTGGACATCCTGGAACGTCAGGCGCGTCACTTTGCTCTCGGGCAGGCCCGTGATGTAAGCAGCAGCCGCGTGGCAGTTAGTAGCCTCGATATCACAAAACGTCGTGGCACCAAAGCCAGGTGTGCGGTCGTCGACGGGCAGTGCCTCGCGAGACTGCACGTAGTCGGTCTTGCCGTCCTTGTCGCAGAAGTAGAACGAGTTGACCACGAAGGGCGTAAGCACCTCGTCCATACGAATGTGCTCGAAGGTGATGCCCTCGTTAACGGCGTCCTTGCCGCGACCGCGGCGGGTCTTGACGCGCAGGCCGCGGTCGGTGCGCTCAAAGAGGCACTTGCTCACGGTAAGGTCCTTGATGCCGCCGGCAGCCTCTGAACCCAGGACCACGGCGCCGTGACCATCGTGCATGTAGCAGTGAGAGATCAGCACGTCGTGCGTGGCGGGACGAAGCTCGGGCTCAATACCCAGCTTGCCGCTCTTGATGGCGATGCAGTCGTCGCCCACCGAGAACTGGCAGCCCAAGATGCGGACAAAGCCGCAGCTCTCAGGATCGAAGCCGTCGGTGTTGTGGGAGTTCTTGGGACCCTCGATGGACAGGCAGAGCGCATCGACGTGCTCGCACAGGATGGGGTGGATGTTCCACGCCGGGCTGTTGCGGACGGTGAAGCCGGCCAAGCTCACGTTCTCACACTCGGATAGGAAGATCATGCGCGGGCGGGCGACCTCACGGCCCTCCTCCGGGCGAAAGATGTTCTTAAAGTCCTTGTTCCACCAGTTGTCCTCGGCAAAATCAGTCTGACCGTCGATCGCGCCGCGACCATAGATGCACACGTCGTGCACGCTCAGACCCGTAAAGGTAGAGCAGTAGGTCGAGAAGCTCTCGCCCTCCCAGCGGCCCAGGGGCAGCATATCGGTGCCGGCATACCCGGCACCCTCGTTGCCCGTGACCGTGCCCGGAATGTAGGCAAGCGAGGCACGATCGTGGCGGGCCAGCAGCACCGCTCCCTCGGCAAGCTCGATGTTGATATTGCTCTTAAGGAAGAGAGACTTGATGCGATAACTACCGGCGGGGATCAGCACGCGGCCACCCTTGGGGCAGGCCATGATGGCAGCCTGGATGTTGGTGGTGTCATCATGCTCGGCATCGCCCTTGGCGCCACAGTCGCGAACGTTGATGGTAAAGGGCTCAGCCGGCGTGGTGACACCTACGCTCAGCTCACGCTCGCCACAAACAAAACGAACCAGGTTGCGCTTGCCGGGGGTCAGGCCGTCGACATAGGTCTCGACCGTATTCGTGGTACCGGCGGGCTCGTCGTTGACAAAGATCTCCCACGTATCGGCGCAGGTAAAGTAACCGCCGTCGTCAAGCTCGATAACCGCCGCGCGCGCGTTGCGCCAGATAACGTTCGTCTCCATGGGTTTCTCCCTCAAAAAGATGCTCTAAAGGCAAATTGTACGCTGTTGAAAAAGGGCCGTGCCTGCCGGCGGAATTCCGGTGGCACGGCCCTGTGATTTGGACGATATGTCGGCCTTACTCGGCGGGAGTTACGCTACCGTCCTGGAAGCCAACGTTGTTGTGGGCAAAGCAGTCCTCGTACTTAAAGCCGGAGAGCTCCTCGCAAAGCGCCTTGACCTCGGGCTTGACGTCGGCCATCTTGCCACCCTCCTTGACTCGGTGAATCTCGTCGCAAAGGACGTCGCACTGCTCCTTGTCAATCTTGATGCCGCGGGCAAGGACGGCCGCAAGCAGGAAGAAGCCGGCGCAGCCGATGATCATGTAGCCGCAGATATACAGAGGCACGGTAGCGGGCTGGGTCACGGCGTCGCTATTGCCGGCGATCTGAATGAAGCCGGAGGCAGCAAGGACGATAGCCCACACGTTGACGGCGATAGCCTGGGCGATCTGCTGGCAGAGCTGCTGCGCGGAGCTGTAGATGCCCTCGCGACGACGCAGGGTGATGAGTTCATCGACATCGGGGATGTAGTTGAGCAGAACATCGGGCAGGTACTGGAAGCCGACGTAGAAGAACTTCCAGATGGCGAAGATGATGGGGTAGGCGATCATGGCGATGGCGACCGTGGAGGTGCCGTTGATCTGACCAAAGGCGAAGTAGTTGTAGGCAATGATGCACGCAGCGCAACCGACATTTGCGAGGTACCAAGACTTGTGGAAGCCCTTCTTGGCCATGAGGGCGACCCAGATGGCGGTGCAGACGATAGCGACGACCTTGCCGGGCATCTCCATCACGGACTCGTAGGACTTAGGAATCTGCAGGCAGTAGACGATGAAGAAGGACAGGCAGGCAGACCAGCAGGCAGCAGCGAGCTTCGTGGAGACCTGTGCATACAGGACCTTGCGGAAGGACTTGTTGCGGAAGGTGGAGATAACGTCGATGAAGAACTTCTTGATGCCCTCGCCGACGCTCTCGATCTTCTCCTGAGCGACCTCCTCGGGGGTGTGCTCCCACGTGGACAGGTACACGCAGAGCAGCGAGATTGCCATGACCGAAGCGTTGACCGTAGCGATGATGAAGTAGCTAAACGGGTTGGTCTCGCCGAAGGTGCCAAAGCCAAAGCCGACGAGTGCTGCCATCAGGAAGCCGGCGGCGTTACCAAAGAGATGCTTGTAGCCGGTAAGGTACGTACGCTCCTTAAAGTCGTCGGTCATCTCGATGGTAAGCGGCGACAGGTTGGCGGTGCAGAACGTATACGCGACGTTGTAGATCAGGTACAGCACAAAGTAGTACGGGAAGCCAAACGGCGTAGCCACGAAGATGAGCGGCTCGGCGATCATCATCGGGATGGCCAGCAAGATCCAGAAACGACGACGACCAAAGATGCGGCCAATCTTGGTGGCATAGAAGTTATCGGCCACAAAGCCCATCAGCGGGCAAAGAATGGCGTTGACATAGATGGCAAACGAGCTGATCAGTGCAGCCTCGCCTGCGGACAGGCCACACTCCGTGGACAGGAACAGCACCATGTAGCTGTGCGTAAAGGTCAGGGCACCGGAATTGAGCATACCGCCCATACCAAAGCCCAAGCGCGTCCAGAATGTGATCTTACGCTTTTTTCCGATCTTATTAGTCATCGAGCTCCCTCTCTTTTCTCGATTGTCTTGCAGCAAGACATTGGAGTCCACACTGACATCTGTCTGCCCAGCGTTCAGGGTGAACGTTTAGTTAGATTATGCGCGATTCCTTACGAAAGGTGAACGTTCACTTACATATTATCCCCGAACGGTCGATTTTTACCGCTGAACGGACACAATTGAGATCCTCACACCTATTTTCTGCTGGTAAAGGTGCCATGCTGGACAGCCATGAGATAGGTGAACGTTTATCAGATTTTCTAACATATTCACTTAACCACGAAACGAAAAAGCCCCGCCGGGAACACTGAACTGCGCCCCAAATCTTGGACGCCCTAAATAGCGACTAGGCCGCGAGGGCC
>UQLJ01000035.1:0-17888 GCA_900541825.1 uncultured Collinsella sp.
GGCCCTCGCGGCCTAGTCGCTATTTAGGGCGTCCAAGATTTGGGGCGCAGTTCAAATTCGGACGGGCTTCTGTGCTCGATATAAGGTTTACGCGGCGGGGCTGCAAGGCCCGGCGGTGTAGCTTAGCGTCGACGCTTCCAGATAATGCCGAGGATGATGACGATGATGCCGCCGATAAGGCACGCGCCAACTACTGCCAGCGTGCGGTCTCCCGTTGCAGCGAGCTTACCGGTCGTCTTCTTGGTGATGACCTTCGTGGTCGTCGTGTCCGTCTTAGGTGAGGGCTTAGGCGTCGGGGCCGGTGTGGGCGTGGGGTCCACGGCAGCGGAGCCAAAGCTGATGGTGCCCGCGAGCGAGGCCATCTTGCTCTCCCAGCTGTTCTGCCCGATCAGCGCCCTTAGCGCTGACTCGCAGGTACCCCACTCGGTGTGCTTGGTGGCGTTTGCGAAGGTGGGGAAGTCGGTCGTGTTGGTGATGATGTAGTTGTTGGTGGCGACGGTATAGGTCTTGGCGGGGTCGAGCGTGCTGCCATCTTTGGTGAGTGTGGCACTCACAATGTGCTTACCTTCGGGCTGCGTCCAATCAATCGTCACGTTGATGCCGCCAAAGGAGAGAACGCTGCCAGAGTCATCGCGCCACTTGTACTTGTCTTGCGCCTCCTGCTCGGTGTGACCGGCCGCCACATAAGCCTGCTGAAGCTCGTAGCTGTCGTTGCAATCGTCGCTGATTTGTAGCGAGTGCTCGAGCGCTGCGAGGAAGTCCGCGCCGGTCATGGTCCAGGTCTCCACGGTGTTGCCGTAGGGCGAGATGGCGATGACGTTGCCGGCGGTCACGTTGCCCGCCGCGATGCCGCCGCGGATGCCGCCAGCGTTTTCGATAGCGAGGTCCGCGCCCGTCAGGGCAAGATAGGAGCCGCAAATCACGTGGCCGATGGTCTGGGCCTTGGTGGTGTCGCCCTCCTTGCTGGGGCGGAAATCGGTGGTGCGCACCATTTCCCAGCCATGCGTGCCTGCGGCGTCCTCGCCGTAGAAATAGTTGGTAGAGCTCGTGCCGAGCACCTCGCTCGATGCGGCGCTAAAGGCATCGTCGAGCGGCTTGATCTTGTTGTTGTGGACCTCATCAAGGATGCTCTGATAGGCGGAGCCCTTGTTGGGGTCGGTCAAAAGAGCGTTTACGTCCTTGGCGGTGTAGAGCTTCTCGTTGCTGCCGTCTGCAGGGACCGTGACCGTGTCATCGTCGGTCGTCTCGGTGCCATTCGTGTCGTATTTGTACGGAATGGAAAGCAGTCCTACCTCGGCAAAGGCACTGCCCGCCTCGACAACGTGGATTGTCTTGCCGTCGGCTCCCGTCACCTTCTCGTTAAGGTTGATGTGCTCGTGGCCTGCGATAAGGGCATCGACGCCACGGAGTCGCGTGGCAAAGGTCTTGGCGTCGAGCGTGTGCGCGATGCACACAACAACATCGCAGCCCTCCTTGCGCAGCTGCTCTGCCTCGGCATTGATGGCGTTCGCGGCACTCGAGAACGACGTACCCGCGACCAGGTCCGCGCGCAGCGAGGATTCCAGCGACTCATCCATGGCACCCACGACGCCGACCTTGATTTTGTAGTCGAATGTGGATTGATCCTCGCTATCCTCCCAGGTGCGATCGAGCGTCTTCGTGATGCTCGAGCTCCATACGCCGCTCGTAGACTTCGCGTTCGCGCAGAGCATGGCGAAGGGCGTGCCGGTGGGGCTGTGGCCGGTCATGGTGCGGAGCTTGTCCGCGCCGTAGCTCCAGTCGTGGTTGCCCGGTGTGGTCGCGTCGTAGCCGTCTGCATAGAAGGTGTCCATGAGCTCGGCGATGCTCTTGCCCTCGCTCATGGTGGCGAAGGACTGTCCGTGGAAGGTGTCGCCCGCATCGAGCAAAAGATCGGGGGCGTTGCCCTGGGCGCTATAGAGAACCGCCAGTCCGTCAAAGCCCACAGTGCCGGTGCCCTTGCTTTCGTTGTAGCTGTACTTGTAGCTGCCGTGGATGTCGTTGGTGTGCATGACGGCCACGGAGCCGTCAATAGCGGCGGGCAGGTTCCCCGCGAAAGCGAGGCTTGGGATGCCTGCGAGCGCGCCGGCAAACAACGCGGCGGCTAACGCAAAGCGGGGGAGTCTTTTCATGGCAGTTTCCTTAGTCCTTAGCCAGAATGTCTGGTTGAATATCGGATTATCGACATAATATGCGAAAACCGCCGCAAGGACGTCTGTCCCTTTGCGGCGGTTTTGACGTTTGCGCAGATAAAACCTGCCAAAATAAACCTGTCCCTTTTTGGTAGGTTTAGCTTAGCAGCATGCGGTCGTTGGCGAGCTCGCCGCCCGAGACCTCCTCGAACTTCTGCAGCAGGTCGGCTACGGTGAGCGACTTCTTCTCATCGCCCGCCACGTCGTAGATCACGTGGCCTTCGTGCATCATGATCAGACGGTTGCCCAGACGGATGGCGTCGTTCATGTTGTGCGTGACCATGAGCGTGGTCAGGTGGTTCTCGTCGACGATCTCCTCGGTCAGGTTAAGCACCTTAGAGGCCGTCTTGGGGTCGAGGGCCGCGGTGTGCTCGTCGAGCAGCAGCAGGCGCGGCCTGGTGAGCGTGGCCATCAGCAGGGTGAGTGCCTGGCGCTGGCCACCCGAGAGCAGGCCGACCTTGGCGTTGAGACGCGTGTCCAGACCAAGGTCCAGGCGCTTGAGCAGCTCGACGTACTCATCTTTCTCGGCCTTGGTGACGCCCCACGAAAGGCCGCGACGCTGGCCGCGACGCTTGGCGAGGGCCAGGTTCTCGGCGATCTGCATGTCGGCAGCGGTACCGCGCATGGGGTCCTGAAACACGCGGCCCAGGTACTTGGCGCGCTGCGACTCGCTCAGGCGCGAGATGTCGGTGCCGTCGAGCTCAATAACGCCCGAATCGAGCGGGTACACGCCGGCGATCATGTTGAGCAGCGTGGACTTGCCGGCGCCGTTGCCGCCGATCACGGTTACAAAGTCGCCGTCATTTAGGGTGAGGTCGACGCCGGTGAGCGCGCGCTTCTCGGTGACGGTGCCCTTGTTAAAGGTCTTCTTGACGTGCGATAGCTTAAGCATCTGCCTCATCTCCCTTCGTGTAGGAGCTGCGGAGCTTATAGCGCTCCCAAACGACGGGTACGCACAGGGCCACGGCAACGATCACGGCGGAGAGCAGCTTCATGTCGTTGGCGTCCATGCCCAGCTGCAGCACGATGGCGCGGATGAGGAAGTACACCACGGAGCCAAAGACGGCAGAGGCCAGGCGAACGCTAAACTGCGTGAGGCCGCCGGGCAGCAGACGGCCGAGCACCTCACCGATAACAATGGCGGCAAGACCGATAACGATGGCGCCGGTGCCCATACCAATGTCGGCATACTTTTGGCTCTGGCAGATGAGCGCGCCCGAAAGGCCGATGAGGGCGTTGGAGAGCACGAGGGCGATCATCTTGGTGGAGTTGGTGTTGACGCCCAGAGCGCGGATCATGTACTCGTTGTTGCCGGTGGCTCGCAGCGCCGAGCCGATCTCGGTGCCAAAGAACCAATACAGGATGGCAACGATAGCCACGGCGAGCAGGATGCCCAAGATGATGGCAACGGTGGACTGCGGCAGACCGGTCATATTGCTGACGGCCGAGAACACGGTGCCCTTGGCAAGAATGGGCGTATTGGACTTGCCCATGATGCGCAGGTTGATGGACCACAGGCTGATCTGGGTGAGGATTCCGGCGAGGATCGCAGGAATCTCAAAGACGGTGGTCAAAATGCCCGTGACGGCGCCCGCGATGGCGCCGGCGCACATACCGGCCAGCACGGCGAACAGCGGGTCGACGTTGTTATTGACGATGAGCACAGCGCAGACGCAGCCGCCGAGGGCAAAGCTGCCGTCGCAGGTCATATCGGGAATGTCGAGCAGGCGGAACGTGATAAACACGCCAAGCACCATAATGCCCCAGAGGACGCCCTGCGAAACGGCGCCCTGCAATGCAATGAGCATGCTTCATACCTCCTAGGATAGGGTGGACACGTGATTCACCATAATAGCGGTAACAATGCATAGAAGAGTTACGGACAGACGTTTTGTTTTACCTGAAACAAGCAGGGCGGACGCCGGTCTACAGCGCCCGCCCCTGTGGCTCAGATATTGAATAACGCGGCTAAAGCGCGAGCACGGGCTCTAGACGCATGCCGCGTATGGCATTACGCGTCCAGGGCGGAAAGGTCGATGCCCAGGGCCTCGGCCATTTCGTCGTTCTTGACGACGACCAGGTCCTTGCTCGAGAGGTGCTTGATCGGCATATCCTCGGGCTTGGCCTCGCCCTTCAGGATCTTAACGGCCATCTCGCCCGCGGCGTAGCCCAGGTCCTCATAGTTGATGGAGAGGGTGAACAGGCCGCCGGCCATGCACATACCCTCCTCGCCAGTCACGAAGGGAAGCTTGTTTTCCTTGCAGATCTGGCCGACCTGCGAGGCACCCGCGGCGATGGTGTTGTCGGTGGGGGAGTACAGCGCGTCGACCTTGCCCACGGCAGACTCGACGACGGACTGAATCTCGTTGGAGCTCGAGACGGTGAAGTCAGTGTACTCGAGGCCCAGCTTGTCGAGCTCCTTCTTGGCGGCCTTGATCTGGACGTCGGAGTTGGACTCGGCGGTGCAGTAGAGCAGGCCGACCTTTTTAACGTCGGGCAGGACCTTCTGCATCATCTCGAGCTGCTCGGCGACCGGGGTGAGGTCGGAAGCGCCCGTGACGTTGGTGCCGGGCTTGTCGTTGTCCTGGACCAGGCCGGAGGCGGCGTAGTCGGTGATGGCGCAGCCCACGATGGGGATATCGGCCGTGGCGCCGGCGGCAGCCTGCGCGGCGGGCGTGGCGATGGCATAAATCAGGTTGACGTTGTCGCCCACAAACTTGTCGGCAATGGACTTACACGTGGACTGGTCGTTCTGGGCGTTCTTCTGGTCGATCTTGACCTTAAGGCCGCTCTCCTTGATGGCCTTGACAAAGCCGTCGTTGGCGGCATCGAGTGCGGAATGCTCGGTGAGTTGCAGAACGCCGATGGTGTAGTCGGAACCGGCGGCAGCAGAGCCGGAACCAGAGTTGCCGCCGCATCCGGCGAGCGGGGCGAGCGCGAGCAGGCCGGCGGAGACCAGAAGGCTCCTGCGACTGATGGTGATGTCCTTCATATCATTACCCCCAGTATAAAAATGGCTGGAAACACTGCACTGGGACAAAGTGCAAGTGGAACTATAGTAGCGCTGATGTCCATTTTTACAACAGCCTGGCGGGTTTTTTAATACAGAATCGGATGGGCGGTACGGGTAGTCGAATGGGCGGCGGAGGGTCTTATGCGGCGGAGGAGGCGTCGTCCTCCTCGTCGAGGGCGGCGAAGAGCTTCTTGCCGTCGAGGAGACGTGTGGTGACGTTTCTCATGCGGCCAATCTCTACGGTGCGCAGCGTGTCATCGGCACCTCGGGCGTCATAGACCGTTCCCAGCAAATACGAGATGCCATCGCGCTGCCTGATGGCAAAGGGGCGGAGTGTCATCCGTGCTACTTCGGTTTCGCCACGTGCCGTGACGTTCGAAATATCAAAACTCACCGTGGTTCCATGGTCGATGGCCTGCTCGACGAGCTCGCACGTGTCGATGCGCTTGATGGGCGTGCGTGTTGCCTTGGTAGCCTTGCTGCCTGCGCTCGGAACGGGTTCGGGTGTATCGAGGTAGCCGCGAACGTCGGCACTCGCCATGGCAACTAAGTGCTGCGCCATGCTCTTGCGGATAGCGATAGGCGTGGAGCGGTTGCGCATGACCATACCGTGGAGCCGGATGATCTCTTCATCGGTGAGCGGGCGGGTAAGAAGTTTGTAGCCCACGCCGCGTTTGTACTCAATTTCGTATCCGGCATGGCGAAGCGCGGAGATGGCGGTGTAGATGCTGCGCCGCGCCGCCGAGATGGGCATGCGGGCGGGGTCGTCGGGATGGGCGAGGCGCCGGATCAACTCATCGGAAAGCATGGCCTTGTCCTCGCCAGTGTTTTCGCTTAATAGTTGCAGGATGCGAACGGCGCGATAGGCTGCCATCGAGGCGGCGCCTCTCGTCGTGGTGTCGTAGGTTTCAACAGCGGCTTCGGTCATCGTGCCCACGTCCTTTCCGTTTTGGGTGGCGACGGTATGGAGCCTAGGACGTGGGGCTTTCCCAGGGACGCAGGACGCTCTGGGCGGTCGGTAGTCGTCGGCAAACGGCGGGTCGAGTTTTCAACAGCCCTGCTCAACTGACCAAAACCTTGCCAAAAGCTTGACGGATGCTGTTGAAAAAAGCGTCTCTCGACCGATGTCGAGAGACGCTTGTACGATGAGCGTTGGCGTGTGGCGACGCGAGCTAGTGTCCGACGTTTAGAAGTCGGCGTTGCCCACGGTGCGCGGGTGCGGCAGGACGTCGCGGATGTTGCCCACGCCGGTCAGATACATGACCAAGCGCTCGAAGCCCAGACCGTAGCCGGCGTGCTTGCAGGAACCGTAGCGGCGCAGGTCAAGGTAGTACTTGTACTGCTCGGGATTCATACCCAGGTCCTTGATGCGGGCCTCGAGCAGATCCAGGCGCTCCTCGCGCTGGGAGCCACCGATGATCTCGCCGATGCCCGGCACCAGGCAGTCGGCGGCGGCGACGGTCTTGCCGTCGTCGTTCATGCGCATGTAGAAGGCCTTGATCTCGGCCGGGTAGTCGGTCACGAAGGTCGGTCGCTTAAAGTGTTCCTCGGTCAGGAAACGCTCGTGCTCGGTTTGCAGGTCGATGCCCCAGCTGACGGGGTAATCAAACTGGTGGCCAGCAGCGACGGCCTGCTCCAGGATTTCGACGGCCTCGGTGTAGGTAACGCGGGCAAAGTCGGAGTTGGCGACATGGTCCAGGCGCTCGAGCAGACCCTTGTCCACAAACTTGTTGAGCATATTGAGCTCGTCGGGGCAGGTGGCCATAACGTCCTTAAGGACGTACTTGAGCATGGCCTCGGCGTTGTCCATGTAGTCGTTAAGGTCGGCAAAGGCCATCTCGGGCTCGATCATCCAAAACTCGGCGGCGTGGCGCGTGGTGTTGGAGTTCTCGGCACGGAAGGTGGGGCCAAAGGTGTACACGTCACCAAAGGCCATGGCAAAGTTCTCGGCATTGAGCTGGCCGGACACGGTGAGGCTTGCATGCTTGCCAAAGAAGTCCTGGCTCCAGTCGACCTCGCCGGACTCGGTGAGGGGCGGATTTTTGGGGTCGAGCGTGGTCACGCGGAACATCTCGCCGGCGCCCTCGCAGTCACTCGTGGTGATGATGGGGGTGTTGACGTAGACAAAGCCCTGCTCCTGGAAGAAGCGGTGGATGGCGGCAGCCGCGACAGAGCGGATGCGGAACACGGCGCGGAACAGGTTGGTGCGCGGGCGCAGGTGCTGCTGGGTGCGCAGGAACTCGACGGTTGCGCGCTTCTTCTGCAGCGGGTAATCCGGGGCGCTCGTGCCCTCGACCTCGATGGAGGTGGCAGAAAGCTCGAAAGGCTGGGGCGCATCGGGGGTCAGCTTGACGGTGCCGGTGCAAATGAGTGCGGCCGAGACGTTTTGATGGGCGATCTCGTCGTAGTTGTCGAGTGCCTCGCGGTTCATGACGACCTGCAGGTCGCGGAAGCAGCTGCCGTCGTTGAGCGTAACAAAGCCAAAGTTCTTCATGTCGCGGACGGACTTGACCCAGCCGGCGACGGTGACGGTCTGGCCGCCGAGCGACTCGGCATCGGCATAGAGCTGCGCGATTTTGGTGCGGTTCACGTATCCTCCCATAACGGTTGAATGATAGTTATCCATACAGTTCGATATTCTAGCAGCTCGGCTCATTTGGGCTATACAGATAAAGCATTGGCGGGATGGTTTTTCAAACGAAAAGCGCCCGCGGCCAAATGGTCGCGGGCGCTTGACGAGGTGCCTTTTGGCTGTGTGGCGCGGGGCCTGGCTACTTGGTCTTGGCAACCAGCAGCGGGTCGCCAAGCTTGACGAGCGGGTTGCCGCCGATAAGCGTTCCAGACTCGCCGACATGGTCGATGCTCTTAAGACGATCGAGCTCGGAGACGATGACGGTCACGATGTCCTCGTGACCAGCGGCCTTAATGGCCTCGCGGTCGAAACTGATGAGCGGCTGGCCTGCCTTGACCACATCGCCCATCTCGACAAAGCGGGCAAAACCCTTGCCGTTCATTTCCACGGTGCCCAGGCCGACATGGATGAACACGCGAAGACCGTCCTCGGTGATCATGCCGATGGAGTGGTTGGTGACAGTGGTGGCGCCGATGCGGCCGTTGGCGGGCGCATAGATGGTGCCGGTAATGGGCTCGATGCCATAGCCCTGGCCAAGCATGCCCGAGGCGATCGTCTCGTCGGGAACCTCGTTCAGGTTGACGAGCACGCCGTTGACGGGGGCATAGATGACGCCTTCGCGGGTAGCGAAGCTTGCTGCGGGCGGAACGGACGCCTCGCCGGTCGAGGTGAAGGTGGACTTAAGCGAATCGAGCAGACCCATAGTTGCCTCCAACTTAAATAGGCGCATATCGCGCGTTTGGTTTGCCGGAAACGTTTCACATGTGTTTCGCGGCTTGGTCAACGCCCCTATTCTACGCTGCTCAACGATACCTCTGAACTGGGATTATGTGATATATCAGTTGAAGGGAAACTTATTGCCGGAGTGTTTCTGCGCCACGGGTTCAAGTGGGGTACGCTTGAAGGCGAAAAACAAGGGCGCATAATTTGCGCGAAGGGAGCACATATGATTGTCGAGAACCATGCGCTGTGGGGCGAGGAGCCGACCGAGGATTATCCGGCGACGTTTACGTATTTGGGTGCCGAGCCGTTGCCCGATAAACCGAATGGCCGCCGCCCCGCGGTGATTATCTGTGGCGGAGGTGCGTTTACGCATATCGCTCCGCATGAGCAGGATCCTGTGGCGTTTGCGTTTTTGGATCACGGTTACCAGGCCTTTGTGCTCAACTATGTCACGAGTTCTACGGGTGACGTGAGCTTTCCGCACCCCCAGGCAGATCTTGCCAAGATGGTCGCCACGGTGCGCGCCAACGCCGACGAGTGGCATGTCGATCCTAAGCGCGTGTGCGTCGTGGGCTTTTCTGCTGGCGGCATGATTTGCGCCTCGCTGGCAACACAGTGGAAGACCGGCCCCTTTGCGGCACTTGCCGGGGCGCGTCCGGACGACATTCGTCCCGATGCCGTGGTGCTGGGCTATCCATTGCTCGACTTTGCCTATGTGCGCGACATGCAGACGCGCGATCCGCGCATTGACTTGCGTGTGCCCAAGACGGGCGGCAAGACGGGGCGCGATTTGCTCAACGACTACCTGTCGATGGTGACGGGCGGCGAGGCAACTGACGAGCATCTGGCCGACATCTGCCCCACCACGCATGTTTCGCGTCAGATGCCACCGACCTTTGTGTGGGGCGTGTCCGACGACAAGACGGCGCCGATCGCGCAGGTCTACCCGTTTGCGCAGCGCATGGCCGAGGAGGGCGTTGCATGCGAGATGCACGTCTTCGACCAGGGTGGTCACGGCCTTTCGCTCGGCAACGCCAACACCGCGGTCGACAACGAGGACAAGCAGGTGGCGGTCCGTCCCTGGATCCGCCTAGCCTTCCGCTTCCTGGAGCGCCACGGGTTTTAGTTACGGCGTTTTACCAAACGCCGTAACCACTTGACGCTGCAAGCCCGCCAGGGCGGCAATCTGCCTTTCAACTTCGGCGGCATGACCAGAAGGTCAATGCCGCCTCGTTTCAAGGCACCTTGCTCGCCCTGGCGGGCTTTCGCTGTTCGCGCCAAAACATCGGCGTTGCCATGGCCCAGATGCGGCACTTGGGGACGGTCCTTGCAGCAATCTGTCGATTGAACGTCGTTGTGTGTTCGCGCTATCATGCATGGTTACAATTGGTTAGCCGTGGCAAACGGTTAGCCAAGGTAAACTAAATGCAACGCCCTGTGGGCGTCGGGGGAGGAACACGGACGTGAAGCTCGATACGCTCGAGATCGGAAAAGACGCCGTTGTCGCATCGGTGGCATCGGACGATCAGGCACTCCGACAGCATATTTTGGACATGGGCCTAACGCCGGGCACCGAAGTCACCATGATGAAGTACGCCCCCATGGGCGATCCGCTCGAGATCCGCCTGCGTGGCTACGAGTTGACACTGCGCAAGGACGATGCCGCTCGCATCGAGCTCGTGGGTATTCACGACACCGATACGGGTCCGCGCGCTAACGCCGCAATCGGCACGACGGAGCATCCGGCCCTGGGCGAGGGGACGTATTCGCCCCGTGCGGCAAAGACGGCCGTGCCCGAGGGCGCGCCGCTGCACTTTGCCCTCGCCGGCAACCAAAACTGCGGCAAGACCACGTTATTCAACCAGCTGACGGGCTCCAACCAGCACGTCGGTAACTTTCCCGGCGTGACGGTCGACCGCAAAGATGGCACCATCCGTAACCATCCCGAGGCGAGCGTTACCGACCTGCCTGGCATTTACTCCCTGTCGCCGTACACAGGCGAAGAGGTCGTGAGCCGTCAGTTCATCCTCGACGAGCGTCCGGACGCCATCATCGACATCATTGACGCTACCAACATCGAGCGTAATCTGTACCTGACACTGCAGCTCATGGAGCTCGACCGTCCTATGGTCATCGCGCTCAACATGATGGACGAGGTGACCGCCAACGGCGGCGCCGTGGACGTCAACCTGCTCGAGAGTCTGTTGGGCGTGCCCGTTGTTCCCATTAGTGCTGCCCGCAACGAGGGTATCGGCGAGTTGGTGGATCATGCCTTGCACGTGGCGCGGTTCCGCGAGCGCCCCGGTCGCCTGGACTTTTGCGCGCCCGACGGTCCGGACGGCGGTGCGCTGCATCGCTGCATCCACGGTATTGCTAACCTGATCGAGGACCATGCCGTGACGGCGCACATCCCGGTGCGCTTTGCGGCGACCAAGCTGGTCGAGGGCGATGAGCTGGTAACCGAGGCGCTTCACCTGGATCGCAACGAGCTCGACGCCATCGAGCACATCATTACCCAGATGGAGGGCGAGGCCGGCACCGACCGCCTGTCCGCGCTGGCCGACATGCGCTTTAGCTTTATCGGCGACGTGTGCGGGCGCTGTGTCGTCAAGCCGCACGAGAGCCGCGAGCACGTGCGCTCCGTCAAGATCGACCGCATTCTGACGGGTCGCTATACGGCCATCCCGGCGTTTCTGCTGATCATGGGCCTTGTCTTTTGGCTGACGTTTGGCGTGATCGGCGCGGCGTTGCAGGGACTTATGGAGGACGGCATCGCTGCCATCATCGCTTCGGCCGATGCAGGCCTCAAGGCGTTCGGCACCAACGACGTGGTGCGCTCGCTGGCTGTCGACGGCGTGCTTACGGGCGTGGGCAGTGTGCTGACCTTCCTGCCGATTATCGTCGTGCTCTTCTTGTTCCTCTCCATTCTGGAAGACTCCGGCTACATGGCACGCGTAGCCTTTGTCATGGATAAGGTGTTGCGTCGCTTTGGCCTGTCGGGCCGCAGCTTCGTGCCCATGCTCGTCGGTTTTGGCTGCACCGTGCCGGCTATCATGTCGACCCGTACTCTCCCATCCGAGCACGACCGCAAGATGACGGTCATGCTCACGCCGTTTATGAGCTGCTCAGCCAAGTTGCCGGTTTACGGCTTGCTGTGCGGGGCGTTTTTCCCGCAGGCGACGGTTCCCGCCATGGTCTCACTCTATCTGATCGGTATCGTGGTCGGCTGCATCGCGGCTTTGGTGCTCAACCGCACGGCATTTAAGGGCGACCCGGTGCCGTTTATCATGGAGCTCCCCAATTACCGCCTGCCGAGCGTCAAGACGACGGTGATGCTGGCATGGGATAAGGCCAAGGACTTTATTACCAAGGCTTTTACCATTATCTTTGCCGCGACCGTGGTCATCTGGTTCCTTCAGACGTTCGACATCCGCTTTAACGTGGTCGCCGACCAGTCGCAAAGCCTGCTTGCCGGTCTGGGTAGCATCATCGCGCCGGTGTTGGCCCCGCTCGGCTTTGGCGACTGGCGCGCCTCGACGGCGCTCGTCACGGGGCTCATTGCCAAGGAGAGCGTCATCTCGACGCTCACGGTGCTTTTGGGC
Organism: uncultured Collinsella sp.; assembly: GCA_900541825.1. Taxonomy (GTDB): domain Bacteria; phylum Actinomycetota; class Coriobacteriia; order Coriobacteriales; family Coriobacteriaceae; genus Collinsella. The sequence goes on from UQLJ01000035.1 coordinate 12,181, forward strand.
GCAACGTCGCCCGCGGCGCTGTCGACCATGTTTTCGCCGTTTACCGCCTACGTGTTCTTGGTCTTTACGTTGCTGTACCCGCCTTGTGTGGCGGCAATCGGCGCCGTCAAGAGCGAGTTGGGCGCGCGCTATGCCGTGGCCGTATTCGCGTTTCAGGTCGCCGTTGCCTGGATCGTGGCGTTTGTCGTGCATTCGGCGGGCATATTGCTGGGGTTGGCTTAGTTATGAATTGACGGCGCAACCTCTGTGTATCGAATTGTTTTCGGCCCCGCATCTGTACTGACGGATGCGGGGCCGTTGCTATATAATCGCCTCCGCTCAAAACGATTGGAGACGTTATATATGACTCAGACAAGGCAAGACGGCATCACGCTCAAGCAGTGGCTCCCACTCGTCGGGCTCACCTGCTGTGCGTTCGTGTTCAACACGTCGGAGTTTATGCCCATCGGCCTTTTGACTGATATCGCCGCGTCGTTCTCGCTCACCGAGGCCCAGGCGGGCATCATGATCTCGGTCTATGCCTGGGGCGTCATGCTGCTGTCGCTGTCGCTCATGGTGTTCGCCTCGCGCTTTGAGTTCAAGCGGATGCTGCTGGGCGTGCTGGCCGTGTTCTCGCTCGGTCAGTTCCTGTCCGCTGTGGCGCCGACCTATCCCATCCTGGTCTGCGCGCGCCTGGTGGTCGCTTGCGCACATGCCGTGTTCTGGTCAGTCGCCTCGATTATGGCCTCGCGCCTGGTCGACACTCGCCACGGCGCGCTCGCCATCAGCATGATCGCTACGGGCTCGTCCATCGCGCAGATCTTTGGCCTGCCGCTCGGTCGCGCCATTGGCTTGGCCGTGGGCTGGCGCATGACGTTTGCCGTGGTCGGGGGCCTCTCAGCCATCGCGGTCGTCTACCAGGCAGCGGTGTTCCCGGCCATGCCGGCGGGTGAGCGCTTTACTGTCAAACAGCTGCCCGAGCTGCTCAAGAACCCGCTCCTCATCGCGCTCTATGCAGTCACGGTCTTCATGGCGACCGGCTATTACGCAAGCTACAGCTATATCGAGCCCTTCCTGGCGCAGGTCGCGCACGTCGATGCGGGCGCCATTACCATGACGCTGACGGCGTTTGGCTGCTCTGGTTTGCTCGGAAGCTGGCTGTTTGGCCGCCTGTTCGATGGGCATCGCTTCCCGTTCTTGGCTATCACGCTCTCCGGCGTGCCGGTGGCCCTGCTGCTCATGGGGCCGGCCGCATCGTCGCTCGTGACAGTGCTTGCCGTCTGCGCACTGTGGGGTTGCTGCGCCACGGCCTTTAACGTGGCGTTTCAGGCCGAGCTCATCAAGCACACGCCGGCAGATTCGTCGGCCGTCGCCATGTCGATCTTCTCGGGCCTGTTCAACCTCGGTATCGGCACGGGTACCGCGATCGGCGGAGCCGTGGTTTCGGGTCCCGGTATCGCCTGGATCGGCTTTGTGGGCGGGGCGATTGCCGTCGTGGGCGTCATCCTCGCCATCACCGTGCTGTTTCCGGCCATCCGCCGCGCCAAGCCCGTCGCCTAATCACGTCCCCTCATCAGTTGCGGTGGAATAGTTCCTGTTTAAGGCTTCTGAAGGCCCAGACAGGAACTATTCCACCGCAACTTATTTTGGGGGAGAGGATACAAGCTGGGCATACAATGGATGTCGTTGTGTTGAGCTTACCGGGAGGCTGTTATGTGGGCATACGAGACGACGTTCTATCAGATCTATCCGCTGGGCTTTTGCGGGGCTCCGCGCGAAAACGCCGCACCCGTTGCCGAGGATGAACTCGCCCAGGCTGCCAACGCCGCGCCCAACCCCGATGCTCCTATCATGAAAATCGCCCAATGGGCCGACTACCTGCAAGAACTCGGTATTGGCGCTGTGCTGATCAACCCGCCGCTCGAGTCTGATAGCCACGGCTACGATACGCGCAGCCTACGCCATATCGATCGACGCCTGGGTGGGGATGCCGACTTTGCCGCCGTGTGCGAGACGCTGCATGCCCACGGCATCCGCGTGGTACTCGACGCGGTCTTCAACCATGTGGGCCGTGGCTTTTGGGCCTTCCGCGATGTGCAGGAGCGTAAGTGGGACTCGCCGTACAAGGACTGGTTCCACATTAGCTTTGACGGCGACTCCTGCTATGGTGACGGCTTTTGGTACGAGGGCTGGGAAGGCCATTTTGAGCTTGTGAAGCTCAACCTGCAAAATCCCGCTGTGGTCGATTACCTGCTAGAGTCCGTGCGCCGTTGGGCCGACGTCTTTGGCGTCGACGGCCTGCGCCTGGACGTTGCCTATATGCTCGACCGCGACTTTATGCGCCGCCTGCACGTCTTTACCCGTGAGCTCAAGCCCGACTTTGTGCTGATCGGCGAGACGCTCCACGGCGACTACAACCAAATCGTCAACGACGAGATGCTCGACTCCTGCACCAACTACGAGTGCTACAAGGGTCTGTACTCCAGCTTTAACTCGGTCAACATGTTCGAGATCGCCCATTCGCTGCACCGCCAGTTTGGCGGCGATCCGTGGTGCATCTACCGCGGCAAACATCTGCTGTCGTTTGTCGACAACCACGATGTGCCGCGCCTGGCGAGTATCCTCACCGACAAGTCGTGTCTGCGTCCCGCCTACGGCATGCTCTTTGGCATGCCGGGCATCCCGTGCGTCTACTATGGCAGCGAGTGGGGGATTCCTGGCGAAAAGGGCGGCCCCGATGGCGACTGGGCGCTGCGCCCTGCGCTCGATGAGCCTGCGCCCAACGAGCTGACGGCCTTCATCACGCAGCTGGCGCACTTGCGCTCGGCAAACGACGCGGCGGCCCGTGCTTTCAACTACGGTGCCTATCGCAACGTGGTGATCCAGAACAAGCAGCTGCTGTTCGAGCGCGCCTGCGACGACGCGACGGTGCTCGTGGCGGTGAACGCCGTGGACGAGCCTTACACCTTTGGCGCCGGCGAGCTCAACGGCTCTTTTGTCGATTTGCTTGCCGACGGTGTGCTCACGGTCGAGCTGACGGGCACCCTCGAGCTTGCGCCCTACGAGGTGCGTTATCTGCTGAGGGCCTAGGCCATGGCAACGTCTGACGAGGGCTATCAACATATTGAGCATGGGTTTGAGCCCGTGTTTGACGAGCGTTCGCGCGTTTTGGTGCTCGGGTCGTTTCCCTCGGTGCTTTCGCGCGCCAATGCCTTTTATTACGGCAACCCTCAGAATCGCTTTTGGCGTGTGATGGCCATGTGCCTCGGTATGCCTGTGCCGCCCAACGAGGGCGATCCTTTGGCAAGCGGTGAGCCCGCGACGCTCGATGCCTCCATTGCCGCCAAGCGGGCCATGCTGCTGAACGGCGGCGTGGCCCTGTGGGATGCAATTGAGAGCTGCGACATTAAGGGCTCGAGCGACGCGAGCATCCGCAACGTTGTGCCGGCACATATCGAGCGCATTACCGATGCCGCGCCGATCGAGGTCGTTGTCTGTAACGGCGGTACGGCAGGGCGACTCTACAAACGCTACTTGCAAGATCGGACGGGGCTGCCGGCCATCGTTCTGCCGTCGACAAGTCCCGCCAATGCGGCATGGCACCTGGAACGCCTTGTCGAGCGCTGGCGCGAGGCCGTTGACTGGGCTGTAATTTAATTTAGATTTTTGTTTGAGCGTGGGTGCCCAGACGTTTCAGAACGCCTCGCCAGATCGGCGCGGGCACGGCTGGCTCGGCGCAAACCATGCCGTCGGCGTCGACGTTGGCGGCATTGCCGCCGCCAAGTCGCTGTGCATGCTCGACGGAGCAGCCCATGCGCACAGCGCCCACAAGCTTATCCATCGCTTCCGAAAATGGTCGGCGCAAGAGGCCCATGCGTGGGGAATGGCGAAGCGCTGCGATGCCGCCGCCGGCGCAGATGGCAACGCCGCCACACCACAATTGGTCATGGCGCTCACATGCCTTGTGCAGGCGAACGGCGGTCCCACGCGCCTGCTCAGCGCCCTCTTGTGCGGCTCGAATCACGGCATAGACACGCGTTCCCGTGCTGCCAAAGTGCTCAAGCGCCTGCTCGATAGCAGTCAACGCCTCGTCGTCAGCCATATCTTCAATGGCCAGCACGATGCCATCGGCAACGCTGCCGGCGTCATTTGCCTTCAAGTCGACCGGGCGGGGGAGTGCGGTGCCGGAAAGTTGAGCATAGGCGGCGATGGCATCCTGCAGGTCCCAGAGCAAAAACTCAAGATCGGCGCTATTGGGAATGTTGATATACGCAATGTTTTGCAGCGTTTTTGGTACATCGCCGCGCGCGGTCGGCTCCATGCTGCCTCCTTTCCGGTTGGTTTCCGTTTAGGTTACACCGTCCGGCGGCGCCCCGCCGCGCTATCCTAGTGCAACCCTTACGAAAGGAACGCCATGCGTCTGCCCATGAATACCTCGCTTGCCACGCTCAAGCCCTCCGGTATCCGCCGGATTAACGCGCTCGCCGCCCAGCATCCGGGGTGCATCGCGCTCGCGCTCGGCGAGCCCGATTTTCCCACGCCCGATGTGATTAGCGCCGAGGTGACCGCCGCACTGGACCGCGGTGACACGCACTATCCGCCCAACAACGGTCGCCCCGCCCTGCGCGAGACGCTGTCCGCATATATGGGCGACGCGGGCCTTACGTATTCGGCCGACGAGGTCATCCTGACCGATGGTGCGACCGAGGCCCTGTCGGCTACGTTTATGGCCATGCTCAACCCCGGCGACGAGGTCATTATTCCCACGCCTGCCTTTGGCCTGTACGAGAGCATCGTCGTGGCCAACCACGCTAAGGCGGTCTTTTTTGATACGGAGCCCGCGCAATTCCAGATCGATGAGGAAGCGCTTCGTGCCTGCGTGACACCGGCGACCAAGGCCATCGTCATCTGCTCGCCCAACAATCCTACGGGCTGTATCCTCAACGCGGCTTCGCTCGACGCCGTGGCGCACGTGGCGGAGCAGATGGGCATCTACGTGGTCTGCGACGACGTATACAACCGCCTGGTCTATGTGGATGGCTACGAGCGCTTCGCCCAGCGACACCCGGAGCTGCGCGAGCAGACGGTCGTCATCGAGAGCTTCTCCAAGCCCTGGGCTATGACCGGCTGGCGCCTGGGTTGGCTCGCAGCCGCAGGGCCCGTCATCGCCGAGATCGCCAAGGCTCACCAATACCTAGTATCGAGCGCCGTCTCCTTCGAAATGGACGCCGCAGCCCGAGCCCTGACCGTCGACCCAACCCCCATGCTCAAAGTCTACCGAGCCCGTCGCGAACGCGTGCTCGCAGCTTTAGACGCCATGAGCCTCGACGTAGTAGAGCCCGCAGGAGCCTTCTACACTTTCCCGAGCATCAAAAAGTTCGGCCTAACCAGCGAAGCCTTCTGCATCAAAGCCATCAAAGAAGCAAACGTAGCCCTAGTCCCGGGCGACTGTTTCGGCACCGAAGGCCACATCCGCCTAAGCTACTGCGTCTCCGACAAGGATTTGGACGAAGGTCTCCGCCGCCTATCAACCTTCGTTTCGACCTTGTAGTCCTCAGGGACGCAACACATCAGCCCACCGACATAAGGGTTATGCGTGGGGCGCGCCGGCCAACGGCAACCCTGGCTGCCCCAAAGTCAACACAGGTCGCGCCGCCAAAGGCCAGGCGCAAGCTTTTCGTAGATTCCGCACGAGCCGAAGAGCACTAAATGTGCTCTTCGTGCGAGCC
>UQLJ01000036.1:0-17690 GCA_900541825.1 uncultured Collinsella sp.
GCGCATTCGGCGAGATGCGTTTGCGAAAGTGGTCAATTTTAGATTAGCGCTAACACGGTCCTCGGCGCCGACGGGACGCGCCGCGTGTTCCGCGCCGTCCTCACGGACAACGGCGCCGAGTTCTCCGACGAGGCGGCGATCGCGGCGCTGCTCGGCGAGGGGCCGGGCGAGACGAGGCTGTTCTACTGCGACCCCGGGCGCAGCGACCAGAAGGGCGCCTGCGAGCGCAACCACGTCGAGATCAGGAAGCTGCTGCCCAAGGGCGCCGGAATCAGGTTCGACCGGCTTGCCCCGGCCGACCTGGCGCTGGCCATGTCGCACGTGAACTCCGAGCCCCGCGGCGCGCTCGGCTTCGCGACGCCCGCGCGCGCCTTCAGGGCGATGCTCGGGGAGGACGCGGCGGCGCTGCTGGACGCCTACGGCGTGGGGGACGTGCCGATCGGCGACCTCGACCTGACGCCGGGGCTCATCGAGAGGGCGCGCGCAGAGAGGGGCGATGCCCCGCTGGCCTAGCCTGGAAGAAAACGGAATAGACGGACCGACCGTCCGGCTGAGTCTGGGAAGAGGTGCCGGGCGGCGGGCGGAGCATGGCCACCGGACCTATCGAAACACATCTCCACCGTTCCTTCAACTGGGAAAACGGCGCCCCCGGACCCCAGGAGGGGCCGCGGGGGCGTTCGGCTAACTGCGGGAATGGCCTATTTGCTCAATGTGTTCGGCTGAGATCGGAAATCAACCTTTTTGACTACTTTTGCAGCCCGATTGCCAGAGCAGCCAATGAGTAGTCAAAATAGTCCCATCCCAAAATGACCGGCTTGGTGCCGCACCGCAGAAAGGGCCCATCTACTACGTTTAGGCCACAGGGGTCGACCATAGCCGACTTTTTCGAAAATCGGCAAGCTTTCTACCTGCGGTTTTGTTTTTGTAAATTCCGGGATGGTCGAGAGTGGCCGGTTTAACGTAGTAGATGGCCACGTTTCGTGGCAGGCGGTCCGACCCAAGGCACAAGGCAGCCAACCTCGAATGGACATTCTCGAAGTTGCGGTGGAATACGGACTGAATTGGCACCTTAAAGGCAAAAACACTCCGTATTTCACCGCAACTTAAAGAGAGATGGGTTTTAGAGGCGGGCGAGGTCGTAGGCTCGCGCGGCAGACTCGCCGGCGCAGATGAGGTTGGTTGTGGCTTCTTGCACACCGAGCGCCTGGTCGAGGGGCATGGGCTTGCGGCAAATCGGCAAAACCAAGTCAATACCCTGCTCATACACCGTGTCCAGGTTGACGGCGCGACCGCCCACGACGGCGACCACCGGCTTGCCATATCGCTTCGCACGACGGGCCACACCCACCGGCGCCTTTCCAGCAGCGGACTGCTCGTCCATATTGCCCTCGCCCGTTATGACCAGGTCGACATCGCGCACGCGCTCGTCAAACCCCACGAGATCGAGCACCGTCTCTACACCCGAGCGCAGCTCCGCACTGAGCGCCAGCAACGCCGCGCCCAAGCCACCGGCAGCGCCCGCGCCGGGCACACCGAGCACCGAGCCAAATGTCCGTGCGCCCTCGGGTGTGCGCAACAAACCCTGGGCTCGAGCTCCGGCAATCGCCGTATCGAGCAAGCGACCGTAGCCGACCATCCAGCTGTCGCACCTGCTCAGTGCCTCGGCATCATCCGCCGGCAGACCCTTCTGCCCGCCGAACACCGCAAGCGCGCCGCGACGCCCTACGAGCGGATTCTCGACATCGGAGAGTACAACGACGCGAGCGCCATCCAAAGCCTGCAGCGCCGGCTCCAAATCAACGCTCGCCACGTGTTCAAGGCCCGCAAGACCGGGGGCGACATCGCAGCCCTGATCATCGACCACGCACGCGCCCAGCGCCTGCAGCATGCCGGCGCCACCGTCGTTGGTGGCACTGCCGCCCAGACCAATATAGATAGTCTTTGCCCCGGCGCGAACCGCACGGAGCATCAGCTCGCCCACGCCATAGGTCGAAGCCGCGAGCGCCGCCGATTCCGTGCAGGGTGAATACCCAATACCCGCCGCCTCGGCCATCTCAATTACAGCCGAGTCGCGCTCGTCGTCCACCAGCATCCGGGCAGACACGCGGTCGCCCAAGGGACCTGCCACCTCGCAGGTCACAATCTCACCGCCGCACGCGGCAACGGCATCGAGCGTTCCCTCACCGCCATCCGCCAGCGGCAATGTGCACACCTCGGCATCGGGCCAAACGCGGCGCACGCCTTCGGCAACCGCCGCCTCCGCCTGCGTACTCGAAACGCTGCCCTTAAAGGAGTCGATCGCCAGCAGCACTCGGCGGGGCCGGCGGCACGCAAGACCAAAGTCAACCGCCGTGCCAGCATCCTCACCGACACCTGCAAGCGCTGCGGCGTGAGCGGCGTGTGCCTCAAGATCGGCCCCACAACCGCAACCAGCGCCGCCCGCTCCGCGCAGACCGCCAAAATAGCTACTCAGCAGCTCGCGGCATTCATCCGCCAGGACCCCAGCCGTCACGTTAAACCGATGATTCAGGCGCGAGTCGGCATTCAAATCGTATAGGGATCCCAACGCGCCCGCCTTGGCATCAGCCGCGCCATACACGCAGCGTCCTACGCGCGCGTTAACCATAAGCCCCGCACACATGCAGCAGGGCTCGAGCGTCACGTAGACCGTGCAATCGGAAAGGCGCCAGCGACCGAGCGACCGAGCGGCAGCACACAGGGCCGCAAACTCGGCATGAGCCGAAGGATCCTGGTCGAGCTCGCGCCGATTGTGCGCCCTCGCGACGATCTCACCGTCGCGCACCACTACGGCTCCGATAGGCACCTCGCCCACCGCCGCGGCGGCGCGCGCCTCGGCCAGCGCCTCGCGCATGAACTTCTCGTCGATTTCGGTGATCGTCATCGTTCGCCTTCCCTGTTGCAAATTCAAAACGATGCTATCATTACGACTCACGGAGAGATGGCAGAGCGGTTGAATGCGGCGGTCTTGAAAACCGTTGAGCGCGAGAGCGTTCCGGGGGTTCGAATCCCCCTCTCTCCGCCACTTTTAGTGATGCACCGGTGTCATGGTCCGCTCGAACAGCGCATCGACCACGTCGGCCATCTCAGGTCGACGCTCAAGATCGTGGCCCGATTCCCACCATATCGTGAAAAGTCGAATAATACCGCCGGCGACAAACTCAGACGTCGTCTCGAGTGACACGGGGGCCAGGGCATCCTCGGCAAGCACGTTCATCACACGCTCGCGGATGGAGCGGGCAATGCGGTCGCAAATAACGTTGGTCAACATGCCCGACATGCTGCTTGCCAAAATGTTATCCATGAGCCGCTCGTGCGCCAGAATCAAATCCATGGCATCGTCCAAAATCGCGTGCCGAAGCGCGCGCACGTCCTCGGCAGATACCGCGCCGGCCTCATCGGGCTGTTTTTGCGGCAAGCCCGACATGAGCTCATCGATATAAAAGGCAAAGTAATCGTTCTTGTCGCGAAAGTGCTTGTAGAACGTCGTGCGGCGAATCATGGCGCGGTCGCACAGCATGGCAACCGTCAGGTCCTCAAAACGATGCTCCTCGAGAAGCTCGGTAAAGGCATCGAACAGGGCGCGGTAGGTTTTCTTGATGCGAAGGTCCACTGGTATCGCCATCCTCAGGGCAAAGACAACACTCGTCAATCTGTCGCATATCTTACACCTGTACCCCGCGCGCTTTGCCCCGGTGCCGACCCCGACGAAAACACAACGCTTACCGGAAAGTTCGGCACGACAAAACGTTGCGGGTATACTAGTAGCGTTATACCAACGGCAGCTGGCGCATGCCGCCGCGGCCATTCGAAACGGAGACATCATGCTTCCCGTCATCATCGGCATCGTTGTTGTCATTGTGATTGCCTGCGCCATCGCCGGCATCTACAACAACATGGTCACCAAGCGTAACCGCATCGATAACGCCTGGCAGAACATCGATACGCAGCTGCAGCGTCGCAACGACCTGATCCCCAACCTGGTCGAGACCGTCAAGGGCTACGCCAAGCACGAGCAGGAGACGCTCTCCGCCGTGATCAGCGCGCGTAACACCGCCGTCAAGGCCACCACGCCCGAAGCCAAGATGGAAGCCGACAACGTGCTGACCGGTGCGCTGCGCCAGCTCTTCGCCGTAGCCGAGGCCTATCCCGATCTTAAGGCAAACACCAACTTTACGCAGCTGCAGGCATCGCTCGAGGATACCGAGAACAAGATTAGCTATGCACGCCAGAGCTACAACGACTGCGTGCTCAGCTACAACAACGCCATTCAAACGTTCCCGGCTGTCATCTTTGCCGGCATCTTCCAGTTTAAGGAGCGCCAGGGCTTCGAGGCCGCCGAAGCAGCCCGCCAGGCCCCGACCGTCAAGTTCTAGTAGTTTGGCAGCGCATCCTTAATCGACCAAATGCATAAACCGCCCCGTCGAATGCATACTTCGACGGGGCGGTTTCCTTTTTCGCGAAGGTCCCCCTCTAAGCGCCGTGCATTTTTAGGAGTATTCAACATAACCAAGAGCTTCGGGCGCCACGATAAATGCCAAAGACCGCGAATATCCCTGCAAATCAAACGCTGTCAGCCCATAACCCCGCCCATCATCCGTAGAAAACATCGAGAAATCCCGATTTTTTGCCCGAGGTCGGTATGCAGGGGCCTTCGATTGCAGAATACTCGCAAAAATGCACGTCGCCACCGCCCCCACATGGCGCGAAGCAAAACAAAAGGGCGACCTTCCTTTCCGGCGCACTCCGCAGGACGAAAGAACCTCCGCCGCACAAAGTGCGCAGCGGAGGTTCTTTCATGTCCGAGGACGCGCCGGAAAGGAAGGTCGCCCTCGGGCCGGACAGCTAAGACAGCTTACGCGACGGTGTAAACCCAGTTGTGCTTGTCCTCGACAGCACCGGACTGGATGCCAGTCAGGGTCTCGCGGAGCTTCTTCATCACAGGGCCGATCTCGGTGTAGCCAGCCGGGAAGGTCACGGTCTCGTCGGCGCCGTAAACCTTGTTGTCGATCTCGCCAACCGGGGAGATGACGGCAGCGGTGCCGCACAGGCCGCACTCCACAAAGGTGCCGGCCTTGACCTCGGCCCACTCGACGGGACGCTGGTCGACGGTCATGCCCAGGTCCTGAGCAACCTGAACGAGCGAACGACGGGTGATAGAGGGCAGGATGGAGTCGGTGTGCGACTGCGGAACGACGAGCGTGCCGTCCTCCTTAACGAACAGGACGTTGGCGCCGCCGGTCTCCTCGACATAGGTGCGGGACTCGGAGTCGAGATACAGGTTCTCGGCATAGCCCTCGCGATGGGCCTCCATCGTGGGCTTGAGGGACATGGCGTAGTTGAGGCCGGCCTTGATGTTGCCGGTACCGTGCGGTGCGGCGCGGTCGTACTCGGAAACGCGCAGCTTGACGGGCTTGAGGCCACCCTTAAAGTACGGACCGACAGGGGTCACGAGAATGCGGAACGTGTACTCAGGAGCGGGAGCCACGCCAATCACGTCACCGGAGCCGATCATAAACGGACGCACGTACAGGGTCGCACCGGAACCGAAGGGCGGAACCCAGGCGGCGTTGGCAGAAACGACCTGCTTGACGGCCTCAACGAACTTGTCCTTGGGGAACGGGGGCATCTCGAGGCGCTGGGCAGAGTTATACATACGCTCAGCGTTCATGTCGGGACGGAAGCAGACGATGCTGCCGTCCTCGGCGGTGTAGGCCTTCAGGCCCTCAAAGACCTCCTGGCAGTAATGGAAGATACCGCCGCACTCGGAGACATGCAGGGTGTGGTCGGTGGTCAGGCCGCCCTCGTCCCACTCGCCATCCTTCCAATGAGCCTCGTAGCTGTAATCGGTCTTCATGTAGCCAAAGCCGAGGCTACCCCAATCGATATCCTTCTTCTCGACAGTCATATGTCGCTCCTTACATACACAGTTGCATACTCGCGAACCCGCACGCAAGGACCGAGGCCGACCGCGTCGCAACGTCGCACGCCCGGAGCGTAGAGCCGGACGGGACACGCGAGCAGCATCAAAGCCGATGGCACGTCGATTCGCATGCACGAGATTGTACTCCCCGCACGCGTCTGATAAAACGTTTTTCTTTAACTAACTAAAGTATTTTCATTTGACCGAAGCTAAAGAGGCCCGCCACCGTAAGCAGTGACGGGCCTCAACTGTACGGTCTGCGCACTGGCTCGAGCTAGGCGTTCTGTTTGCCCAGCTTGGCCTTAACCAGACCGACCACGGTCGGGATGATCGACACGGCAACGATGCCGATAATCAGCAGCTCAAAGTGCTCCTGCACAAAGGGAATGCCGCCAAAGAAGTAGCCCAGCAGCGTAAAGACCGTCGACCAGGTAATGCCGCCCAGCACGTTAAAGACGACAAAGTTGCGCCAGTGCATGCCGCCCATGCCAGCGATAAAGGGCACAAAGGTGCGGATAAACGGGAAGAAGCGACCCAGGAAGATGGCCAGGTGACCCCACTTGTCCAAGAAGTCCTCGGACTTTTTGATGCGCTCGGGCGTCATGGCCTTGACCTTGCCCGAAGCGATGATCTTGCGGCCAAAGAAGTGACCGATCATAAAGTTGCACTGATCGCCCAAAATGGCAGCGGCCCATGCGGTGGCCAGAAGCGCCACGATGTTAAAGCCGCCGTTGTGGGCAAAGAAACCCGAGGCGAACAGCAGCGAATCACCGGGAAGGAACGGGAAGAACACCACGCCCGTCTCGATAAAGATGATCAGGAACACGCAGCCGTAGGCCATAAGCGGGCCGGCGGCGATCCAGCTGGCAATCGCGGTGCGCGGGTCTTTGAGCAGCTCGGCGATAAAATTAATGAAACCCATGAAGTAAAACCTCTCAGTTGTGGGCGCGGATACGTCCAAGTTGACCAGTATACGGTTGCGGCGTCCCCTCGTGCGCAACCCCACAAAAGCATGACTCCATTACCAGCAAGTTTGCATAACTGACACCTGTCGCGCAAAGCCGCCAAGATTGTCCTTCCTAATCCCTAGCGAATCGCTATACTTTATTGAATCGCATTGCCATGGCGCTAAGGGAGGGCGGCCGGTGAGCTTTATCAATACCATTCGCGAGGACATCAAGACCGTCCAAGCGCAGGATCCCGCCGCGCAAAACGGTCTAGTCATCTTCCTTTCCTATCCTGGCCTGCACGCCAAGTGGAACCACGTGCCCGAGCACTGGCTGTGGGAGCACGGTCATCGCTCGCTCGCCCGTGTGCTCTCGCAAATCACCCGCCACATCACCGGCGTCGAGATTCACCCTGCCGCGCAGATTGGCAAGCACTTCTTTATCGACCATGCTATGGGCGTCGTCATCGGCGAAACCACCATCGTGGGCGACAACTGTGTGCTTTACCAGGGCGTCACGCTCGGCGGTACCGGCAACGAGACCGGCAAACGCCACCCAACGCTCGGCAATAACGTCACCGTGGGCACGGGCGCCAAGGTGCTCGGCAACATCCGCATCGGCAACAACGTCAAAATCGGCGGCAACTCGGTTGTCGTCAAGGACGTGCCCGACAACTGCACCGTCGTGGGCGTGCCGGGACGCATTATCAAGCGCAACGGCTGCCGCGTGTTCGAGGAGAGCTTCGATGCCAAGCAGCACCGCGAGTATATGCCCGACGATGCCGCCGAGCAGTCCGCTCTCAACCGCCAAGGCATCACCGAGAATGCCCGCCGCGTCAAAGAACTCGAGCGAGAGGTGGCCGAGCTCAAAGCCCTCGTCGCCAAGCTCGTGGACGAGCGCTAGGAACGCAAGCGGCACAAAACGACATCGGCATCAACGCAAAGGCGCGCCAGGGAATTCATCCCCGGCGCGCCTTTCTTTTTAATGTGACATGTGGGACTGTCCCTTTGTCACATTATGCGAACTGACTCAGATAGAGGTCGGCGTAAGCGCCCTCGGCTGCGAGCAGCTCCTTATGCGTGCCCTGCTCGATGATGTTGCCGTGGTCCATGACCAAGATCAGGTCGGCGTCCACGATCGTCGACAGGCGATGCGCGATCACAAAGCTCGTGCGCCCGCGCATGAGCGCGTCCATGGCGCGGCCGATGGCAAGCTCGGTGCGCGTGTCCACGCTTGAGGTCGCCTCGTCCAGGATGAGAATCGCCGGGTTGTTGAGCAGCACGCGCGCAATGGTCAGCAACTGGCGCTGGCCCTGGCTGATGCTTTCGGCATCGTTGGCCACGCGTGTGTCGTAGCCCTGCGGCATGGTGCGCACAAAGAAGTCGACCTGCGCGGCGCGCGCAGCCGCAACAATCTCCTCGCGTGTTGCCTCGGGGCAGCCGTAGGCGATGTTCTCGGCAATCGTGCCGTCGAACAGCCAGGCGTCTTGCAGCACCATGCCAAACTGCTGACGTAGCTCGCCGCGGTCCATGCGGCTCGTATCCACGCCGTCGAGCGTAATACGCCCGCCGTCAATCTCGTAGAAGCGCATGAGCAGGTTGATGAGCGTCGTCTTGCCCGCGCCCGTGGTTCCCACCACGGCAATCTTCTGGCCCGGCTCGGCGGTAAACGACACGTCGTGCATAAGCGGCTTGTCGGGCGAATAACCAAAGCGCACGTGCTCAAAGGAGACGCGACCCTCAACGCGACCCGGCAGCTTGGCGGCCTCGTCCGGCAGCGGATCGGCCTCCATCTCGGGCTCATCGAGCAGGTCGAACACGCGCTCCGCACTCGCCAACGCGCTCTGCAGCGAGTTGAAGGTAAACGACAGCTGCGTCATGGGTTCGGACGCCTCGTAGATAAACTGGAAGAACGCCTGGAACACGCCGACGGTCATGTGACCGGCAACCAGCATGCTGCAGCCCACCAGCGCGATCACGATCTGCGCCAAACGGCCGATAAAGCGCACCGCAGGGCCGACGGCATTGATCATAAAGTCGGCCTTGGCACTCACGCGTGCCAGCTCGCCCGAGGCCTGGTGCACCTCGGCAGAACTTTGGCGTTCGCGGTTAAACGCGCGGATCACCAGACGGCCCGAATAGCCTTCCTCGACCGCACTCGTAATCTTGGACACCCACTCCTGGCGCTCGCCCGTCACATCGTGTGTGCGGCGCGAGACCACTTTGGTCATCAGCAGCGACAGCGCCATAAAGAACAAAAAGACGAGCGTGAGCGGCACGCTAAACACGAACATCACGCTCACGGCGCCCACCACGGTGCCGATCGACACCAGCAGCTGCAGCAGTCCGCGCTGCATACTCTCGGACATCTTGTCCAAGTCGTTGGTCGCGCGACTGACCACTTCGCCGGGGCGATGCGCGTCAAAGTAGGCGAGCGGCAGACGGTTGAGCTTTTGCGCGATGCGGTTGCGCAGGCGCAGATTGAGGCGCTCAGCGACGCTCGACATCAAAAAGCTCTGGAGCGCATAGAACGAGGCAGCGGCAGTCCAGATCATAAAGTAGACGAAGATGGTCTTGCCGCAGTTCTCCCAAGTGATGTTGAAGGTGGTCCCGTTGGCAAACGCCACCTGAATGTGGCCCCACAGCTCATCGATCACGCGGGCGCTATATGCCGGCGCAGCGGTGTTAAAGATGGCGTAGAACACAATGCTCGCGAACACGATATAGAAGCGCCAATGGTCGCCGGCAGCTTCGCTCCACAGGCGGCGCACCGTCGCCCAGGTGTCGCGGGGTTTCTCGTCCTCGTCCTCGTCGTCCACATCGCGCATGCGCTCTGCCTCGGCGCGGGCGCGCTCGTCCTCGGCGCGTTCGTTTTCCTCGTAGAGCGCTTGGCGGCGAGCCTCGCGCTCGGCTGCAGCCTTGGCGGCCTCGTCCAGCTCGGGTGCTACGGCAGCCGTTTCCTCAACCAGTCCCGCGGCAACGGCGTCATCAACGCCGCCCTGCTTCTTGAGCTCCTCGGCCATGCTACTCACCTCCCTTCATTTGCGATTCCGCGATGGCGCGGTACACCTCGCAGGTTTCCATAAGCTCGCCATGCGTGCCCAAGCCCACAACCTCGCCGTCCTTGAGCACGACAATCTGGTCGGCATGCAAGATCGTCGAGATGCGCTGCGCGATGATGAGCACCGCGGCATCGCGCGTCTCGTCTTGCAATGCATGGCGCAGGGCCGCATCGGTCTTAAAGTCCAGAGCAGAAAAACTGTCGTCGAAGATATACAGGTCGGCGCGCTTCATGAGCGCGCGAGCAATGGCCAGGCGTTGGCGCTGACCACCCGAGAAGTTCGTACCGCCCTGCGCCACCGGGGTATCGAGCCCCTGCGGCTGATCGAGCACAAAGGTGCTCTGGGCAACCTGGAGCGCATGAAGCATGTCGGCCTCAGTCGCGTCTTCGTTGCCAAAGCGCAGATTGCTTGCCACGGTGCCCGAGAACAGCCACGCCTTCTGCGGCACATAGGCAATGCGCCCGCGGATCTCACCTTGCGAAAGCTCGCGCAGGTCGACGCCGTCCAGGCGAACGGCGCCCTTGGTGGCATCGTGGAAGCTCAGCAGAAGCTTTGCCACCGTCGATTTGCCCGAGCCTGTCGAGCCAACGATTGCAGTCGTCTGACCGCGACGACAAGTAAAGTTCAAATTGCACAGCGTGTCCTCGTCGGCGTCGTCAAAGCGAAACGACATATGATCGAACACGGCGACCGCATCGGCCCCGTCCTTTGAGTCGGACGCGGCCGCATCAAGCGTACGCTGGCCATCGACGATGCTCGGCTCAATCTCCAGCACTTGCTGTGCACGGCTTAGGCATGCCGCGGCGCGTGGCAGCGTTAGCACCACCATCTGCGCCATCATCACAAAGAACAGGATCAGAATTGCATACTCCAGCACCGCCGAGATACTCGCAATCTGCATGGCATGGGCGCCTACGCGGTTGCCGCCCACCCACAGCACCGCCACCTCGGCGATGTTCATCAAAAAGAAGCTTGAGCTGTCGAGGCCCACAAACAGGTGGTTGACTTTGATGGCGTTGGCGGCGTATTCGCTAAACACCTCGTCCAGACGCCGTTCCTCGTGGCGCTCCTTGTTAAACGCACGGATGACGCGCACGCCCACAATATTCTCGCGCAGCACCACGTTCATGCGGTCGATAAAGTTCTGCAAGCGCATAAAGATCGGAGCCGCGTTGGCAACCGTAAAGACCGCCGCCACCAGCACAATCGCAACGACTACGCCCAGAAGCGTGCCCATGGCAGGATCGATGAACCAAGCAAAAATGATGCCCGCGACGGCCAAGAACGGCACCGGCAGCACCAACTGAATCGTCTGCAGGATAGCCTGCTGAATCACGTTGATGTCGTTGAGCGAGCGCGTGATCATCGATCCGGTGCCAAAGCGCTCAAAATCGCTGGCCGCGAGTTCGAGCGACTTGTCGTACACGGCATTGCGGATATCGCAAGCCACGTTGGCGGCCAGGCGCGCCGAAAGATAGCAGCCCAGCACCGTGCCGCCGCTAGCCATGCTGGTCGCGATAAACATGTATAGGCCGTTGCGTAAAATGTAGTCGACATCACCCGTAGTAATACCGGTGTTGACCATATTCGCCAGCATCGTGGGAACCAACAGCGTACCGACGTTATCCACCAGCAGCACCAGCAGCGTCACTGCGACAAGCCCTCGATATGGCTTTAGAAACTTCATTAACAGTCGCACGACTCCCCCTCACCTTGATTCTCGGCTTGGCTCTCGACAGCGATATGCTGCTTAAATGTCTCGCACTCCTCGCCGAGCACCTGAGAGAATTTGCCGATCAAGCGCATGATTTCGCGCTGCTCACACGGCTCAAGCGCGCCAAAGGCTCGCTGCTCGGCCTTGAGTGCCGGCAGCGCATAACGCTCGGCAAATCGCCTGCCCTCTTCGGTCAGGCTCACAACCTTATTCTTACGACTGCCTTCGGCAAACTCCAACGTTGCGAAGCCCCGCGCCGTCAAGGTTTTAATCGCCGAGTTGATAGTCTGCTTGCTGTAGAACCATTCGCTTGTCAGACGGCTTACGGCAATACTGCCGCCCGCCGTGCTGGTATCGACGAGCATCCAGTAAGCGCAGTCCGAAAGGCCGCAGACGCGCGAGAACTCCGAATAGATATGGTCGAGTCCATTGAGCAACCGGTCGAAGTCGACCAACGTAACCGCACTATTCATCTATCCCACCATTCGATTGTCCGATTTTTGACCAATTTTGTGTCTCTAGATTAGTCCGAGTTTTGACTATCGTCAACAGGCTCTCCGCAAATGCGTGCATTTTTATTGCCTATCGGCAGAAAAAGACCGCCGGCGCGGGGGCGGCGCCAGCGGTCACGTGAAAATCGGGTTTTATCGCCTGTTAAGCGGCGACGGCCTCATAGACCGTAGCGCCCGAGAAGCTGTCATGCAGGCTCTTGCCGGCAATCCACGGCAGCTCGACGACCTCGCAGACCGTGTTGACCAGCTCGGAGCAGTCAGTAAAGTGGCCCTTGTCGTTGAGGGCCTCGCAATCCTGAACACGCCAATAGCCATCGGTGTGCGTGATGTAGTACTCGTGATCGTTGATCGACACGAAAGCGCGCGTCTTGGAACGCAGCAGCTTCAGAAATCCTTCGAAATCGGTCTCGACGACATCTCCAGCCTGGAACATGTTGTTACCTCCTGGCCCGGCGCCACCACGGCGCATTGATAAACGTTGGTACTCCTTTAGTAAAACCTTTATCAGAGGTTATGCGTTCGTCATTTAGGCAAGTGGTAAAAAACCGCAGGGTAGACGGGATAAAACGTTTAACCATCCCATTGGTTTGTCACATTCTGAAGGTACTTTTATGCAAACCTATTTTCCCAATTGGAATCTATCCTTTTGGCCGGGCAATTGACCGTCTATCGTTTGAGCCCGACGGGTATGAACGGGGCATCTGCAACGCCACCGCAAGGAGACACCATGGAGACTATCGAAGCACTCATTCACCGCCGCAGCTGCCGCAACTACAGCGATCGTCCCGTCGAGGCCGAAAAGCTTGCACGTATTATCGAAGCCGGCCAATATGCACCGAGCGGCATGGGCCGCCAGCCGGTGACGTTTGTCGCCGTCACCGACCCCGCGACCGTCGAGCGTCTCTCACAGCTCAACGCCCAGGTCATGGGCAGCAACAGCGACCCCTTCTATGGCGCCAAGACCGTTGTGGTGGTGCTGGTTGACCGCAGCGTGCCCACACATCTGGAAGACGGCTCGCTCGCCATGGGCAACTTGCTCAACGCCGCCTATGCACTGGGTGTCGATTCGTGCTGGATTCACCGCGCGCATGAGGTCTTTGACTCGCCCGAGGGTCTGGAGCTGCTGGCCAGCTGGGGCCTGCCCGCCGACGGCAGCCTGCGCGGTGTCGGTAACTGCATTCTGGGCTATGCCGAGGATACGCTACCCGAGGCAAAGCCGCGCCGCGACAACGTGGTCTACGTAAGGTAACCCAGGAGCGTCAGCGAGGGTGGCTAATTGGGACGGGGCTATTTTAGCTGCCCCACTCGCAACTTATCCCGCCGATGGAGTTGTTGTCGTTTCGTTCGTCTGGGCCGTTTCGGCGTCGTCGCCTTGCTTGTCTTCGTCCTTTTGCGCATCGGCGATGGTGGAGGCCGCCGCAACGATACCGCGCTGGGGCGCAACGCCCGTCTGGGTCTGTGCGCCCTCGACAACTTCTGTGCCTGCATGCGCGAGCTCGGGCGATTTAAACATTGCGTCCAAGTTGGCGCCACCGCCGGCATATCCGAGCGCAGCGAGCGCGATGACGATCACTGCAACGGCGGCCACGATCGGCACGTAGCGATGCCAGCCGGCGGGATTGAGCCCGCTGCGGCGAGCCGCCCCGCGGCTGATGTAGCCGAGCGTTCCGTCGTGCTTGAGCTTTGATCCCACCACGCGTTTGCGGCCCAACAGCGAGGACTCTGCCTGCATTGCCAAGCGGGCGCTTGCCGAAGGATAGCCGTATTTAGTGCGCTTGAACGAGCCATCAAACCCCGAGGCGTGTTTGCCCCACGTCACCGATGTTGTGCGTCGGTTGACCGGCGCGGCACTCCGCCTTCTGCGGCTCGGTTTTGAAGTCTCAGCCATATGCCCTCGCACGCCGTAACCAAATCGAAACAATAACGCTTTGGACTGTAGCACACGCGTCGCGCGCGGTCACGGGCGCCTCGCTCAACGGTCATCGTCCTTCAGCAAGCGCCACAGCGTTGTACGGCTTATGCCCAGCACCTCCGCCGCACGGGTTCGGTTGCCGTGGAGATGATCTACAACCAGATGCGCGATATCTCGCTCGGTATCGGCCAGCGGTCGCAGGATATACAGGTCACTTTCGAGCGTCGGGGCGCCAAAGGTTGCGGTCTTAATCACGTCCTCTTGGGCGAGCACTTCCTCCGCCACAGCGCGGTCCACCGTGCCCGCCCCCACCAATATATACAGTCGTTCCGAGACCTCGCGGAGCTGCAGATAATTGCGCGGCCAGCGGTAAGCATCGAGCGTCTTCGTCGCCGCGGCAGACAGCGTGGGCGCTGCCGTCCCAAATGCATCAGCGAGATATTCCAAATAGCGCGCAGCCTTCGTCGACGCGGCTCCCTGCTCGGCGATTGCCGGCGCCACGCTCACCGCACAGGCGAGGCGCTCGGTCACAAAGGCGGCTTGATCACTTTCGCCGCCGCCCGGCATGTCATTCGCTGTCAGCACCACATGGCAGCGCGTCGCCAACGCGGTGTCGGTCATCGTGGAGACCAGCTCGCGGAGGCGCTGGGGGCCAACCGCATTCCAGCCCTCAATGCAAAGGGTCAGCCCCGTTTGGAACAACGGCGATTCGGCGCTTTTGAGCACATGGCGCCAACCGCGCTCGGTGAGCTCATCGAGCGCAACGGAAACAAAGGGCTGACCGGCAAAAGGACCGTCCAGATAGAGGCGCTTGGCGATCTCGACCTGACCCGCTCCCAGCTCGCCCTCGAGCATAAGGGGCACACCGCGCGCGTAACTCTCTGCAACCGGCGCAGCCACCGAGACCGCCCCCTCAGCGATGCCGTACGCGCTCGATTCGTAGCGGGCCTCAACCTCGTCGGCGTTGAGCCACTCGATGCCCGCATGCGCCGCGGCGCCGCGCACCTCGCGGACCACGACGGCCCAAAGGCCCCCGCCCTCTTTGTCGGTGGGGCGAACGGTCAGGCTCAGGCGCGTACCCGCACGCCCCATAACAAGACGCGCGCCGTCTCCTATACGGTCGAGGCGTTCGGCAACAAAAGTCGCCACATCCCGCTCAAGCGCCGCGTCATTCATGGTCGAGATCGCGACGTCCCCACGCGCATCGATTGCCAATGCCGAGGCCCCGGCAGCAGCCAGGGCCTCGGTCAAGATGTTCAGCTTGGCATCGCTATTCATGATTCGCCTCTGTCCGCAGCGACGTGCAACCGCCGACGGTCGCACGACCGAGTGTTTCAAAATTGAACGATATTGCTCACCAAACACTATAGGGCAGAAAGCGCCGTCCTGCGAGTATAGGTGTTGCCCCGCATCGCCATCCTGGCGGGGCGATAAGAGCTCTTCGGGACTTATAAACCTGGGGACAAGCCATACCCGCAAGAGCTCCTATCGCTCCACCGTGAGAATGCGCTCACCAGCACGCAGCACGCAAATAAGCTACTTCTCTACCAGATTCCCAGCACGTGCTGCATTCCCAAACTCATGCACGCAATGCCAATCCAGCAGCAAAAGCCCAGCGCGATGGGCTTGCCGCCCTTTTTGACCAGCTCAACGATATCGGTATTAAAACCAATAGCCGCCATGGCCATCACAATAAAGAATTTCGACAGCTCCTTGATGGGCGCCGTGATGGACACGGGAAGCTGAAGCACCGTGGTGATCACACTCGCCAGCACAAAGAACAGCACAAACATGGGAAACGCGCGTTTAAGCGAGAACGTGCTCCTAGCGTCGCCGCCGGCCTTGCGCGCCAGATGCATCTGCCAGCAAGCAAGCGCCAGCGTGATGGGAATGATGGCCAGCGTCCTGGTGAGCTTGACCACCGTGGCGCTCTCGAGCACATTGGCGCCGGGATGCATGCTGTCCCAAGCGCTCGCCGCAGCCGTTACGGACGAGGTGTCGTTGATGGCGGTACCGGCAAACAGGCCGAAGCCCTCGTTGGCCAGCCCGAGCATGCCGCCAAGCGTCGGAAACACGAGCGCCGCGATAACGTTAAACAGGAAGATGACCGAAATGGCCTGGGCAATCTCGCGATCGTCGGCATCGATGACGGGTGCGGTCGCAGCGATGGCCGAACCGCCGCAAATCGACGAACCCACACCCACAAGCGTCGCGATCTTACCCGGCACGTTCATAACGTGGCAGAGCACAAAGGCGATGACAAGCGAGGTCGAGATCGTCGCCACGATAATCGGCAGCGACTGGGCGCCCTTGGACAGAATCTGGGAGAGGTTCATGCCAAAGCCAAGCAGGATAACCGCGTACTGCAAGACTTTTTTGGACGTATAGGTGACGCCAGCGGCGAGCCGTTCGCGACGATTCTTGGGAAAGACGAGCGCCAGGACCATGCCAAAGAGGATGGCAAATACCGGACCGCCGACCACCTCAATTTGTTTGCCGAGCAACGTCGCGGGAATGGCGATGATCAGGCAGAACAAGACGCCTTTCCAGCGCTCGCGTACGATGTTTGCCAGTTGCATATGGGATTCCTTCTTTCTATTTCACGTTTGCGACGGCTTATGATACGGCAACATTGAGCGCAGCCTTGCGCAAACACAGACTAAGATGCCGCAATAGTTCTCAGGCAAGAGCCGAATTACCCACCGCGGAGAGCTGATTCGCGGCATAATTAACAACTGACATATGAGTTTGATAGAACAGTTGCGAGGCGCTATGGAAGAATCGATGCACGTCGGCGAGCAGGAAACGAGCCTACAGGACCAGTCCTACCACACCATTCGACGCAAAATCGTCTACCTGGACTACAAGCCGGGCGAAAAGCTGGGCGTCAAGCAGCTTTGCGATGACCTGGACATGGGTCGCACGCCCGTGCGCGAGGCACTGGTGCGTCTGGCGCAAGAGGGCCTGGTGCGCACCGTGCCCCAAAGCGGCACCTACGTCTCACCCATCAACCTCACCCTTGCCGAGAGTGCCTGTTACATCCGCGAACATCTGGAAAAGCAGGTGATCGTGGAATGCTGTGCACGCGCCACGTCGGCCGGCATCGAGCAGCTCGACCGCGCCATCGCGCTGCAGGAAAAGGCCATGGCCGAAGAGGATCGCATCGGCTTCTTTTTGAGCGACAACCTCATGCATCACATGATTTTTAGCATCGCATGTCGCAGCACCGTGTGGTCGTGGCTCGAAGAGACCAATGCCGACCTGGAGCGCTTCCGCTGGCTGCGCGCCGCCACGCAGGTTCTCGACAATCAGGACATCGTGAACGAGCACAAGCAGATTCGCCGCGCTATCGCCGGTCGCGACCCCATCGAAGCGAGCTTTTTGGTCAGCAAGCACCTGCATATGATGTTCCGCAACCAGACCGAGGTTCTGGACCAGTTCCCCGAGTACTTCGAGACCAGCAAGCTCCGCTAACCTGCCAAAAAGGGACAGGTTCATTTTGGCAGGTTTTATCTGGGCAAATGCAGAAAAGGCCCGGCTCCGTCTTGATTGAACTGCCTCCCATTTCTTGGACATGAGAAATGGGAGGCTTTCTTTATGCGC
>UQLJ01000037.1:0-16312 GCA_900541825.1 uncultured Collinsella sp.
GTTTGTCTCCACCCGCGTAGCGGGTGGTTTAAAGCTGGCCGCTGCGCGGCCAGCGAACTAAAGTCTTGAATTAAACGGGCTGCACGGTCAAGACCGCGCAGCCCGTCATTTCCCCACAAGCGATTCCAAACACTCGTAATCTCTCGCGATAAGGAAATCCCAGGAGTCATTACCGCGCATAAGCGCGCGATTGAACACATCGACTGCGGAGCCATCAATGTGGGAAATACTCACCAAGCGGTCATTCTCTGATCTCTGCTTTAAGACCACTCCATATCGAGGGCTCAACGGAAAGTAGATGCTGTAGGGATCGCTTTCCTGAATGTCCGACCACTCAGGAAAGATGGGCAACGACGAGGTTATAAACTCTGACCCCTCAGGCGCCACGAAAAAGCCGCAATCCATTCTAAGCATCAAAGAAACCAGCGAATGAAGCGGGGCTCCCTCACAGAACTTAAACAAGGCAGCGTCCTGAATAGCAAGCTCTACAATCGATTCAAACTCCTCGCCAAAACTCTCGGCGTCCATCTCTTTTCGATCAACGTCAGTAAGGAATCCTTCTGCTTCCAACTCAACCGCGTAGGATGCAGCATTACTTCTTACCCTCTTGAGATATTTTGGGCTCCTTACGAGTAATAACGAAATGAGAAGTATAAGACGTTCGAGCAGCTCACAGGTCTCATCAGTGTCAGAAAACACGCCGGAATCCAAATGCTCTATAAGCAGTCTGTAATCGTACGCAAGGTCATTCTCCATCTTGCTTAATGCCTTTTCAGCAGACCCCTGTTCAATAAATCGCTCCCCATCTATTGGGGTCCGTCTCTTTACCTCATGAAGGTACTTCTCGAAACAAATGCCTTCCGGTTTAGTTTGAAATATGCGACCCAAACCACTTGGCTCACGCTTCACCGCATAAAGAAAGCCATCTTGATTAGTAAACGACTTCAGATAAAAACGCGGCACGTAGTGCTGTTTCTTAACATCAGACATATAATCGCCTCCACAAAGCGTCCTTACCCCTGCCGAAACACCAGGAAGAAGGTCAACGTAAAATCATGGAAAACAATAGCCCAAAACCCGGCAACCGTTATGCCGACAGGCCGAATATGGCAACGCGCCGCAATATGCAATTAAAAGCAACCCGCTGGGAACATCCTTGGTGAGCAGCACGGTCACCTTCGGCTATTGCCAGTTTCCAATTTACTTCATCTATGCGATCAGGGGACGCTACGCCCCCAACTAAGAACCTGATTGGCAATCCGTTCCTTGGCAAATCATATTGGCTTTTGTCAAAAACGACCGGATACGCCAACTCGCAGAGACGCCACATCATCCGGGGTCGGCCCTTGAAAACCGAGGCTCGGAGTCTAGATGAGGACGGTTAGGCCTTTGTTTCAGCTAATTCGGTCATACCCACAAAACACGACACGAATACCTGGACCACTTGAGCCTCATACATCAGGCAAACCAGAACGAATAAGAATCTCTTTGACAGAAATCCCGCATCAATGCCCGCAACGTTTGGCACTACAGCGAGGCCCAATCACACGGCACCACTTCCAGCACGCGTCTGAGGAACGTTGCCCCGCTGAGGTTGCGCAGGACAGCCTCAATTGTGAGCTCGCCCCAAATTCGTTATTAACTGACGGCAGCCGACACTCCCCTGCCCGGAAACAACCCCCGGAACGCTCCACAGACATGCACCCCCCCCGGCGCCGAGAGCGATCACAACCCCCGAGCAACACCAGCGACCCGCACCACTCCCGCACAAGGATCCCGCTAGGAGCCCTTACCTTGGTAGCAAAGAACCTGGCCGCACTAGGCGGTCCGAGATATCACTACCCAAGAAAGGACACGCCATGCCCAACGACGGCATCGCATATCTACTCAAGTTCGCACCCAAAGTGGCGTACATCGAAGACCTGCTGAACGGTCGCCTCTACATGAACGCGGCCGGCTACTACCATGGCCTGCCTGACGAGCAGGGCGATCCGCTCGAGGCGTCCATGGCCCCCGGGGTATGCCTCTACGGATATTCATGCCTGCCCATCTACTGCATGTACACGGTCCGCGAGAACGATATCGTCGACAACGCCGTGAAAATCCCGATGCGAATGATCCAGGAGTTCGGGTGCGCGGACGGGTGGATCGGCATTGTGCAGTACGCCAGCTTCGCGCGCCTCGCCGACAGACACATTGCCGAAGACGGATGCATCTACGCCCACGGTCCCATCTCCTACGGCGTCCCCGGGCCAAAACTGATCCGCGAGATTTTTGAGGGCATCCCGCACAATCTCGTTATCAAAACGCCCAAGTACACATATCAGAAGGAGTATCGAATCATCGGGTCGCGACCAGTCGAATGTCGCCTTTTGCCAGACGAGAATCACTCAGGCTGCAAAATCGAAAAGTACGACCATGCAGAGCTGGACCTGGGCAGTAGCCTCGCAGACTTTTCCTGGAAGGAATCGGTGTCGAACCTCGAAGAAGCGCGAGACGGCCTCATGCCGGATTTGCCGCATCAGGCATAGTCAACTCAACGCGATTCACAACGTCACCGGGCAACCAACCATCCCTCCCCTCCCCAACATTCCCCAGAAAGTTCGCTGATGTTGACTGGTGTTCCCGTAAAATAAACCCCAACAAAATATGTGCGGAGTGCTGGCCTGGAGCTGCCTTCGGACCCTATTGGCTGCTCACCGAGAGGCTCCGCTATGAAACGACCCCTTTACTACCTGCTCTGCGCGATCGCGTGCACGTCCATGGTCGGCGCGACGATGCCCATGGCAGCCATCGCGGAAGCCATGCGGCCTCAAGTTTAGGAGCTGATTGATCGTCGGCATTCGAAGGGTGCGGCACGGCCTTCATATTCAATGAATTAAATCCTTAAGTTGCGCCACAGCTTGATATTCGCTTGGCGACCATAACACGATAGACGGCACATGGCACAAAGAAAGACAACAATACCCTTTAACAAGAATATCCAATAAATTCGAATATCTAGACGCTTCGGTCATTAAAAACGACTTACCAATGAGGACATCAATCGCTTAATGAAGAGACGACCATCG
Source organism: uncultured Collinsella sp. (assembly GCA_900541825.1). Classification (GTDB taxonomy): domain Bacteria; phylum Actinomycetota; class Coriobacteriia; order Coriobacteriales; family Coriobacteriaceae; genus Collinsella. The sequence goes on from UQLJ01000037.1 coordinate 3,072, forward strand.
CGAAACACGCAACAAACAGCACAGTAAATCACAATCGAAGCAATGATCGCCATGATGTTGAGAGACCATGATGGGCCGGAGATTGAAGAGCCTAAAAAGGCGGTAAGTCCTAATACCAGCGATCCGATTAGAGGTGTTCTCAGTTTCTTAACAACAGATGCCAGAGATATCCCTGCAACTCGATACAAAGCAGCCTGATCAATAAAGATACCCATCACTCGAATAACTGAATTTGCAAGAACAAGACAGGTGAAATCGATTGATGCGCTTATAAATAGCGTCGGCACCATAACTAACATGTAAATACACTGGCAAACTAGGGATACCTTAGGCTTACCCTTTGCACGAAAGACCTCGCTGCAATAGTGTCCAAAGACTATAGTCAAACCCGAAGACAGTCCCCAACAGCCAAGCATTAACGATGCCTCATTCCAAGCGTTTCCCAACAAAACATTTGTCAGAAAGTCTCGGAAAAAGAAGATGCCGAAACCAAGGGGCAGCACAAACATAGAGACATTAAATTGGAATTTATAAAAGAACCGTCTAAACTCAGCGTTGTTATTTTGTAACTTAGAAAGGGAGGAAAACAATACAGGAGTTGTTGCGTTAGTCACCAATGCAAATGCCGAATTGACCAAAGTCATCGGCTGCTTATATAGGCCCAGATAATAGGAGTTCAGAAGACCTCCCACCACAAACGTTCCCGCCCAAGAAGTTAGCCAGATGGCAATTGCCTCAAGCAATGACCATCCACTAAAAGAAAACATTTCAAATAACAATTGTTTTGAATAGAACAGACAGGGCTTCCATTCAGATTTAATTGTGAGCGCAACCGCGTTAAACAAATTGCCTGCAATGGTACCGATTATTAACGACCAATAATCGAAACCAGCTAAGGCGAGCGGTAGAGTAACGAACAACGGAATTAAGGCCGCCACTGTACGAATGGGAAGAAGCGATCTAAAGTCCAAGTTACGCCTGAATAGAGCGAGCTGAATACTGGAAAACGATGTCATGGGAAGCGATGCACAGGCAACAACAAGAGCAAAGCCCAGCCCGGGATTACCCACCATCGAGGCAAGCGAATTACTGAACGCCGCAATAAGAAGCCACATGAAAACAGAAACTATCATGTTCGTCCAGAATGCAACGTTAGCGTTGCGGTAAAGATCAGATTTATCTGCAAAATCATGCTGCACAAGATACTTTTGAAAACCAGAATCGGAAAACATATCAGCAAAACTGGTGATCATCGTGATGGTGGCAACTACGCCAAAGGCAGCAGGAGCTAAAATTCGAGCCAGAACCAACTGAGTAACTGGCGATACAAGCTTAACGAGCACTTCAGTCAATATTGACCACTTGGCAGCATTAGCTGCTTTTTTATTTAAATTTACAGACATTACTACCGCCCTAAAACCACGTGTATATCAACTTAGAGCTATGCCGCTGGACTACCATTCAAAAAACGGTCTATCCTGGCAAAAGAAAACGCGAATCTATTTCCGAGCAAACGAAACAGAGGCTTTTCAACTAAACGAATGCGAATGAAATCAACTCCGGCGCAAATCGAAAATACCAAAACTGTAGAAAGCAACGCACTAAGCACCATCAAAAGAAGCCCATGATCGAATACAGACTGGAAACTAGGCCACAAAAGTACCCTAATAAATGTATTTTCATGGATCAGATAAACGCCAAAAGTACACTGGGCAATAGAGTTCAGCCAATAAATCGAACCTAATTGAAGGCGACCAAACAAACAAAACACGCCAACGGCAATCATAAAAGCTGGGGCGGCATTCATAGACGAAACATGACTCAAAACGAAGTTCATGCAATCATGATGATGAAATTCAGCAATTTCCCCAACCACAATTGCGAACAGCAAAAAACAAAAGCCCCAAACAGCCAACCTTGTTGCGATAGTTTTCGATATTCCAAAACGTCTTATAAAACAAGCAACAAAAAAGAGGAAGCAAAACCAAGCGAAATTGCTTGTTACAAATGAGCAGCCAGGGAACATGGGTACAACTGTAAACATGAGAATGCCGACACTAATCATGCATTTAAATTGATATAAATCCAGGTTGTCAGCAAGCTTCGACAGCCAAGGCGAAACGAGATACATTCCAAGGTAAGCCGTCACAAACCAAGGGAGGCCACCCTCGCAGGGCATAAATGATTTGACAAAAATAGCCATCTCAAATTGGTCAATATATAAAAACGCGCAGAAAACACCAAGCGTAAATGCGTAAAACCAAGCTGCTGAAATTGTTTTCAATAACGAAATAGAACGAATGCTTCCTCGCGAAAGAAAATAACCAGAAATTAAAACAAATAAATCCACGCCAATTTTTCCGCCTGGAATCATTAAATTTTTCGCCAAATCTACCACAGGATTAACAATATTAGAACAAGCATAAAGACATAAATGATGCAGGACGATCATCAGCATAGCAATGATGCGCAGCAGCTCGAAACTAGAATTTCTATTTACGCTCAAGATAAAACCTCATGCAACAACGATGATTAATAGTGCGAGATCAGTCAGAAGCCGATGACAGAGGGAGTTCCAGGTAGGATCCAAGCCAAAGATCGTCAGCGTAATCATCGAAGGGGCTAAAACCCGCACCATCATAAAAGGTCATTTCGCCAAAAATAAGTCTTTCATGCGACAGATACCAGTCCACGCGAACATGGGGAAGTCCCCGAGACAGGAGCTCACTAAATTCAAGCATTAATTCAAGCTGGCGCGGCTTCCCAAACACCTCATCAGATTGGGGGTAACCCCAGTCGCTCATTTTTACTCGGTTCCAAGCACAGTCATAAATATCCTGTGTATGCGAGCTGAAGCGTCCCTTATGCACTTCAATTAATTTCGGTTCACCGCCAAAACATAAAACCTTATAGTCCGGCAGATCTCCATCAGAAGCATCTGACTCTAAATACTCCTCAGCAAACACCAAAGGCCTTACGCTTTTATAAGACCACTCCCTAGTGCGCCAATAATAATTTGTTTTTAAATGCTGGTCTAAGCTCTTTCTTGCAAAATCAAAATCGAACTCTGAGCGATTGCTACAGATGGCTACGCCACCAGAATCATGATTTGTTTTAAGAACAAAACGATCTGGGAGTAAATTCAAGTCAATTTCTTCAACTTGTTCCCATTTACCATAAGTTTTGCTCACATGTTCAGAACCAATCTTAGCTGCAACCCATTTCTTTACAGCATATTTGTCAACCAAAGTCGGGTAGAGGGGATTATGATCGTGAACCTTTAGCCATTGGAGCTTTTCATTGAACGAACGCGGATTATTAAGGTCCAACTTTCGACCAATGCGTGCACGGAATTGAAGCTTTAGAAATGTTTCATCAGAGACTGAACGCATTAAATCAAGAACGCATGGTTGTCTAAAAATAAAATAAGGGTTTTGTATAAATTTGTTAATCACTAGAAGCACCTTCCAAATAGCTGAATTCATGAAAGCCGTTCATAATTGCCCAGACGAGAACAATAAATAGCTGGGCATCGCGCGAATAATAGTCAACGAGGCCATAATCTATTACTAAGAGGCCTATTAATAAACAAACCGAAATCAATTCAAGAAATGACAGTTTTTTTCGCCTAGACAAACCAGACGCAATCATCTTCACATAGATGAAGTAATAAACTGAAGTGCCTACAATCCCATAGCTAACAAGCAGTTCAATGTAGTTGTTATGAGCATAGAAGGCCGTCTGGCCGGGATGAAATGCCGCCATCAAATACCGAAAGTTATCGGCACCATATCCAAGAAGCGGCTTCTCTTGAAACCATTCGATGCCGTACTCAACGAGTCCCATTCTCGTTTTAGTGCTTGCATCGATGTTGCCTCCTGATCCAAAAAACCCATTGATCATTCCTTCAAGGCGAACTCCGACAAGATCATACAAAAAGGGAATATTCATAACGAGAAATAAAGCAAGGATCAAAAATGCAACAACTAAAGCGATCTTAGCGAACTTGCCAAGGACGTCCTTGTTTTCTGAATCTAAAACCACAAGCAGAAGCGCAACAAGAGCGATAACCATAAGCGCTTTGCGAGAAGCTGAAAGTAAGGAAATGCATAGATTTAGAACAGAGAGTAATAACCAACATGCCTTCTTATTTTCTTTATAAAGTGCATAAGAAAAGTAAATGCCAAAAGATGAAAACATACCTACAGAGTTGGCGCTAATTGAACCAACTGACCTGCTGCCGAGAAAGGCAAGCAACCCGCCGGTCAAAATAACACGAAGTTCAAGAATAATCGGAGCTATAGCCATACATCCAACAACTAGACGGATTCGCCGTGAATCACCGCATATCAAAATTGCAACGCAGCTCAGGCATATAAAGTTGAAAAGGACGGTATTAAATAAACCAACTGCTCCAGAACGTGAAAAAGCCCAAAACCTGGAAATAAATACTATTGAAGTGAAAATAAAAAGCCAGACATGATACCCGGTTACTTTAAAACGAATCGAAGTAGCCTCAGTGATCGTTCCCGCAACAACGAAAATGCGAGCCAACTGCGAAACAACCGAGCCATCATCAAAAGCAACGCTAGCCAAAGAATAGATGATTAAACAAATATCGCTGATACGAAGAGTATCCAAGAGCCCTCGCCCCACCGAAGGAGAAACGCCGGACATTGAAACAGTTGAAGACGTCATTCACCGAGCTCCTTACACCATTGGTCCGCAATAACGCAAACCGATAACTCTTCACGCAAGCCGGCGGCAGCCAATCCAATACGCGCAGCAAGCCCTTTTTCATCGGCAATGCGCGTCATCGCATCAACCAGCTCCCGCTCGCCCCCCACAGGGACCAGTAGTCCATTCTTACCGTCGCGGATGACCATGCGCGCACCGCCGCAGGGGCAGTCAGTACAGACGACGGGCAACCCAAGGGCCATGGCTTCGAGCATCGAGTTTGAAAGCCCCTCGTAGTCGCTGGGCAGCACGAACATCCCGGCATCGCGCACAACATCGTGCACGTCCTGGCGTCCAGACTTGATGAAGGCCTTCTCGCAAATACCGAGCTCAGCTGCAAGCGAAACGAGCGCCTCGCGCTCGCAACCGTCCCCGTAAATCTCCAGTGTCCAATCGCCGTGCGCATTCGAAAATTCGGCGAACGCGCGCAGCAGCATCCCCAGGTTCTTCTGCTTCTCCAAGCGGCAGAAGCACGTCACGGAATGGCGCCTCTCGCCGTCAAACGGCTCGGGCAGGTTTTTCTTCACGGGGTTCAAGATGACGGTCTTCCGCACCTTGTCGGAGAAGTACGCCGCCGCGTCGTCGGTCTGACACACTAGCATGTCAGCGCGGCGGTACAGGCGCTCGCGCAGCCAGTCGGTCTTCTTGCCGCTTCCCACGCGTGCTGGGTCGTTGCGCTCGGAGATAACCAGGCGATTGGGAAGCCCCGCACACGCGACAACAGTCTGCATGTTCACGAAGTACTCAAACGCCACAATGCAGGCACCGGGGTTACGCCTCGCAATGCCGCGCAGCCACGCGATGCGGCGCGCCATGGTCGCGACGCCCGAGCCCTGTGGCCCGTATTCCTTCTGCACCCCTTCCGCCACGGGGTACTCCCCGTCGTGGTCGCTGTACACGGCTATACCCACGCGTTTGCCGCGCTCGGCGAACTCTGCGGCCAGCACGCAAATCACGCGCGCAGCACCGCCGTTGGCGAGCGCGTTACTCACGAAAATAATATCTCGGTTCTCTAATGTCACGTTTCCTCTTGAGGTCCTATCTGCCGCCGAAGCAGCCGTTTATGTACTCGGTCACGTTGAACGACCGGTTCGCGCCGAAGGGCTCCCACGACGCCTGGATGAACTCGCTGCCCCTCGGACAGTGGATGCGTCTGCAGCACCGCACGCCCGGGTGCTCCTTGGCCGTAAACACAAGCTTGTGCTCAAGAGGCAGCGCGTCGAACGCCAGCAGGTCCTCCTCGGTGGCACTGTTCTGGTCGTTCAGCTTGAAGATAAGCCTGTCGTGGTCGACGCGCTTCACGCGGCTCTCCCACTTGCGCCGGGCGGTCGCCCCGTCGTGGTGGTGCAGCATGTGCAGCTCCACATCGCCGATGAGGCCGATAAGGTAGGTTCCCCAATTATCCTTCTCAGCCAGCACGTCCTTCCACTTGGACTCGTCGGTCGAGATGAACTCCAGCGGCTCGGCAAGGTAGCGATCAAGATCAGCGCAGAATCGCACGAAGTCGCTCGGCATGATGAACATCCCCACGGTTGGCGAATCCTTGCGCATGCCGTAGCTCTCGTAGATCGTGCCGCCCCAGCAGTTGTTGGATATGATGGTGAAGCCGTCCACCTCAAGCTTCCTCGCGCGGGCTTTGCAGGTCCTAGGCAGCCAAAAATCGTTGTGCACTTTGAGGCGCACAGTCTCGCGATTGAGCTTCTTGAGCTTCTTGAGCTTCTGCAGCAGCGCCATCTACGCCATCGACTTCGCGAGCGGTGCGCCGCACAAGGCGCTCAGGCGACAACAGTCGTCGATATAGGAACCACGACATAGCCCCATGACGCCATTCTCCTCGACGACAAGCCGTGACGCGCGCCCCAGGTACACGGGCTTGCCGCCATGCGGCAGACGCAGCCTGCGCCCACGTCTCGACTTCGTAGCCGCAACGCGCGCGGCGCTCGAGGACCATTTGAACAGTTTGACTAACCGCATCTCTCAACTCCCTCAAAGTACAGCCGGCGGAGCATCGCCGCATTCTCCCTAATGTCGTAACCTGCAGCTTTAGCGACTTCGCAGGACGCGCAGCTGTCCGACACGCGATTACGACCCTCCATGACGCGCTCTGTAGCATCCGCCCACGCAACGGGCGAGGCAGCCAGAGCAACCTGCGACACGAGCGGCGTGATGGCACACTCATCGGTAATCGCGCCGGACATGACAACGGGCAGCCCGTTCAGCTGCCATTCCAAGACAACGTTCGGGAATCCCTCGTACAGCGAGGGAAACACCATGCAGTCCATCGCGTTGAGCAACCTAGGTACGTCGTCCCGGCGGCCCAGGAACCGCACGGCCCCGTCGAGGCCGAGTGCTCCGGCCTTTTCCTCGACCTCGGGCATCAGGTGCCCCTCGCCGACGAGGAATAGCCGCCGCGAAGGATTGCGGCGATAAAGCTCGGCGAAAACCTCGAGGAGCTTGCCGTGGTTCTTCTGCGCGTTAAACCCGCCGACATGCCCAAAGGCAACCTCGCCCTCGGACAGCCCGAGCTCTATTCGCGACGCCTCTCTGTCCTCTGGGGAGAAAGCGTATGCAGTCAGGTCCTTCCCGTTGGGTATGACGGTGAACGGCCTGTTCCCGAACAACCATTTGCCCGCATCGATTCCGCATGCATAGCGATCTGTCACGCTCGCCTGGAACAGCGGATTTAAAAGGAAACTCGCAATACGATGTGAACACATCGTATTGCGAGAATGCGCGATACGCATTCTCACATCACGTTTTCTAGCCTCCGCCAGCTCGAACGCAGCCATAGCGCTATTGCAGCACACATGGACAATGTCGAAATGCCTGTCTGCAAGGAGGCGCTTGTACTCGCGATAATAAGCTTTCGCGTTACGTTGTCGGTGAGGAAGAATGATTACCTCGACTCCCGCAGCCTCGACCTCTTCAATAATCCTTGGCTTTGTACCTTCGAAAGCGATGGTTGAAACATCCAATCCCTCAAGATTCATGGCGCCAAAGATGCTTACAAGCCACGAAGTGATTCCGTCTTTCAATATACCGTTGGTCGACATGACCAAAATCTTCGGGCTACTCATTGCTCTTCGACCTTCTGGCCAACCCGTCTATAGAAAGAAGGTTACCAAGCTCGAGCTCGGTTTCTTCATTGGGTATGCAGACGAAGCCGCCATTCGAATAAAACGTCAGTTCACCAAAAACAATCCGACCTTCGATATCATAAAGGTCGACGCGCACGTGCCTGAACGGTTGCGCAAGCTGTTCAGAAATGGCAATCATCTCGTCAATGTTGGCAGGCAGCACGATTTCCGACTCGGGAAGCGTAGGCGCAGCTTTAAACTTATAATCAACACTTCTGCAATCCCGTCCGAACTTATGGTTCCTCGCGTGATGCTCGTACTCGCCAATCGAGACCATGAAGTACTCCACCTTGCCGTTAAAGCAATAGAACTTGTAGTCCACCGGGAGAGACCCTTGGCTATCAAGCAATGCTTCTTCGCAGATTACGCAAGGTTTAATCTCCTTGTAGGCCCATTCGCGTGATTGCCAGTAGTAATTTCTCTTCAAAATTGAGGCGAGTTCTTTTTGCATGGTGGGGAAGTCCCCCCTTGTGCTCGAATCTACGAGGTAGTTTCCCCGTGACCCGTGGTTGCATTTGAGGAAGAACCTATCCGGGAGTTCTTTCAAATCGATCTCGTATGGATTTTGGTAAATACCGTAAATGCACTTCTGCATCGAAGCGCAACCGCATTGTGCCAGGTACTCCCCTACCCTGTACTTGTCGGCGCAGACCGTCATCAAAGGGTTGTGGTCGTTTCGCTTGATGTACAGGAGCTTCTCCGTATATGTGCGAGGATTTGCCAGATTCAGCCTTTTGCGGGTTTTAAGGTAGTAAATCAAGCTATCAAACGATTCATCGCTCAACGGGGCAAGGCATCTTTTACCAAATTGTGTTACGTCCTCGAAATGCATAGCTACCCACGCCTCCTGTCGGCCTCAATGAGATTCACGACTTCAGCCACCCCGAAATCATTGTTGGTGGCAACGACGCAATTGGCTGCCGCCTTTACCTCATCACGAGCATTCCCAACCGCAAACGAGTTGGGAAACCTTTGAAATAAGCACAGATCGTTTCCGTCGTCCCCCACAACATAGACGCATTCCGGCTTAATCTTCTCTTTTTCCAAAATCAGCTCAACAGCAGTCAGCTTACTCGAGCCATTCGAGGCGACCTCAACCACCCCATAGTCGTTTATCAAATAGGCTGTCGAGGAGGAAAGCGCCTCGTTAAGGGAAGGCAAATCATCGCACAGAAGCCCACGTAGCCAAATCTTTTTCACCCGTTCATCACCGTGCTTTGAAGTAAGTGCATGGAGGGAAGCAATCGCCCTGCTTCTTGAGCCCGTCAGACGCCTCATTATGTTCGCAAGGCATTGCGGAAGATTGCGTAGATAGATCGGAGCATAGTTGTTGCAATCTGTGAAAACATTAACTCGGCAGTTCTTGTTTTTTGCAAACCTGAGAGCAGCTTCAACGTCAAAAGAAGAAATACCAGGCAATTCAAAACCTTCGGCGCAAGCCCCTTTGAAAACCGTGCAACCGTTGTCGCACGTTAGGAAACCATCGCTGAGATTGACCCCGTCTAAAACGTCGAGAGCCGACGACCTCGATCTTCCGGTACTCACAATCAACGTTCCGCCGCTTGCTGCAAAACTGTTTAATGCCTCCTTGTTTACAGCTGGCAAAATACCTTCGTCGTTGAGCGATGTGCCGTCCAAATCAACGACGAGAACGCATTTGCCATCGCTGCACATCACAGCACTTCCTCCTGTATGAATCGGTCGATTTCGTCGATGATGGCGTTCGGAGTCGGGTTGTGCCACGGCTTCAGGTGCACTCGGCCAGACTCCATTGCCTCTATGGCGTCGCTCAGCTCATCCATCTCGCGAACCGCAAGCACCAGCCCCTCGGCGGCCAGCGTCTCGTTGATACCCACCTGGTGGTCATTGATGTGCTCGCCGTACTTGGCCAGGCGAGCCACCGCGATGACCTTCTTGCCGGCATTGAGAGCCCCCATTATGGAGCCCGACGCCCCGTGGCTTATCACGATGTCGGCCTCGGTCATCCTCTCCTTGAAGTCATCCGGGTCCATGAAGTGCTCAAATGCGAAGTTCCTGGGCTCATAGGTCGAGGCGCCTATCTGAGCGAACACCTCGCCTCTCACGCGCCCGGCGGTAACGAGCCCGTCAAGCTCCTCAAATAGCCGATTGAACTGATAGGGTCTAGAGCCCACGCACACGAATATCAATAGAGACACCCCACGTACCGCGCCTTCTCATAGAACCTCTTCTGACTCTCCCACTGCACGAAGAACAAGTCTGCATGCTTTTGCATGAGCTTGCCAGCAACAGTGGGTTCGTTAGACCGACCGAAGGTCTCAACGAAAACGAACTTCTTGCGGAACAAAACGGCAAGGAGGTAGAAAGGGTATGCCACCATCGTGCCAGTAGTCACAACGACGTCGGGCCGCTCCTTTGCCCAAATTGCACAGGCATGAATGCCGTTTACGAGCATCTTCGCGGGCATGAACTTGTCCTTGAGGTCGGTCTGCATCATCAGATAGGGACAGCCTTTAACAAAGGGCGTCTTCTCGGTGACCAAGAAGCCGCCGTACTTGTCCACAAGCGGCTTGAGCTTTTGAAGTTGTTCCCAGTGGCCGCCAGACGACGAGACGAGGCAGACCTTGGCCTTACCTTTTCCCATTACTCGGCTTCCACCTTGTAGTACTCGCGATACCACTTGGCGAAGGCCCTCAGGCCGTCCTCGAGCGGAGTCGCGGGCTTGTAGCCCAGGTCGCGCTGGAGCGCCGTGGTGTCGGCATAGGTGACGGGTACGTCACCGGGCTGCATGGGCACGAGCTGCTTGTGGGCCTCGAAGTCGTAGTCGGCCGGGAGCACGCCCTCCTCCACCAGCACGCGCTGCAGCGTGTCGACGAAGTCGAGCAGGTTCTCGGGGTGCGAGTTGCCGATGTTGTAGACGCGGTGCGCGGCGAGCGGCAGGCCGTCCTCGCCCATCTTCACCTCGGGCGCGGCACCCATGACGCGCCTCACGCCCTCGACGATGTCGTCGACGTAGGTGAAGTCGCGGCGGCAGTCGCCCATGTTGAAGATCTTGATGGTGTCGCCGCGGCGCAGCTTCTCGGTGAAGCCGAAGTAGGCCATGTCGGGCCTGCCCATGGGGCCGTACACCGTGAAGAAGCGCAGGCCGGTGGCCGGGATGGAGTAGAGCTTGGAGTAGGCGGCGGCCATGAGCTCGTTGGACTTCTTGGTGGCGGCGTAGAGCGACACCGGCGAGTCGACGCGGTCCTCCTCGGAGAACGGCACCTTCTTGTTGCCGCCGTAGACCGAGCTGGAGCTCGCGTAGACGAGGTGCCTGACCGGGTGATGGCGGCAGGCCTCGAGCACGTTGAAGAAGCCGACGAGGTTGCTCTCGAGGTAGGCGCGCGGGTTCTCGATGGAGTAGCGCACGCCCGCCTGGGCGGCGAGGTTCACCACGACGTCGAAGCAGTTCTCCGCGAATAGGCGCTCGATGAGGGCGGCGTCGCACAGGTCGCCGCGCACGAAGGTGAAGCGGCCGCCTGTGTCGGTCTCGGTCAGCATGCGCAGGCGCGCATGCTTGATACCGGGATCGTAGTAGCTGTTGAGGTTGTCGAGGCCGACAATAACGTCGTCAGATTCCTCAAGCAGCTTCTTGACGAGGAATGCGCCGATGAAGCCGGCGGCTCCCGTCACGAGTACTTTTTGATTAGTCATTGTTTCTCTTTCATTAAGCAAAATAATTATCCAAGTACTCCCCCAGCTCCTCCTCCCAGTCGGGCATGTGGAACCCGACCGACTCGAGCCTGGAGAGGTCGAGCGCGGAGTGGACCGGGCGCGGGGCGACGGGGCCCTCGGCGCCGGCGTAGTAGTCGGCGGTGCTGACCGGCACGACCCTGTCCCCGTTGCCGTTGGCGGCCTCGAAGACGGCTCGGGCGATGTCCGCCCAGCTCTTCACGGCGCCGGAGCCGGTGCAGTCGTAGGTGCCGTAGGGGGCGTGCGTCCCCAGCACGTGGAAGATGGCCTCGGCCATGTCGCGCGTGAAGGTCAGGCGGCCCAGCTGGTCGTCCACGACCGTCACCTGCTCGAGCCCGTCCTCGGGGTCGGCTACGCGGTCAGAGAGCGCCTTCATGGTCTTCACGAAGTTGTGGCCCTCGCCGATGACCCAGCTGGAGCGCATGATGTAGTGGCGCGGGCACCCGGCCACGGCGATGTCGCCGGCGGCCTTGGTCTGGCCGTAGACGGACAGCGGGCTGAGGGGCTCCTCCTCGTCGTGCACCTCGGCGGTGCCGTCGAAGACGTAGTCGCTGGACACGTGGACCAAGGTGATCCCGTGCTCGGAGCAGGTGCGGGCGAGCAAGGCCGGCCCGGTCGCGTTGGCCTTCCAGGCGATGGCGCGGCCCTCGGGGGTCTCGGCTTTATCCACGGCGGTGTAGGCGCCGCAGTTGATCACGGTGCCGTAGAGCGACCAGTCGTACTGCGCGTAGGCCTCCGGGTCTGACATGTCGAAGGTGTCGATGTCGCAGAAGTCGAAGTCCTTCGCGACGCCGCGCTCCTCGGCGAGCCTGCGCACCGCGCGGCCCAGCTGGCCGTCGCAGCCGGTGACGAGCGTCCTCTTGGGCGCCATGGGGACTACGTCCCTGAGCATCGGGTGGTTTTTGTCCGCCTCGGAGACGGTGGCCTCGGCGAGCGGGATCGGCCACTCGATGGCGAGCTCGGGGTCGGCGAGGTTCACGAAGGTGTAGGTCCTCTTGAGCTCCAGTGACCAGTGGGCGTCCACCAGGTAGGTGTAGGCGGTGCCGTCCTCCAGTGCCTGGAAGGAGTTGCCCACGCCGCGCGGGACGTAGATGGCCTTGCTCGGGTCCAGTGTGCAGGTGAACACCCTGCCGAAGGTCTCGCTGCCCTCGCGCAGGTCCACCCAGGCGCCGAAGACCGAGCCGCGGGCCACCGAGATGAACTTATCCCAGGGCTCCGCGTGGATGCCGCGGGTGACGCCCCTCTTCTCGTTGTAGGAGATGTTGTTCTGGACGACGCGGAGGTCGGGGATGCCCAGAGCGATCAGCTTGGCGCGCTGCCAGTTCTCCTTGAACCAGCCGCGCGAGTCGCCGTGGACGGCGAGGTCGACGACCTTCAGGCCCTCGATGCCGGTCTCGGCGACGGAGAGGTCCTTCTCGAATGCGATGTCTGCCATGTCTCTCCCCTCCTACTGCCCCTGCGCGCGGTAGCGCGCCTCGGTGGCCTCCTTGGCCGGGCGCCACCAGGACTCGTTCTCCACGTACCAGTCGATGGTCTGCTTGAGCCCCTCGGCGAAGTCGGTGTGCGCCGGCCTCCAGCCCAGCTCGCGCTGGAGCTTGGTGGAGTCGATGGCGTAGCGGCGGTCGTGGCCGGGGCGGTCGGCGACCCAGTCGAAGT
>UQLJ01000038.1:0-13444 GCA_900541825.1 uncultured Collinsella sp.
CGAGATTAGCTGCAGTCTCGTGGGCTCGGAGATGTGTATAAGAGACAGGTCCTGAGGCTGTTGCAATGAAAATGAGAATCAAGGATGCCCAGATAACGCCGCGTCTATTTTAATTAACTGCTTTGAGCAAACAGTAAAATGCTACTATCTAACTTGCACGTAAGAAAGCAGATTAACGGCTAAGGCTAAGAAGTGGCAGGTATGTCGGAAGCAACTAGGACTCGCACGCATGCGCCCGAGGTTAGGCAGCGCGCCGTCGAGATCCTCCAAGAGGGGGTCGGTCATCGCGCTCTCGCCGCGGAGCTTGGCATTCCCCAGGCCACGGCTCGTCAGTGGGCCCGCGCGTATGCCGTGGGCGGTGCCGACGCCGTTCTCAATGCCGGTTCGCATCATCATACCTATTCGTACGACGTAAAGCTCGCTGTGGTTAAGGACCGTCTGGAAAACGGCTTGACGGTTCGCGAGGCCATGATCAAGCACAAGATTCCCAGCGAGTCTTCGGTCAAGGCTTGGTGCCGTCAGTACCGCGAGAGCGGTGAGTCCGCACTGGTCGATAAGCCGCGCGGCCGCAAGCCGCGCGTTAAAAAGGCGGAATAGCGAACGGGATGGTGCGCCCACGGGGGGCGCATTTTTCTTGCCGCCCCTCTGCTCCAATGCAGACAGACTCCTTACCCCGTACACCTAAAACTCCCCAGTTGACCGAAAACCTGCCGCTGCTGCTCCTCAATTGAGCTATAACGTTAAACAATTGCAGCGTTTTTGCATGGGGGAGTGATGGTATGACGCTACTGTATTTCCTTACCCTGTTTCCGCTGGTACCGGCGCTGGGCATGCTGCTCGCGCGCGGTGACCGCGCCCGCGATGCGGTGGGGCTCATAGGCTCCGGCGTTATCATGGCGGTGACAGTTGTAGTCGCCGTCATGTTTTTTGGCACGGGTCCGCAGAGCTTTGAGGTTGCCCCCGGCACCTCGCATGTGCTCTCGATCATCAGCTCCGCCATCGACGTGATTCTGTGCGCCGTCATCCTGTACAACGCGCGTAAATATAAGAGCACGCTCACCACGGTGCTCGGCGTGGTGCAGCTGGTGGGCTCGCTCGCCTTTGCAGCCATGACGCTGCCCGCGGCCGAGGCCGTCACGGCGACGCCGCTCTACCTGGACTACATGAGCGTGATCATGGTCCTCGCCGTCGGTATCGTCGGCAGTCTAATCTGCGTGTATGCCCTGGGTTACATGAAGGACTTCCAGGCCCATGACGAGCACGAGGCCGCGCTGCGCGGGCAGACCGCGCCCGACCGTCGCCCGCAGTTCCTGGCGCTTATGTTCCTGTTCCTCTCGGCCATGTTCGTCATCGTGACGAGCGATAACCTTGAGTGGCTGTTCTGCGGCTGGGAAATCACCACCGTGTGCTCGTTCCTCATGATTGGCTACACGCGCACGCCCGAGGCCATCAAGAACGCCTTCACCCAGATCATCCTCAACATGCTGGGCGGCATCGCGTTTTTGGCCGGACTCATGTACCTGCACGTTAACGGCATGCCGCTGACCATCTCGGGCATGATCGAGCTTTCCGGCGCCGGAACCGCGCAATCCGCGCTGCTGGTGATGCCGGTCGTTCTGCTGTCGCTCGCCGCCCTTACCAAGGCCGCGCAGATGCCGTTCCATACCTGGCTGCTCGGCGCCATGGTTGCCCCCACGCCCACGAGCGCCCTGCTGCATTCGTCCACCATGGTCAAAGCCGGCGTGTTCCTAATGGTCAAGCTGAGCCCGCTCTATGCCATCTATCCCGTGACCGGCTTTATGGTTACGAGTGTGGGTGCCATCACGTTTTTGCTCGCGGCCCTCATGGCCATCTCGCAGAGCAATGCCAAGCGCGTGCTCGCGTTCTCCACCATTTCCAACTTGGGTCTCATCAGTGCCTGCCTGGGTGTCGGCGCGCCCGAGGCCGTATGGGCGGCCATCTTCCTGATCTTGTTCCACACGGTGGCTAAGTCGCTGCTGTTCCTGTGCGTAGGCACCGCCGAGCACCATATCGGCAGCCGCAATATCGAGGACATGGACGGCATGTTCAGCCGTATGCCGCACCTGACGCGCCTGATGATGCTGGGCATCATGGGTATGTTCGTGGCGCCGTTTGGCATGCTCGTGTCCAAGTGGGGCGCCCTGGTGGCGTTTGCGCAGACCGGCAACGTGCTCATGATCATGGTGCTGGCCTTTGGCTCGGCCGCGACGTTCTTCTTCTGGGGCAAGTGGCTTGCCAAGCTTTCGGGCGTCGACCCCACGGCTCAAAACGTTGAGGTCAATGTCCATAAGACCGAATGGATGGCCCTCAACACCATCGCCGCGCTGCTGATTCTGTGCTGCGTGGCGTTCCCGGTTATCTCGAGCGGTCTGGTGTCGCCTTACTTGGCCATGGTGTTTGGCCGCGTGCCGTACGTTATCGGCAAGGACGCCATGTATCTGATGGTGGTTATCGTGGCTTTTATCGCCGTGGTGCTGCTGACGTCGTTCCGCGTGAGCAATAAGCCGCACGTCAACGTGTACCTTTCGGGTGTGGGAACCGACAAATATCGCCACTTCCGCGGCTCGATGGGACACGAGGTGAAGGCCGAAAAGCGCAATTGGTACTCGGAGGACGCCCTTGGTGAGAAGCGTATTAGCCCCGTGGGTAGCGTTGTGTGCTGCAGCATTATCTTGTTTGCGCTGCTGTGCTGCGCATGGATTGGGCCCGAGAGGCTTGCCATGAGCGCGCCCTCGGTGCTGCGCGGCAAGTATTTCGAAGGTTCGGGTGTCGTGGGCATCTTTATTGGTACCTTGGTGTTTGCCCTGCTGGCGCCTTTGGTTGGTGGCCTGATCGACGGCGTTGACCGCAAACTTTCGGCCCGTATGCAGGGCCGCGTGGGCCCGCGCCTGCTCCAGCCTTTCTACGACGTTGCCAAGCTGCTGCGCAAAGCCCCTGCCAGCGTAAACACCATGGACGATACCTATATGGCGTGCGCGCTCATCTTTACCGTCGTGGGCGGCGGCATCTTTGTGTCGGGCTCTAACACGCTACTGTGCGCCTTTATGGTGACGCTCGCCGCGATCTTTGTGGTGCTGGCGTCCGCCTCGACGCAAAGCCCGTTTGCCCAGGTTGGCGCCGATCGTGAGCTGCTGCAGGTCATGAGTTACGAGCCCGCCGTTCTGCTGATGAGCGTGGGTCTGTATCTTGCCACCGACAGCTTTGATTCCATCGCTGTGACGGGGCAGTCGGCCCCCATCATCGTGTACAGTGCGCCCATTTTCCTGGCGCTGCTCGCGGTGCTTACCATCAAGCTGCGCAAGTCGCCGTTTGACCTTTCGTACTCGCATCACGCGCATCAGGAGATCGTCCAGGGCGTCGCCACCGAGATGAGCGGCGGCACGCTGGCCAAGATGACCCTTATGCACTGGTGCGAGACCGTGCTGTTTTTGATGTGGGTGGGCATGTTCTTTGTTTGGGACAACCCCGTGAGCTGGGTTGTAGCCCTGGTCGTGATGGCCGCGACGTACTTTGTCGAGGTCCTGATCGACAACACCTTCGCGCGCAGCACCTGGCGCAGCTGCTTTAAGCTCGGATGGGCCGTGGCGCTGGTGTTTGGCCTGCTCAACCTTATGCCCATCCTTGTCGACGTGTTTATTTAGGAGGCGGCATCCATGGATCATAAAATGTCGCGCTCGCCGTGGGTTATTCATTACGACGGCTCGAGCTGCAACGGATGCGATATTGAGGTGCTGGCCTCGCTCACGCCGCTGTTCGATGCGGAGCGCTTTGGCGTGGTCAACACCGGCAACCCCAAGCATGCGGATATCTTTTTGGTGACAGGCTCGGTCAATGCCCAGAACCTGCCCGTCGTGCGTCAGATCTACAACCAGATGCTCGAGCCCAAGTGCGTGGTGGCCTGCGGTATCTGCGCGTGCTCGGGCGGCGTGTTCCGCGATGCCTATAACGTGATCGGCGGCGTGGACCGCGCGATTCCCGTGGATGTGTACGCGCCCGGGTGCGCCATTCGTCCCGAGACCGTGATCGATGCCATCGTGGAGGCGTGCGGCATCCTGGACCAGAAGGAGGCCGTGATGCGCGCCGGCGGCGACCCGCTCACCGTGGGCGGCGCCGCTACCTGGGATGGTGGCGTTGAGCTAGGCGAGGACGGGTTTGTAGCTGCTGCGGGGGCCGGGGCCGGTGTCGACGCAGGCGCGCCTGACGGTGCGCCCGCCGCTGCAAAGGAGGCCAAGTAATGCAAAAGGCTATCTATACCACCGTCGGGATCGACGAGCTCCTGCCGCATGTTCAGGTGCTCAAGGGCGTCGGCGCGCGCTTTGTGCAAATGCACGCCGAGCGCAACGTCGACGACGGCACGTATCGCTTGGTCTATACGTTTATCAACGTTCGTGCTGCTCAGGAGCAGATTGCGCAGGACGGCAGCTATGCGATCGAAAGCCTGGTGGTCGAGGGTATCGACCAGTACCAGGAGATTCCGTCCATCAGCTCGTACTATCCGGCGGTATTTCCGTTTGAGAACGAAGCGCACGACCTGTTTGGGCTTGCCATCACCGACATGCAGATCGACTTTAAGGGCTTTTTCTACCAGGTCTCGACTGCCGAGCCCATGAGCGTTATCACGCCCGAGGTGAAGGCCGCGCGCGAGAAGGCCATGAAGGTCCGTGCCGCCGCCGAAGCCAAGGCGCGCAAGGCCGCTGCCGAAAAGGCCGCCGCTGCTGCGGCTGCTGCAGGGGAGGGCGCTGCGAGCGCCGGCGATGCCGCGGGCTCCGATGCTCAGCACGATGAAACTGCTGCGAAGGCCGCGCTCAAGGCTGCCGAGATGGAGGCAAAGCTCGCCGCCATGGATCCCGAGAAAGCGGCCAAGGTCCGCGCGGCGCTTGCCGCCAAGGTCGCCCGCGACAAGCAGAAAAAGGAGGCGTAAGGTCCATGGCACATCGCTCCGTTATTCCGTTTGGCCCGCAGCACCCGGTGCTGCCCGAGCCGCTTCATCTGGACCTGGTGATCGAGGACGACCGCGTTCTCGAGGCAATTCCGCAGATCGGCTTTGTGCACCGCGGACTCGAGAAGCTCACCGAAAAGCGCGATATGCATCAGTTTGGCTACATCGCCGAGCGCATCTGCGGCATCTGCGCCGTGGGCCACAGCTGCGGCTATGCCAGCGCCTGCGAGCGCATGCTCGACATCGAGGTGCCCGGCCGCGTGCAGTATATCCGCACCATTTTGCACGAGCTTTCGCGCATCCACTCACATCTGCTGTGGCTGGGCCTGCTTGCCGACGCCTTTGGCTTCGAGGCGCTGTTCTATCGTTCGTGGACCCTGCGCGAGCAGATTCTCAAGATCTTCGAGAGCACGTGCGGCGGCCGCGTGATTCTGTCGATCAACGAGATCGGCGGCCTTAAACACGACATTGAGGACTCCGAGCTGGCGGGCATTGTCCAGACGCTCGATGCCATGCGTCCTGACTACGAGGCCCTGGTGCATACGTTTTTGGACGACAACAGCTGCGGCGAGCGCCTGCATGGCGTGGGCGTGATCAGCAAGAAGGACGCGCTGGAGCTTTCGATGGTCGGCCCGTTTGGGCGCGCCTCGGGCGTGGACTACGACGTGCGCATGTTCGGTGACGGCGCCTATGCGGACCTGGCTGCGTTTGAGCCCGTCGTTGCTGCCGATGGCGACTGCTATGCCCGCTGCCAGGTGCGTTGTGCCGAGGTCACGCAGGCCATGGACATCATCAAGGAGCTTGTCGGCAAGATCCCGCACGACGGTATCGGCGGGCGCACCAAGCTTACGCCGGCCGACGGCGCGCGCGGCGAGGTTGTGATTGAGCAGCCGCGCGGCGAGGCTTATTACTATGTGCGCGGCAACGGCACCAAAAATCTGGACCGTTTCCGCGTGCGCACGCCGACGTCGCAGAACTTGGCGGGTCTGACGCATGCGCTGCAGGGTGTGCTCATTGCCAATGTGCCCATGATTATCCTGACCATCGACCCCTGCATTAGCTGCACGGAAAGGTAGGCGCGGCATGAGTTTGCTGACATTTGCCAAGACGGCCTTGGGTTCTATGGTCAAGCGGCCAGTAACGGTGTGCTATCCGCAGGAGAAGCTCGCGGCGCCTGCGCGCCTGCGCGGACATATCGTCAACGACATGGACGTGTGCATCTGCTGCGGCATGTGCGCGCGCCGTTGCCCGGCGGGCGCGCTTGCGGTCGATCGCAAGGGTGGTACCTGGTCGATCGACCCGTATGCCTGCGTGGTGTGCGGTGAGTGCATCGAGAGCTGCCCCAAGCACTGCCTGACTATGGACACCGCTCGTACTCCAGTTGCGGCGGACAAGACTCCCACGGTAGAAACCAAACTGGAATAGAGCTGGAATAGGGGCTGGTGGGGCAAAAATGCCCCACCAGCCCCGCGCTTGGACGCGCGGCTGGACCGCCACGAACAAAACTATGCCGGATTACGGGGCTAGATAGCGAACCTCCGACCATACAGAAAATCGCAAAAACAAAACCGCAGGTAGATAGCGTGCCGTTTTCCAAAAAATGAAGGCATGGATGAGGGTCCCGACTTTAGCCCCGTAATCCGGCATAGTTTTGAAATGGAACCATATCCATAACAGCCCTTGGTTTCCCGTGGACAGAGGGAAACGGATCATTTTGGCCTTGCGAGGATATCCGCGTGACCCGTTCGCCATGAAATGGGCCTATCTACTACGTTTGGGTGGCTGCCCTCAACCACGGCGAAAAACGCGAAAAGAAAACCGCAGGTAGAACGCTTGCGGTTTTTCGTAAAACGCGGTTATGGTCAGGGGTATCGGGTTAAACGTAGTAGATGGGCCGGTTTCGTGGCGAACGTTACCAACTAATCCCCCGGGGACGGAGGAAAACGGATCATTTTTGCTTGATGGCTCCGAGTCGCACCCGTTTTCCTGCGAAAACTCTCGTGTCTCAACTTTGGTGAGACATTTGTCTCACGCCCAAAATCAAATCTGGAACGTGTGTCACCTGCCTTAATTGTGTCTCATTTCGTAACTTTAGGCTGATGCAAGGTCTGAGACCGCGAGAAGGGAGACACGATGGGTAAGTACACGAGGGGTCTCTTGGCGGTGATACTGGCCGTAGTGCTGGTGTTGCCAGCCGCAGCATTCGCCATGCTGCCCGAGGCCAACGCCAGGTCCAGCACAGGAATGGACGGACCGATAATGACCGGAAAGGTCGTCGACCCCGATACCAGCGGACGCTGGGAAATTTGGGCGGCAGGCCACGGCGGCAATAAGGTAACGACCCAAAACGTCGGCCGAATCTGGACCGATAAGACGGTCAAGGCAACCGGGGAAAACGAAGAGTCGGACTTTTTGACCACGCTTTCGGCGATGTCCTCGACGTCTAATTCAACCGTGACAGTCACCACGCCACTCGACATCGTGATGGTGCTGGACGCCTCTGGCTCGATGGATGATCATATGGGCGGTGGATACTCACCTAAGCGTATCGATGCGTTGAAGAACGCTGCGAATAGCTTTATCGATACCATTGCCAAGCAAAACGAGGGCATCGAGGGCGTCAATAGGCAACATAGGGTTGCCATTGTTAAGTTTGCGGGCGAGAAGTCCAACAATATCGGCAACAATATGTATCGCGACGGAGGGTACTCCTACAATTACACCCAGGTTATGAAAGAATTGACCTACTGTTCCGGCAGCAATGCGGATGATCTCAAGAAGAATACAATTAATAAAATTCAGCCTGCCGGCGCCACGCGCGCCGACTATGGCCTAGAGCTGGCCGAGAAAATCACTACCACTTATGGCCGCAAAGATGCCAAGAAGATTATTGTGTTCTTTACCGACGGTACGCCAACAAAGCAAAATAAATTCGATGCGGGTGTCGCCAACGCTGCCGTGACAGCTGCTAAGAATATGAAGGACGGCAAGGCCACCGTTTATACCATCGGCATCTTTGATGGCGCGAACCCCAAAGCCAGTGTCCAAGATTCGAAGACAAGCCAAGAGAACAAGTTCATGCAGGCCGTTTCAAGCAACTACCCCAATGCCACGGCATGGGATACTCATGGCACACGCGCGGAAAACTCCGACTACTACAAGTCGGCGACCAACGCCGAAGAGCTCAAGAAGGTCTTCGACGACATCTCACAGGCCATCACATCGGAGGCGCCTTATCCGACCGAAATTGATAAGGGCTACGACGCGACCAAGTCCGGCTACATCACGTTTACCGACGAGCTGGGCGACTTTATGCAGGTCGACAGCTTCACCGAGGTCGTCATCAACGGCACGCCGTTTACCAAGGCGAGCAAGACGGTCAACAAAGAGACCAATACCGACACCTACGAGTTTGCCGGCAAGGCAAAAGACCTGCTCATTACCGTGCAGCGTGCTGGTGATGACAATCCCCAGAAGGGCGATGTCGTAACGGTCAGCATTCCTGCGTCGTTGATTCCGCTGAGCCACTTTAAGACCATAGACGGCAAGCTTTCGGTCGACAGCGCTCAGCCTATCCGCGTGAAGTACACCTCGAGCGTGAAGAGCGCCGCACTTGACAACCTGTTTACGCCCGAGAAGGTAACGGGGCTCAAGGATTACATCGAGAACAATACGACCGTTGCCAACGGCGCCAAGACCGTGAGTTTCTACGCGAACAAGTGGGCTGCCGGCAATCTGGGCAATACGGTTGCGACCTTTGAGCCGGCCGACACCAACCGCTACTACTACTTCCAGAAACAGACCCCTATTTACACGGACAAGGACTGCACGCAGCCTGCAAAGAATTCGCTGGCAGATACCGGCACCTATTACTACAAGGATGAGTTTGAGGAGCAGGGCGAAAACGGCGAGGCCAAGCCCGCCTCTGCCGTCATCAAGTTTATCGGCGGCGACGCTGCGAAGTTTGACGTCGCTATTGTTGCTGACGAGGACGGCAGCCTTTCGTTTAGCGTGGGAACCGCGCGCCTAGCCTTTATCGACGAGCTCCACACCACCAAGGAGAGTGTGGGAGGCAACAACACTGGTACCGTGACTGACGTTCTCAATCCCAAGTGGAACAACGTGTCCGCCAAGGCGACCGCGACGCATGTCAATTCCTACCTGGGCAACAACGGCAAGATTAGCTTTGCGTACAACATGACGCCGGCAACGGTAGAAACCAAGGCCAGCTTTGGCCTGACCAAGGTGCTCGAGGGTCGCGACTGGACGAATGCTGACGCGTTTGAGTTTGGCCTGACATCCGAGAGCGGCGCCCCGATGCCTGCGGCTAGGACTGCGACCGTGCGCAAGGCTGACCTGGACCAGGGCAAGGCTGCCATCGACTTCGGCACGATCGAATACACCGAACCTGGCACGTACGTCTACAAGGTCAGTGAAAAGCATGCCGGGACCACGATTGACGGCATCGCCTACAGCAAGAACGTCGCGGAGATCACCGTGACGGTAACGCCCGACAAGAAGGGCGAGCTGAGCGCTGGCGTGAAGGTGACCTCGGGCGAGACCGAGTTCAAGAACGTTTACGCCACGAATCCTGTTGAGTCCAGCGTCACCGACCAGATTACCGTGACCAAGTCTCTGACCGGGCGTGGCCTTACGGCCGACGAGTTCAGCTTTGAGCTGCTCGAAATCATTGACAAGGAAGTTAAGCCTGTCGAGACCGTTGAGAACGCCGCCAACGGCAAGGTGACGTTCAGTGCCATCAAGTACACCGAGATCGGCCAGCACACCTACATGCTGCGCGAGGTCAAGGGCGACGCCGGCGGCATCACCTACGATGACGCGACCTACATCATCGTGACGACCATTGCCGATAACGGCAAGGGTCAGCTGGTTGCCACGCACGAGCTGAAGGGCGCCAAGGACGCCAAGAGCATCAAGTTCAAGAACGTCTACACCACGAATGCTGCCGAGGTATCACTTGTGGGCAAGAAGAACCTGCAGGTCGCCGACGGCTTGACCCCGGCTGACATTGCCGGCAAGCTCACCTTTACCGTGACCGGTGAAGATGGTGCACCCATGCCCGCGAACGCGAGCGTGACCAATGATGCCAAGGGCAAGGTCGACTTTGGCAAGATCACCTTTACGCTCGACGACCTTAACAAGGCTCTGGGCGAGAAGCCCGAGAAGCGCGAGCACACCTTTACCTACACCGTGACCGAGTCCGGCGAGGTCGCTGGCGTGACCAACGACGCCAAGCCGTCGCGCGAGGTTTCCTTCACCGTGACTGATGACGGCAAGGGCAATCTGAGCGTATCCCACAAGCCGGACGGCGATGTGGCATTTACGTTCACCAATACCTATAACGTGACGCCTGTCGAGACGAGCGTCACCGACCAGATTACCGCGAACAAGGTTCTGATCGGCCGCGACCTCAAGGAAGGCGAGTTCTCCTTCGAGCTCGTCGAGGGCAACAAGGTCGTTGCCACCGGCATCAACGACGCCGAGGGCAACATCACGATGAGCGCCGTGAAGTACACCGAGGCCGGCGAGCACACCTACACGCTGCGCGAGGTCAACGGCGGAACCATCAGCAAGGGCATCACGTACGGCGACGCCAAGTACACCATCGAGACCACCATTACCGACAAGGGCGATGGCACGCTCAAGGCTGAGCATGTCCTGAAGGACGCCACGGCTGCGACCTTCAAGAACACCTACAGCGTGACCCCGCTCGACGCAGAGCTCGACTTTGATCTGAGCAAGGCTATCGACGGTCGCGACTGGACGGACTCCGACAAGTTCAGCTTTACCATCACCGCCGCCGAGGGCACCCCGCTGCCCGATCCTGCAACCGTGACCGTGAACAAGCACGATGCGAAGGATGGCATCGCTGCCGTCAAGTTCGGCAAGATCCGCTACACGGCTGCCGGAACCTACACGTACGAGATCCGCGAGAACGCGGGTAACGCGGCCGGCATGGCGTATGACGGGCATGTCGCGACCGCCGAAGTGACCGTGACTGAGGACGGCGAGGGCAAGCTGACCGCCAATGTCACCAAGAAGGAAAACGGACGCTTCACCAACACGTACCGCACTGAGCTTAACTACACCGCGGCCGGCGGCCTCAAGCTCAGCAAGAGCCTCTCCGGACGTCCTATGACCGAGGGTCAGTTCACGTTTACCGTGAAGCCTGCCGACGAGGCCTCGGCCAACGCGCTTGGCCTGCTGCCCGGAGCCAACAACTTCAAGTCCCCTGCGACGGCAGAGGCAACGGTCGGCCTGATCGACATCCTAGCTGGCCATGAGGTCAAGTTTACGCAGGCTGACGCTGGCAAGACCTTCACGTACACCGTAGCCGAGAAGAATGACGGCAAGCCCGGTTACACCTACGACGACGCCGTGCGTACCGTGACGATCGCCGTCGCCGATGACGGTGCCGGTACGCTTACCGCCACGACGACCGTCTCCGGCGGTCCCGAGGGTACGCATACGACGGTCCACAAGAGCGGTGAGAACAAGGTCGAGAGTGCCCTGGTCCCGTTCCACAACAGCTACAGCGCTACGACCAATACGCCTGGTGGTACCGCTGCTCAGGTTGTCGCCACCAAGACCCTGACCGGTCGTCCGATGGCCGACGGCGAGTTCTGGTTCGGCATTGCCTATCAGGGCGAGCTTGTGGGCTACGAAAACCTCAAGCCCAATATCGGCGGGCATGTGAGCTTTGATGCGTTGCACTACGACACCGAGATGCTTGCTAATCTTGAGGCTGCTGGGCTTGCTTATCGTACCGATAAGGACGGCAAGCTTGCCTGGACCATTAACTACACGGCCTACGAAGATTTATTCGGGCTGCCGAATGGCGTTTCCGCTACAACGTGGAGCTTTGGCTTTAAGGTTATCGTCGTCGACAACGGTGACGGTACCCTGACGGCGACGGTCGACTACGGCGGCGTCGAGCCCTTGTTCGAGAACGTCTACGGCGCCGACGCCGTGGATGCTGCGCTCACCGGTACTAAGAAGCTCCAGGTTGCCGAGGGCCTGACCCCGGCCGACATCACGGGTAAGTTCACCTTTACCGTGACCGCCGACGAGGCAGGTGCCCCGATGCCCGAGCGCACGACCGTAACCAACGACGCAGCCGGTAACGTGGACTTTGGCAAGATCCACTTTACGCTCGAGGACCTCAACCGCGCCCTGGGCGTGGCGGACGATGCGACCGATAAGGCCGACGCCGACGAGGCCGAGGTTGACGCCGACGCCACTGACACCGACGAGTCCGATCCCGCAACCCCCACCGCTCCGCGCTCGCACACCTTTACCTATACGGTGACCGAGTCCGGTAGCGCCCCTGGCGTGACTAACGATGCCAACGCCACGCGCAAGGTTTCCTACACCGTGACCGACGACGGCACTGGACATCTGAGCGTCGTGCACGAAGGCGACGACGGTGCGGCCTTCACGTTTACCAACACCTACGGCGTGGCGCCCACCGATTCTTCCGCGACCGATCAGGTCAAGACGGTTAAGCGTCTGACCGGACGCGACCTTTCAGCCGGCGAGTTCACGTTTGAGCTGCTCGAGGACGGCGTGGTTGTTGCAAGCGGCACCAACGACGTCAACGGCAACGTTACGCTGAGCCCGATCCACTACGAGGCACCCGGCACGCACACGTACACGCTGCGCGAGGCTTGCCCCAACGCGCTCGGCCTGTACAAGGGCGTCACCTATGACGGTACGACCTACACCGTCGTGACCACCGTCTCCGACAACGGCGATGGCACGCTGACCGTGACGCACAAGCTCGAGGGAACTACCGAGGCGGCTGGCTTTACCAACAAGTATCACGCCATGCCTACGCAGGTCTCCATCGGCGCCATCAAGGTGCTCGAGGGGCGCGAGCTCAAGAAGGACGAGTTTAGCTTTAAGCTCGTTGGCGAGGGCATCGAGTCCACCGTCACCAACGATGCCGACGGTAAGATCAGCTTCGATAAGTTCGAGTACAGCGAGCCCGGCACGCACGTCTACACCATCAGCGAGGTCAAGGGCGACGAGCCCGGTATGACCTATGACAAGTCCGTCTTTGCCGCGACCGTCAACGTGGTCGACGACGGTGAGGGTAACCTCAAGGCGAGCGTTACCTATACTAAGGGCGACAAGAGCGTCGAGGGTATCGTGTTCAACAACACGTACAAGAAGCCCGAGACTCCTACGCCGACGCCCGACCCCGGCACGCCCAAGACCGTGACGAACATCGTCAAGACGGTCAAGGGTTTCCTGCCCACCACGGGTGACCAGCAGGCTGCCGCACTGCTCATGGCATTCGTCATCGCCATGGCCGGCGTCGGAGCTCTGGTCTGGGGCATCCGTAAGCGCTAGACGCGCTGGCAGCGCCCGGGGCCAAAAGGCCCCGGGCGGCTGGCGGGGAGCCAGAACACAGCCCCCACCCTGTCTCTTATACACATCTCCGAGCCCACGAGACTGCAG
>UQLJ01000039.1:0-10782 GCA_900541825.1 uncultured Collinsella sp.
CGGCGAGTCCTACCGCGTCCGCCATGCCCTCATGCAGGAGGGCTAGCCGCTCAAAAAGCGTGCGCGCTTCCGATGCTGCGACTGCTCAATTTCCGATGCTCTTTTTGCTCAAATCCTCTTGACGAAACACACATGGCTCAGCAGCACGAGCTGCTCGACCAGCTCGTGTCCAAGAAGCCCAAGGGCTCCAGGCCGATCCTGCACTCGGACATGGGCTGGCAGTACCAGCAGGCCGGTTGGTGCAAGCGGTTGGAGGAGGCCGGCGTGGTGCAGAGCATGTCCCGGAAGGGCAACTGCATCGACAACGGCGCGACGGAGCAGGTGTTCGGCCACATCAAGGACGAGTTCTTCCGCGGAAGGACGTGGCCGGACTTCGAGTCCTTCAAGGCGGACCTCGACGACTTCGTGGTCCATTGGAACACGAGGAGGCGCCAGGTTAAACTGAAGGGACTGACCCCGGAGGAGTTCCGGAGACAGTCCCTTGCGGCGTAGTTCTTATTTAAGCCGTCCAAGTTTTGGGGTGCAGTTCACGAAAGGGGACCGTTTTTGTTTGGGCCCATCGCAGAGGGATTCGAACCCTACGGCTCGCTCGTTTCAAGGGCAATGGTCAAAAAATGCCAAATATGAGTACTGCCACCTTTTTTGTAACAGCATTTTCAAGGTCCCAAAGGGCAAATCTGACATCAAAGCAACGGCTAATGGTCCGGATGAGCATGTTTTCTGACAACAAAACTGAACATATGTGGTCTAACTAATCCTGGATACTCGGTTTGATATGAGATTCAACCGGTGACAGTACTCATATTTGGCATTTTTTGACCAGAGGGACTTTTGCCCATCGCAAATCGGCAACAAAACGGGCTCCAGGCCGCTGAATCGTGCCGCATATGGCACGTCCGCAGTCCGGAACCCGGTCAAAATTGAGCTATTGCGTTGTGTTAGGCCAAAACGTCCGACAAAATCTCGATCAGGCTGTCCACGTCGGCTTCCTCGCAGACAAGCGGCGGCAGGAAACGCAGCGTGTGGGCACCAGTAGCGTTAATCACGGCGCCGGCGGCCAGCGCGCGGGCAACAATATCATGCGCATCGCCCGCAGCGTCATCCAGATCGCAGCCGAGCATTAAGCCGCGACCGCGTACCTCGGTAACGTGCGGAAGCTTGGCCAGCGCCTGCTCCATATAAGCACCCACCTTGGCGGCATGCTCAGCGTAGTCGCCGCGCACAAGCGCGGAGAGCGTCGCGGCGCACGCCGCGACAGCCAAGCAACTACCGCCAAAGGTCGAGCCGTGGTCGCCCGGCTTAAACACGTCGGCGATCTCCTTCTTTGCCACCACGGCACCCATGGGCACGCCATCGGCAATCCCCTTGGCAAGGCTCATAATGTCGGGCTCCACGCCATAGGTCTGGAATGCAAACGGCTTGCCGGAACGGAAGATGCCACACTGGACCTCGTCGGCGATAAACACGGCGCCCACCTCGTGTGCCAGGTCGCGCGCTGCCGCCATAAACTCCTCGGTCATGGGGTGCACACCGCTCTCGCCCTGGATCGGCTCGAGCATGACGGCGCAAATCTCGCTTCCCAGCTGCTTAAAGATTGCACGCAGCTCATCGACATCGTTGGGCGTGCAGGCCACAAAGCCACCCGGCAGCGGACGGAAGCTATCCTGCAGCCAATCCTGCATGGTGGCGGCAATGGTCTCGAGCGTACGGCCGTGGAAGCCGCCGCGCATGCATACGATGGTGTTACCGCCGTTACCGGCACGCTTGGCGTACAGACGTGCGAGCTTCATCGAGCCCTCGTTTGCCTCGGCGCCGGAGTTGGCAAAGAAGGTCTCCCACACCTGCTCGCCCGCCGTCGGAGCGCCGAGCGCAGCTGCCGTGGTCTCATCGCCGGCGGCAATGGCATCGGCCAGCACGCACGCACCATCTACGTCGTCGTTGGCAAGCTTGGACAGCAACGCCGCGACCTGTCCACGCTGCTCGATGTAGAAATAGTTAGACACATGCAGAAGCTTTTTGGTCTGCGCCTCGAGCGCCGAAAGCACTGCAGCGTTGCCGTGGCCAAGGCTGCACACACCGATACCAGCAAGAAAGTCAAGATACTCACGGCCGTCATCGCCGGTGAGCTTCATGCCGTGGCCTTCGACAAACTCTACCGGAGAGCGACCAAAGGTATGCATAACGTAATGGGATTCGAGCGATTGTTGAGTTGCAAGTGACATGGGATGCCTTTCGTTGGGCGCCGTACGGCGCAGGGCTATGGGTGCAGGGACGCGACGACCGCGGGTCGGCTAGACCGTTTGAAGCTTCTCGACCTCGTCGAGGTTCTCGGTCAGGCGCGCCGCAAAGGTCGAAAGCGGGTGCGGATGCGTATCGAACTCGTAGGCCGTCTCGGTGGAGTGGATCACGGTACCGACGCCGGCATCGGTCAGCAGCTCCAGCAGCAGCGAGTGCGGCGTCGTGCCGTTGATAATGTGGGCTCGGAACACGCCAGCGGTAAGCGCATCGACGGCGGCGCGCAGCTTGGGGATCATGCCCTTGTCGACCTCGCCGCCGTAGAGCATCTCATTGACCTCGTCGAGCGTCAGGTTGGAGATAAGCGAATCCTTGTCGCTAAAGTCCTTGTACAGACCGTCGACGTCGGTCAAAAAAATCGCCTTGTGCGCATGAAGCGCCGCCGCAACGGCGCCAGCTGCGGTATCGGCGTTGATGTTGAAGAAGCCACCGTCCTCCCCCGCCGCGACCGTGGCGATAACAGGAATATACTCGCTGTCGAGCAAACGCTCGATATAGTCGGTGTTGACGTGCGTGACCTTGCCTACGCGGCCGAGCTCTGGGTCGAGTGGCTCGGCGATAAGGGTACCGGCGTCGCTGCCGGACACGCCCACGGCCAGGTTGCCGTGGTGGTTGAGCGCCGCGACCAGCTCCTGATTGACCTTGCCGCCCAGTACCTCGCGCACGATATCCATGGTGGCAGGCGTGGTCACGCGCTGGCCGTTCTTAAACTCGACGGGGATGTCGTAGTGGCTGAGCGCCTCGTTGATGGCCTTGCCGCCACCGTGCACGATAACAGGGCGCATGCCGATAATCTTGAGCAGGACGATGTCGCTCATCACGTCACGACGCAGCTGTTCGTCGACCATGGCGGCACCGCCGTACTTGATAACGACCGTCTTGCCGGTCAGGTTCTTAATCCACGGCAGCGCCTCGAACAGCAGCTGCGCGGTAACTTCGTTGGATTCGCTCGAGCGACAATCGCGTGCGAACTTCATAGTCAGCCTCGTCTTTCGTGTAGCTATCGCGCCGCACCTCGTTGCCCGCGATTGCAACGGGACGCGCGGCACATCGGGAGTCTAGGAACGGTAGTCGCCGTTAATGGAGATGTACTCGTGCGTGAGGTCGCAAGTCCACACGGTGGTCGCCGCGTCCCCTGCGCCCAGGTCAGCCGAGATCACAATCTCGGGCGCCTCAAAGCGACGCAGCGCCTCGTCCTCGTCAAAGGGAACGGTCAGACCATCACGGCAGACGGGCATACCCATCATGTCGATGGACACATCTTCTTGGTTAAATTGCACGCCGCACTTGCCGAGCGCCATGGCAACGCGGCCCCAGTTGCAGTCGTGGCCGGCGATGCAGGTCTTAACGAGCGGCGAGTTGGCGACAGCACGAGCGGCGATATCGGCCTCCTCGTCGTTCGCGGCGCCGGTGACGTTAACCGTCACGAGCTTGGATGCGCCCTCGCCATCTGCGGCAATGTTGCGCGCCAGGCTCTCGCACACCTCATGCACGGCAAAGGCCAGCTCGTCGAAGGCGTCAGAGCCCTCGACAATAGGCTCGGCATCCGCGGCAGCGGCGCCGGAGGCAAGCATGATGCAGGTGTCGTTAGTCGAGGTGTCGGAGTCGACCGTTACCTTATTAAAGGTCTGCTTGACGGTGGAGAGCAACAGGGCATGGAGCGCCTCCGGCTCGACGGGGGCATCGGTAGTAATGGTCGCGATCATGGTGGCCATATTGGGCATGATCATGCCCGAGCCCTTGCACATACCGCCCACCGTATAGGCATTGCCTGCGTGCCCCGCGGCCTCGCTGCGGTAACACACGGCATACTCCTTGGAGTGTGTGTCGGTCGTCATGATAGCGCGGGCGGCATCGGCGCCACCATGAGCGGAGAGTGCCTCATAAGCTGCCGGAATCGCCGTCTCAAACGTGTCGATCGGCAGAATCTGACCAATTACGCCCGTGGAGGCGACCAGAATTTGCTGGGGCTCGCAGCCGATGACCTGCGAGGCGATGTTGCAGGTCTCGCGCGCGCAGGCAAGACCGGTCTTACCCGTGGCGGCGTTGGCATTGCCAGAGTTGACCGAAACGCCGGCAATGACACCGTAGCCCTTGTCGGCGCCGCCCAGGTTGGCACGGCTCACTTGCACGGGCGCCGCACAAAAGCGGTTAGTCGTAAACACGCCGGCCCCGGGACAGGGTTTATCGGGCACGACGAGCGCGTAGTCCAGGCGCTCGGGATTCTTGCGGAATCCGGCATGGATGCCCGCCGCCTTAAAGCCGGCTGCCGCCGTTACGCCGCCCTCTACGGCACGAATCTTGATATCGAACTGCTCAGCATTCATCGTCTTTATGGCTCCTTATGTCAAACAAAAAATGGGCATCGGTTGGTGCGCCACGCCAGTCACAATCATGAGACCAGCTTAAAAGTGGCGCCCCACTCGATGCCCGACTACCAAATCGCTAACAATCGAATGTGCTACACCGGGCACGCCACTGTGGGCAAGCCTCGTCGCTCGTCAAAACCAAAGACGATGTTGGCGCACTGGACCGCCTGGCCCGCTGCACCCTTGCACAGATTGTCGATGGCGCCCGTAGCCACCAGAACGCCCGCACGCTTGTTGAGCGCGAGGCCGATTTGGGCGGCGTTGGTGCCGACGACCGAAGCCGTCTTGGGCTGCTGGCCGGCATCGAGTACGCGCACGAAGGTGCGACCGGCGTAGAACTGCTTGTAATGGTCGACAACGTCCTCAAGGGTCAAGGTATCGATAGCCTGCGGCGTAAGCGGCATCGTCACCGTAGAGAGCAGACCGCGCTTGAGCGGTGCCAGGTGCGGGGTAAAGACGACGTGATCGGTTAGGCCCAAGATCTGCTCGATTTCGGGCGTGTGACGATGCTTGCCCACGCCATAGGCCTCCAGGTTTTCGTCCGCACTGCAAAAATGCGTACGGGCGTTGCAGGACTTACCGGCACCCGTCACGCCGCTGATAGCGTCAACGATCACGGGGCCGCTCTGGGCAACCCAGCCGGCGCGCACGGCAGGCGCGGCAGCAAGGCTCGTTGCGGTGGGATAGCAACCGGCGCAGGCG
Organism: uncultured Collinsella sp.; assembly: GCA_900541825.1. GTDB lineage: Bacteria > Actinomycetota > Coriobacteriia > Coriobacteriales > Coriobacteriaceae > Collinsella. The sequence continues at coordinate 5,367 of UQLJ01000039.1, forward strand.
ACCAGCACGGGCTTGCCGTCGGCGTGGTCGGATGCAGCGGTCTCCAAATCCTGGCAGAACAGCTCGGGCAGACCAAAGGCGCGGCTCTTGAGTAACTCGGGGCTCGTGTGCTCGGCGGCATACCAGGCCTCAAAGGTGGCCGGATCGCTCAGGCGATAGTCGGCCGAGAGGTCAATGCAGGAGACTCCCGCGGCAAGCAGGGCGGGCACCTGTGCCATGGCAGCCGTGTGCGGCACGGCCAAAAAGACCGCATCGCAGTTCTTGAGCTCGGGGGCGTCATGCGTCGTGAAGACAAGATCGCTTACGCCGGCGAAACTCGGATACACCGCAGACAACGGCTGGCCGGCGTCGGCGTTGGACGTAATGGCAGCAAGTTCAAACTCGGGATGACCGAGGACGAGGCGAATGAGCTCGGCGCCGGCATATCCAGCCGCACCGACGATTCCAACCTTTAAAGACATATCAGACTCCTTGTCTGCAGTTATGCACCAATGCGCATCCCGCAGCCGTCGTTATGAAGTGGGTTGAAACTTTAGCACCAAAAGATGCATATCTACGCAAATCTTTTGCATATTCATGCATTGAAACAGTCCCGACACATTCACTCGAAGGAATTGACAAATAAATGCGGGCCCCATATTACCCAGTGCGCCTTACGGTGACGTTGCAATGTGGGGCCCGCTACATGCGAGAATTTGAATTGTCGAAGCTTGCTGAGAGACTCGTTTAGAGCTCGATCGGCACCCATTCGTCATGGTTGCAGATAAAGGCCTCGGGTTCCTCCACGCTAAAGAAGACGAGCGTGGGATCGCCTGCGCCCTCGTAGTGCTCGCCTAGGCGCTCCAGGTGCTTCCAGCCTGCCTCGCGCATATCGGGAGCGGCCTGGTCATCCAGGCCCGCATGCCCGCGCAAGATGAGCCAGCCATGGCCCGGCCACCAACTCGTGGCCTCAAAGCGTTGATTTTGCAGCAGCTCTTGCCACACGTCTTTGGTGCGCGCCGTTACAAACCACAGCTTGCCGTCCTGGATCTGCGCAAACGAAAACGGACGCACATGCGGCTGTCCGTCAACGCTCGTCGCCAAATACCATGCCGGCACCGACGTCAGATACTCCAACACCGTATTCAATCCGTCCATGTGTCCTCCTGGCACTAGTCTTTTTGGGTCGGGGCTGTTTTAGCTGCCCTAGAGTTAAAGCTCCAGGCGCTCCTCGCTGCCGTCGATATCACAGAAGCGGGCGGCGATATTGCGCACCGAGAAGAACGCAAGGCGACCGTCGTTGGCGCTATCGTGTTGCTCGCCAATGCCCACCATGTGCTTAAAGCCTGCCTGGCGCACTTTGTCGCTCACGACCGCATCGTCCTCGAGCGCGGCCTCGCCAGTTAACACGATCCAGCACTCCCCCGGCTTCCAGCCCGAGAGCTCAAACTTGGGATTCGCGCTCAACTCCGCCCACACGTCCTTATCGCGCGAGGTGCAAAACCACAGCTTGCCATCATCGACCATGGCAAACGAGAACGGCCTCACGCGCGGCTGATGTCCGTCCGTCACGTCGATCGTGGCAAGATACCACGCCGGAATACGCCTAAGATACGAACAGGCGCGCTCGAGCTGCGCCGTGCAATCGTTGTCGGTCATAGGGACCCCTTTCCTGCGCTCGAATCGCGCCTAAACAAGTTGAAGATTGATGACGATGACGCAGATGAGCAGCAACGCCGTCACCACCGCCGCCAACGCGTCGCCGCGGCCAAATGCAAGCGCATGCAGACGTGTGCGGCCCTGCTCGCCATGATAGCAACGGGCATCCATGGCGGCAGACAGCGTTTCGGCATGACGGAACACGCCCGTGAACAGCGGAATCGCCACACTGCCGAGCATACGCACGCCGCCGAGCGGGCCTCCCGTCACGCGCGCACCGCGGCTCGCCTGCGCATCGGCCGTCTGCTTCATCTCGGTGGCAAACTGCGGCATAAAGCGCAGCGCGATACCCATGATCATGCCGAGCTCGTGCGCAGGAAGTCCCACACGCGCAAACGGCGCGAGCAAGCGCTCAAAGCCCGCGGTGAGGTCGAGCGTCGGTGTGGTGAGCGTGATAGCGCTCATACCGGCCATCATCAAGGTCAGGCGGCACGCCATAAAGGCGGCGGAATGCAGCGAGCCCTCGCTTATCTGCAAAAAGCCGAGCTGCCACAGAATGCGCCCGCTCTGGTCGGAAAACAGGTTGAGCACCGCGACCACCACGACGATCGCCAGCAGCGGCGCCATCGATGACAGGACACGGCGAAGCGGCACCCGGGACACGGCATAGATCAGGACAACGAAGATTGCGACCGGGACCAGTCCGCGGAAGCTACTGACCGTGAGCGTCGTGATCAGAAACACAAAGCCCAAGAGCAACTTGGTTCGCGGGTCCAGGCGGTGGATTGTACTATCGCCGGGATAGTAGCTGCCAAACGAAAACGCCTCCATTAGCAGCCCTCCTCTCGCGTGACCGTCTTGGATTTGGCCTTGTCCGAGACGTTAGAAGGACCGTCCGAGCGACCGTTTAGCAGGTCCACCAACTCGTCTGCCAGCGACTCAACCGTATAGAGACCGTCAAAGCGCAGCGGCACGCCTGCCTTCGCAAGCGCCAGCGCCATGCGCTGAGCGGCAGGTACGCCCAAGCCGATTGATTTAAGCTCATCCGCATGCGCAAACACCTGAGCGGGCGTGCCCTCGGCAAACACCGCACCTTTGTTCATTACGACGATACGGTCGCAGCAATTGGCCAGGTCATCCATGCTGTGCGAAACCATGACGACGGTCAGGCCATCGCGGTGAAGTCGATCGATGAGCTCCAAGAAATCACTGCGCGCCGCCGGATCGAGCCCCGCCATGGGCTCATCGAGTACCAGGACCTCGGGCTCCATGGCAAGCACGCCAGCAAACGCCACGCGGCGCTGCTGCCCGCCCGAGAGCTCAAAGGGGCTCTTGTCGCCCACCGTAGCCAGGTCGAGGCCTACGCGCGCGAGCGATGACGCAACGCGGCGGGCAACCTCGGCCTGCGACAACCCAAGGTTATGCGGACCAAATGCCACGTCCTGTGCCACGGTCTCGGCAAACAGCTGACGCTCTGGATACTGAAACACCACGCCGACCTTTGCCTTAACCGCGGCGGCATCTTTCTTGTTTACCAGGTCGAGCCCCAATGCGTAAACGGAACCCTCCTGGGGACGAATCAGACCGTTGAGATGCTGAACCAGCGTCGATTTACCCGAACCGGTATGGCCCGCAAGGCCCAGGAACTCGCCACGACGCACCGTTAGCGACACATTTCGCAACGCCCAGGGGCTGCTAGGGTCGTTGCCCCAGAGGGCCTGCTTGTTCGATGTGCCCTCGGCGGCTGAGCGCTTGTGCCAACGGCGACGCTCACGGGCGCTCAGCGAATAGCTATACGAAAGGTGCGAAATCTCGATGACGGGCTCCGGCGCGTCTGCGCCATCGAGCGCAGAGGAAACGTTGTCGGGAATACGAAGATCGGACGCAAAAGGCCGCCCGACGATGCCTGTCCTACTCCGCTCGGCATAAGCCTGCGCTATATCGGCGACCATATCCGCCTCGCGCACCTGTGCGCAAATGGGCATACCCTTCTCACGAAGTGCCATGCCCAAGCGGCACGACTCCGGCATATCCAAGTTGAGCTGTGCAAGTTCGTCCGCCCGCGTCAAGATCTCCTCGGGCGTACCGAGCATGGCAACGCGGCCCGCCTGGAAGACAGCAACGCGATCGGCCTCAGCGGCCTCTTCCATAAAGTGCGTAATCATCACGATGGTCATGCCGCGTTCGTGCAGCGCGTGACAGGCCTTCATAAGGCCCTTGCGCCCGCGCGGATCGAGCATCGAGGACGCCTCGTCCAAAATGAGCACGCGCGGCTCCATGGCGAGCACGCCGGCAAGCGCCACGCGCTGCTTTTGTCCGCCCGAGAGAGCGTGGGTCTCGTGGCGCTCAAAGCCCACCAGACCCACGGCCTTCAGCGCCTCGCGCACGCGCTGCGCGATCTGGGCCGATTCGACCCCTAAGTTCTCGGGACCAAACGCAACATCGTCCTCGACAAGCGTCGCCACAAGCTGGTCGTCGGGATTCTGGAACACCATGCCCGCAGTCGAGCGGATATCGTAGACCAGCTCGGGATCGGACGCGTCCATGCCGTTGACGCACACCGTTCCCGCATCGGGCTGCAGCAGCGCGTTCAAATGCTTGGCAAACGTCGACTTGCCCGACCCGTTTCCGCCGAGGATGCAGAAAAACTCGCCATCCTCGATGTTCAGATCAATGCCATCGAGCGCCGGTGCAGCACCGTCATAGCTAAAGGAAACGCCCCGACACTCAATCATGCGCGGCCTTTGACCTGGTCCTTCTTGGGCGTGATGAGATTAGAGACCGCTTTGTACACCGCCAGCGTCAACACCGAGTTGAGCACGGTCTTGATGAGGTTGAACGGCAGCACGGCGGGAATCATGAGCGGGGCGATCACATCGACCGAGCCATACCAGAACCATACGCCAATAGTAAGGTTTGCGACCATAGACAGCACCGTGGCGGCAAAGACGCCGAGCACCAGGCCAATCACGGCACCCTTATAGGTATGCATCCTCTGGTAGACGATAGCCGCAGGCAGAATATAGCCCAGCGTGGCAACCAAGTTCATAAGCGCGCCGACCCAGTCGCCCGTGGTAAGCGCATGGATAACGATCGCCATAGCGGCAACAGCGGTGCCGGCACCAGGGCCATACGCAAATCCACACACCATCGCCGGCACCAGCGACGGGTCGTAGGTCAAAAACGGCGCCGAAGGAAGGATGGGCAGCTGCACGTACATAAACAGGGCACCCAAGGCGCACATCAACGCCATGGTAACGAGCTGTTTGGTGCTCCACCTATTCGTGTTCTCAAAATGGATATGCTGCGACTGTTCAGACATAAGATCACCTGCCTCTTTCATCCGGACTCTAACCGTTGGTACTGGGATCTCACCAGTTCAGCCGGCATGCGAACCAACGCACACACGGGTCGCGGACTCATCGGCTCGGCCGCAGGCACTTTACCTGCGCCACGGCGTCCCTTTGACACCGCCCGATTTACCGCCAGTGGGGAATTTCACCCCGCCCTGAAACAGCAATTGCAAGTGTAGCACGGGCAGGTTTTCGCGCAAGTATGCCAAGGGTAATTTATGATGGGGACCAGTTGCCGCAACAACCACATTCCCCACCCATCCCAAAGTAGCGCGCCTTTCGCGCGAAGCGCGAAACAGCGAAGGGAACACGTACTCCCATCAACCACGTCCTTCTCCGCGAGCCGACCTCAAGGCCGTAAACGCAGGGGATCCGGGGGCGGGATGGGGGTTTCTCTCCGGAACGTCCTCGGACATGCAAAGAGG
>UQLJ01000040.1:0-10652 GCA_900541825.1 uncultured Collinsella sp.
AAAAGATCAAGTCGTCCTCGCAGACGCTCAAGCAGGAATACCTCGATACATACGAGGGAGGTGAATGACATGATAGGCAAGAGCTATGCAAAGATAGCGATTGTTGGCTTTGTACTTTGTCTTGCAATGGTGCTATGTGCATCATTTGCGAGGTATAGGTCCGAGCAATCGTTCATCGATGGCGCTGAAAATGGGTTTGGCATAGACGGGATGTATGTCAACGATGGCGCGACCAGGCCGTCTATGGCGATTCTTGCAGGCGAAGACATGGAATGGCAAATCTGTAATGACGATGGCTCTTGTCTGAGTGGTCGTTTGGCCGCAACGAGCGACCCGAATTCGTTCGATCTTCTCGACAATGATGGATCGGATTGCGGTTCAGTTCACCTGTCGTATGCATCACGAGATGGGATGGACGGCATTCTCTACGTCTCCCACGAGACTGGCGATTTCAAGATGCGCAGGACTAACCGAGTGCCGGCTTTTATCGAGGAGTGAGAACTCCCGGCGGTCTGCCGATCAGGCCGCCGGGGTATCGAACCCCGCATTCATCCGTACACACACGGATGAATGCGGGAAGTGTCCGGATGAAGTTGATAATCAAGGAAACAATGCCGTTCTGCCTGGGACGGCTTTGGCCTGGACTTTAACTACAACATCGCGATCGACACTTATCAGCTCGCGCGACGCGCATGGCCAGATCTCGGACGCTGGTGCATGGAGGACCTTCGAGATTTACTGTACATCCAAAACGACGACGCACACCGCGTGCTCGCCGACTGCGAAGACGAGTTGGCTGTCTACAATGCGATCAGAAACGGCGTGAAGTCCGGAGAGCTTTCTGTCGAACCGCCGCGCCGTCGCGCGAGCCGACCGGGCAACCCGGGCAATCTGGTCCTGGCTCTCCCGGTCGTTTTCCTACGATATCGCCCCTAGATCACCAATGTGTCAGATAAAGAATGAGGCAATGGCTGTGATCACGCCTACGGCGGACGCAACGACTGCGCCTTTTTTCCTCTCCTTTAGTCCGACGAATAGGGTTGCCGTAAAGTAAAGGGCGGAAATGCAGTCTATGGCAAGCAAAACGAGTTCCTTGGGCGGTTTCAGCAAAAGGTCGCTAGCAAAGAGTAATGCAAGCAGGGCAAAGCCGATTGTGGTCAAGTATCTCGATTGATTTTGCGACAGCATGGCAACTGCCTTTCAGAACATGCAAGTGAAAAGTCGGTACGATGTCATTGCGGTTGCAAACAAGCCGCCGTCAGGACCGGTTGTCACGAGACCGGCGATAACGCATTTTCTCGGTTTCCAGCTCATGACAGACCCCTCTCTCATGGTGCAACGCATACATTATGAGATATGCACATTATCTCGCTAATCAATTTCAATATCCATCATCCAACTAAAGAATACTGACTCACTGGTTCAGCGACGATGCGTTTTTACCCTCGCGTTCCCACTCGCCGCGTCGGCGGTCGGAAGGGTCTCCGTCTCGCAATCAGCGACCTTGTAACCGTATCTGTCGAGCCAGGCGGCAAGCACGTCCCAATCGACGCGCTTCCAGTCGCCGCCCGGCGCGTGCTGCATCACGAGGCCTCCGGCGACCATGAGCGCGTGGATATGCCCTCCTTGCAGGCCAGCGATGATCCCGCCGGTGCATACGATGCCAGGTCGCTGTGCCGGCATGGCGCAAACGTATTGGCCTTTGTGCCCCTTTTGGCAACTTTAGCATGGCTGTAGGTTAAACCAACCCACAGCCATGAGCACGTTAACGTAGTACTATGCTAATTACACGGATAAGGCAGGGGTATTTTTCTTTGGCGAATAAATTTGTATTTCATGGCAAGGGGAGTGGCGTTAAGGTTTTCATCGCTATATCAGTTGCCGTGTTCGCATTCTCTGCGCTATTTCTAAAAGTGGAGCGTTGCCAAAAAGATAGCGGAGGTGACTATTCACATTTGTGGTTCGTGAGCGGATTGGTGTTGAACGTTGACAGCTCTGGCGATTTTACCATGTCGGTCGAAAGCGAAGATCCATATAACGACGGGTCTGATCGTCTGACCATTCTGGTTGATTCAGAACATACGCGCTATGTAAGCGATAGCCCCGTGAGCGTTGGGTCTAAAGTCAAGGTAGGCTATTTTCTCGATTCCCGAAAGAAAAATACGATTCGCTGCTCTTCTGTGGATGTGTTGGAATAATTTTTGAGTAACTATCAGTAAAAAGCTGCGAGCAAAGGCCGCTCCACGTAGGGCGGCCTTTTTGGTGGATAGACGTTGCGGAGGATGATTGATTGACGTTTTTACTCCGCATGGAAATCGAGTGAGGATTCTGTCCCGCGAGGGGCGTGTTTTGAGGCTCTTGGCGGTACGTAATTCTCGTTCGGCGTCTTGACGGGACAAAACCCTCGGTTGACTTTTTGAAGCGTCCCTAGAATCAGCTGTTACGATAAAAACGGGGGGGGGTAACTCCGCGGACACGGCCTAGCGCGCTGCCATCCAGTGCCGATTCTGCCATACTCGCAATTCGGCGAGGATGAGGAGTATGAATTGATCGGGGCTTATAGGACAAAATGTGTGTCCTATAAGCCCCAAGGATGACGATTCCAATACGGATGACGACACCAAAACCGGCATCGACGGCTCCATGGACGATTCGGATTTCAAATAGGCTCTGTTAGTTGATCCACTTCTTTGCCGGTGTCGTATACGAAACCGCTATACCCGCGGCAATTGCCATGAGACAGCTCGCGATGAATCCGAACTCATACTTCAAAACGTTTGTTGCGGTCAGGGCGATAATCAACACGGTCGCAATTTGCAGAATTATCATTATTGCGAAGAGATTGATTCCTTGTTTGGCCGAAGTCGCTGAGTGAGTTTGGCTTTGTTGATTCAGGTTGTAGCTGACAACAAAAGCGACCAGTTCGCTTGATACGGGGCCGACTACATAGAAAAAGATTGCGTCAATGAAGCCTATAGTGTTGTAAGTTGTTTCGCCGGAAAAAACAGCGTATAAAGCATATCCAAATCTGGACTGATTCATGTATGAGTACGAAAAGACGAAGAGCGTCAATATTGCTACTACTAGAAGTGCATTCAGGACAAATCGTTTGCTTTTCATCGATCGCTCCTTCCGGGTGACTCTTATTTGTAATTCTACAGCATCCATTTGTTTTTCAAAGAATTTGACTGTCCTAAATAACATGCACTTTCGCTGGAGGGTCGCTGTTTGGCGGCCCTCTTTTTTGCACAGGCGCGGTGGGATGGTAATAATCGGGCGGGAGTCAGCCGCTCTGATAGAATCGTCCTTGCTGTCGGCAGCCCTCGTGCCGGGCAGAGCCCTCCATCCGATGGGAGGTGATGCCCTTGACCGATTTCACTGAGCTCGTGAAGCTCCTGACTGCTATGGTCTCGCTCCTCACGGCCCTTGTCGGCCTTTCCAAGGCACTCAAGCAGGGTTCGAAGCCCAAAAAGAAAGGCCACCGTCGCTAAGACGATGACCCAACTTCATTAAGCAACGGCTCTGCCCAGCTCTCTACAACTTGGGCTGCCGTCGGCACCATTTTACCCTCCTGACGAGGAATTCGTCCATATTTCAAAAACCAAATTGCGTTTGCTATCGAAGCCTTGATTATCAACTTCATCCGAACACCTCCCACATTCATCCGCACATGTGCGGATGAATGTGGGAACCCGATACCCTGAGGGCCGGACCGGCCGGCCCCGGGAGATCGGAGGCGCGCAGGCCCGCGAAAGGTTCACGAGCTCCCCCGCGACGCGGCTGGACCCTCGGCTGCCCCTCGTAAAGGATGCAGAAGACACGGTCGAGGTCCGACGGTTCGACCAGGCTGTACCGGCAGTCCGCGTACAGTGCGCAGCCCCTCCCGCGCGGGTCGCCGTCCGAGTCCTCATCCGGCTCATGATGGCGCACCTCAACCCAAAGGCCCTCCAACACGTCGTCGAACCCGAAATCGAGCTCCGCCTGGACGCTCTCGCCGAGCGCATCGCCCAGGGCGAGCTCCGGCACCTTCGTCACACGGCCGTCCAGCCACTCAATCTCTGTCATCGCGCGCATGGTGCAAGCCCCTTCCGACACGGGATTGTCAGCTCAACCCGACCCTTACCCATACGGACGAACATAACTCGCCAGGGGGAAGCCCCTGAAGGCCGTGCGCCACAACATGAGGCCGAATCCGCCCCCGGCTGGACAGGCCAACAACGAAGGAGCACACGGAACCGGCGCGGCGTTACAACCGTCCCGGCAAGCGTGTCACTTGGCCAAGTCATGATGCCGACAAACCCGGAAATGCTCCAACGGAGCGCCGAACGAGCGTAACAATATAAAGCCGTGCAACACGTGTTGGACGACCGGAACATCCCAAACAAAGGCCTGTAGGTCCCACCTTCAAGCCCAATAGCAAAATGTGCATCAGCGGATTTGCAGCGATACAAGTCTCAACCGTCACCATCACACCGCAGCGCGCCTAGTCCCACTCATCCTACTGCAAATGTCCCAGAACGAGAAAACGACCAGCTTAACATGCCAACCTTTATATCCGCACGCGCGTAATTCAACTCATAAGGACCGGCTATCCCTTACCTGTGACACAATCTCAAACGCACAGAACAGAATCATCAGTCCAATCATCGTATAAGAGGCAGCCGAACCTTCAAGCACTATTCCACAAAGAACAATCTCCGCGCAGCCAATAAGAACTGTTATCAGGCGCTCTGCCTTTTTGCTCTCGCCGCTCGCATAAAAAGGCGGCAAAGCGCACAAGATCACATATAGCCCGGGAAGGGAATACAGGATCGATAGTCCAAGTCCCCCATCAACCGCAGTGCTTTGCGTAAGAATCAACTGAACCCAAACGGCAATTATCACTGAGCAGGTTGTCGATAAAAGAAGACTAGAAATATAGCACGCAACAAAGTCCCGTCGCGTTCGAGCAGAGAAATCCGCGAACTCTCTTCGCCGCGTGGAAACAATAAGGTACACAGAAATTGCAATAGAACCAATCAGAGAAAACAGCGGAACAACCAGCAATTCAAGCTTATTACCCCATCGATCAACCACACCCCCACTCCAATGAGCGGGAATTGTATCAGGGAGGACTGACCAAGCCGCCCATAGAATCAGAAATGGAAGAATAGAGAGGATGAAAGATGATAACACTGCAGTAGTTTTTTTGAGGCTCTCATCGATTCCGCATCTCCTTGCGCGCCCACATTCCACTCCGCCTTAAATCAAGTATACGTTTTGGAACGGGATGTCACTCCGAACGCCTTACCCTCTTAGTGTGAATGCCGCTGCGGCATTGTTGACTCATCCTTAGTAATCGCGTCTATCCTCTGCAGCATCAGCCAAAGCAATCCGAGAGGAGCCGCACATGCATGCAGCGGAAATTCCTTTCGGGGGGGGGTATCTCCCAGATTTACCCGCCGCCCGAAGGGGCAGTCGACAGTCGAGTACGTACTGATCATCGCGATCATCGTCCTGGTGGTGCTGATCGCGGGACCGTGGGTCTCGTCGGCGATCACAAACCAGTTCAACACGGTGGCGGGGACGCTCGGCAACGGAATCTCAAAGGGGAGCTGGGAGTCGGGCGGCACGGGCGGCGGCAACGGGTCGTTGACCGACGCCGACATCGTGGACCCCGTTCACGGGATAGCGTTCGCCGTGTACTCGGAGGACGACCACAGCCTCATGTTCTACAAGCGCCGCGGGGTCCCCAGAGTCGGTGACATGCTCAACAGCCGCCGCGTGACGGCGGTGTATACGGGGTTCGAAAATGGATACGCCACCGCGACCGTGGGAAACGACGGCAAGACGACTGCCCCCTGGTGGCCTAACAGAAGTAATATCGTGGCCGTAAAGGCCATTGACGATGGCATAGAAATCCACTCGTTGGCATTTTGCTTTCAGTACATGGAGAACTGCAAGAGCTTTGATCTGGCAAAGTTCGACATGTCGAACTGCACAAATCTGCAGCACGCATTCGCGTATTGCGGCAATGCGACTTCCTTCAGTATTTCAAGCTGGGATACGTCCTCGGTCGTCGAATTCGACTCGGCGCTCAAAAACCTTTACAAGGTCGAGGAGATTGACATCTCCGGATGGTCGACGCGGAAAGCCGGCGATTTACGTCTCCTTTTTTCCACCGACAGTTCGCTGAAAAGCGTGAAATTTGGACCAGGGTGGAAGACCTCAGATGTTATGGATATGCTCGGCATGTTTAGCTATTGCAAAAATCTAAACCTCGACTGTTCCGATTGGAATGTCCCAACCTATGCCAATCATAGTGACTTCAATCACTGCGCCCCCGGCGTTATCCTCCCGAAGGCGTGGCAGTAGGTCTGAAGAAACAAAACGGCAAGCAGTTTATGTGGCGCGGGCACCCGTGCCGCCGTTGCCTCAGCGGCACGTTACGGGCTAGTCGGTTCGCTTTAACGTACGCTCTGCATGCAATATCAATCCCCATGCGAAGGGAGTGTCGCATATGCATGCAGCGGCAATTAACCTTCGGGGGGTGGGTATCTCCTAGGAATACCCGCCTCCGAGGCCAAGGAGCCATCGAGTACGTTCTGGTCATCGCGATTATCGTCCTGGTTGTGATGATAGCCGGCCCTTGGGTCTCGTCGGCAATCAGGAACCAGTTCAACACGGTGGCGGGAGTATTGGTAAACGGGACAGCAGGTGGGACTTGGGAACCGAGCGGTTCCGGCAGCGGTAACGGCGCGGGTTCCGCGACCGTCCAGGCGGCGCTCGCCAAGGACGCGAAGGACACGCGAAGGACTGGACCCTCGGTGAGCAGAAGGCAGTTGCCGAGGACATCGCCGCCAAGGGCGAGGCGTCGCCCGCCTACGCCAAGGCGAAGGCCGCGATGGATGCCGGCACCGAGTTCTCGATGAAGCTCACCGATGGCAAGACGCTGACTTACCGCATTATCGGCATCAATCATGATGACCCTGCAGGCGGATCCGGCAAGGCGGGCCTCACGTTCCTCACTACCACGACGGGCATTTGGTCCCCCATGAACGCGATTGACACCAACGCCGGCGGTTGGGAGAAGTCTGAACTCCGTCAGAAAATGAACTCCGGCAAGATCTGGAATCTGATGCCCTCCGATTTCCAGTCCAAGGTGAAGGCCGTCAAAAAGCTATCGAACAATGTCGGGGGCGGTGATGAGAACAAGAACGCCGCCGTGACGGCTACCTCGGACAAGCTGTTCCTGCTCAGCTACTCTGAGATCGCCCCCCACCTCCTATTGGGCATCCTATCCCTGGACTTCCTCCGAGGGCACCCAGTACGAGGCCTTCAAAGGCAAGGTGACGGAGAACTATTCTGTTAATGCCTGTCTGAAGATTGGCAGCAGTTGGTGGGAGCGCTCGGTGAATCCGAGCAACTCCTACTACTTCCTCAATGTCGACAGCAGCGGCGACCCGACGTACGCCGACTACGCGGGGTACTCGTATTGCGTCTGCCCCGTTTGGTGCTTCTAGCTCAAATTTGATCTGATGTAAGGCCCGTGCAATCCTGCATGGGCCTTTCTTTTGGCAATTGCTCGACCGATTCGTGGCTTGAAACACAAATTATCGAGTTAAGGAGACATGGGGTCATACAGCGGCTCTCAGGGCGCCCGTAGCACTCCCCCGCCATTACCCCTGCGGCGTCCTCGTATAGAGCCCATTCTTCTTGGCGTTTCGTTGCAACAGCTCACTTGTCCACCGGTCAAGTGAACTACTGGAATAAATACAGCGACACGCTTGTTCGTTACAGTGGCTATATCGGTGTATATCGCCGCGATAAATACAGCCCGTTCTTGGCGTGTACCTGCTGCGCGTATGTAGAATCATATCGCGTTAATAAATCGGCTCAAGCGCGTGCAAAACGCACAAGTAACCGCAAAAGGCGATTATCGCGCAGGTAGATTTTTGGCACCCTGTTGCTTAATCAAAATTAAGCAATTGCTTAAAACAAAAAAGGTCAGGCACTAGGTGCCTGACCTGCAAACTTCTGGTCGGGACGACTGGATTCGAACCAGCGACCCCTTGACCCCCAGTCAAGTGCGCTACCAAGCTGCGCCACGTCCCGAAGCTTTTGCTTGTTGCTCTGCTCTCGCTCGCAACAGGGAGTATATTAACCCGAAACTTTGGACTTGTGCAAGAACTTTTTTAATTATTTTTGAGCAAGTCCAAAATTGTATCTGCGAGCTGGGGTTTTGTCAGCACGGGAAGTTCTTGCGTTCCTGCTGTGCTTACAATCCAGGCCTTATTGGTGTCGGTCCCAAAGCCCGAATCGGTGCGTGAGACATCGTTGGCGATTATTACATCGCACCCCTTGCGGGCCAATTTGCGCTCTGCGTACTCGACAACGTTATCGGTCTCGGCCGCAAATCCGATCACGCATCGCTCGCCCTTCTGGCGCGAGAGCTCGGCCAAAATATCGACCGTCTCGACCAGTTCGATGCGATCCAGGCGCTCGTTGGCCTTTTTGAGCTTATGGTCCGCAGGGGCCGCGGGGGTGTAGTCGGCGACGGCGGCCGCACAAATTGCCGCATCCGCCGTCTGGAAGGCGCTCAGGGCCGCCTGGAGCATCTCTGCGGCGGTCTGCACGCGCACGCACTCCACGCCGCGGGGCACATCGAGTGATGTCGGTCCCAACACGAGCGTGACCGCAGCGCCGCGGCGTGCGGCCTCCCCCGCCAGGGCGATGCCCATCTTGCCCGAAGAGCGGTTGCCAATGAATCGCACGGGGTCGATCGGCTCGTGCGTGGGACCGGCGGTAATTACGATGCGCTTACCTGCCAGGTCCTGTGGCGCGGGGTTGAACACCTCACAGACAGCCTCTACGATGTCCTCGGGCTCGCTCATGCGTCCCGTGTCCACGTCGCCGCAGGCAAGGTAGCCGCTGCCCGGACCCACCACATGGACACCGCGCTCGAGCAGCGTGGCCATGTTGGCCTGCGTCGCCGGCGCCTTCCACATGCCGTTGTTCATAGCGGGTGCGATCACGATGGGTCGCGGCGTCGCAAGCAGCGTGGTGGAGATGAGGTCATCGGCGACGCCGTTGGCCATCTTGGCGATGATATTGGCCGTCGCGGGCGCCACGACCACCAGATCGGGCTCCTGCGCCAGCGAAATGTGGTGGATGGGGTCGGAGGGATCGTCGAATAGGCCAACCGCGACCGGCTCATTGGTGAGTGCGCGGAAGGTAAGCGGCCCCACAAACTCGGTGGCATGCTCGCTCATAACGACCTTGACGCGCGCGCCGCGCTTTTGCAGCAGGCGCACGATATTGCACGACTTATAGGCGGCGATCCCGCCGGTAATGCCCAGCAGGATCGTTTTTCCCTCAAGTTGCATTGAATTGTTGGGTGCCGCCATCGTTTAAGCTTCCTTGCTCGGGAGCACCAGAAGGCGGTGGCAGTACGGGCAGTGCGTAATCTCGCTGCCGTCGTGGTTGAGGTCGCTCATGGACGATGCCTGCAGCGCGGTGTGGCAGACCGTGGGGATGTTGCCCTGGATGGTCTCGACGGCCAGGCCACGGAACTGCTTGAGCAGACGCTCGTAGTCGGTGAGAACGTCGGCCGGCAGCGTGGCAGCAAGCGCGGTGCGCTCCTTAGCGGCGGCGTCAATCTGAGCCTGCAGGTCGGCAGCCTTGGCGCGGGCGGCCTTGGTATCGGCCTTCACGCCCTCCTCGAATTTGGCGATGATTGCCTGCGCGCGGGCCTCGCGGTCGAGCGCCTCCTTATGGGCGACAACGACGTCCTTGCGGGTGTGCTCAATCTTGTCTAGACGCTTGGCCAGGGTGGCGAGCTCGTTCTCCAGGTCCTGAACTTCGCGGTAGTCGGAGCCGTCGACGTGGCGCTTCTTGGCAGCCTCGATGGCGTTGTTGGTCTGAATCTCGGTTGTATTGAGATCGTCGAGCTCAATGTCCAGATCCTTGCGCTGGGCGTAGAGCTTGGTCATCTCGGACTTGAGCTTCACATAGGTCTTGCGCTTGGAAGCGAGCTCCTTGAGCTCCGGCATATTGGCAAGTTCGCTCTTGTTGCGGGCGAGCTCCAAATCGATCTGTTGCAGCTTGAGTAGCGTAGCGCCGGCGCTCATAAGTTCTCTCCTTTTGTCACAGTCCACCATTGGCAAGGGTTCAGTATTTTAATCGCATGACGGGGGTCGACCCCGGCGTCAACTGCAGAGTTCATCAATATATCAACGAACGGCTCCTCGGAGCGGTCGTGGCCGAGCAAGATCACCGGTAGCCCACGCAAGGCAAGGTCTTGCGCCACGTGGTAGCCCGCCTCGCCCGTCACGACAACATCTGCGCCCGTGGCGATGGCGAGCTCTCCAAAGTCGCCCAGGGAGCCGCCCAAAATAGCGACGGTTCGGCATGCGTGCTCGGCTTCGCCCCACACACGCGGGTCGCTGCCAAATGCCGTGGCGGCACGGGCGGCGAGATCGCGCAGGCTACAGGGGTTGTTGAGGGTCGCGAGTGCACCCAGGCCGGTGGACTCGGGGTCGTCCACGTGCTCCAGTGAGCTCACGGGTGCGGCACCCAGCAGCTCGCTCAGGCAGACGCGGGCTTCGTGCGAGCGGTCCAGGTTCTGTCTCTTATACACATCTCCGAGCCCACGAGACTGCAGCTAATCTCGT
>UQLJ01000041.1:0-10018 GCA_900541825.1 uncultured Collinsella sp.
CTGCAGTCTCGTGGGCTCGGAGATGTCTATAAGAGACAGCCTTAAGGAGCAGAACCCCGAGATCCAGGTCGTCGCCGTCGAGCCCGCTACCTCCCCGGTGCTCTCCAAGGGCCAGGCCGGCCCGCACAAGATCCAGGGTATCGGCGCCGGCTTTGTGCCCGACGTCCTCGACACCCAGATCTATGACGAGATCATCCCCGTCGAGAACGACGACGCCTTTGCCACCGGCCGCGCCGTGGGCCACAAGGAGGGCGTGCTCGTGGGCATTTCGTCCGGCGCCGCCGTGTGGGCCGCGCTGCAGCTGGCCAAGCGCCCCGAGAACGAGGGTAAGACCATCGTGGCGCTGCTCGCCGACACCGGCGAGCGCTACCTGTCCACGGCGCTCTTCCAGGACTAAGGGCCTGTCGCCCATAGGTTGAGCCCACGGACGAGCCGGTCTCCTCTCTCTCCCGGCAGTCTGAGTCCATCCAATCAGGGTGTCCCACGAGACGTCCGAACTTGCTACAATGTCTGCGGCGCGGAACCAGCCTCCCGCGCCGCTTTTCTTTTTTGGCCACATGCCACCAAGGAGAACCTCCCCATGCACAACAAGCGCGTGCTCGTCGCCATGAGCGGCGGCGTCGATTCCAGCGTGACCGCGTATCTGCTCAAAAGTCAGGGTTACGAATGTGTCGGCGCCACCATGCGCCTCACCTGCCCCGCGCCCGATCCCGCAACAGGTATGAGCAAAGTCGATCGCGACATCGCCGACGCGAAGGCCGTCGCCGAGCGCCTGGGGATACCCCACCATGTGCTCGACCTGCAGCAGACCTTCGACTGCAATGTTATCGAGCGCTTCGTGACTGCCTACCAGGAAGGGTTGACGCCCAATCCGTGCATCATCTGCAACCGCCATATTAAGTTTGGCGCGCTGCTCGATGCGGCACTCGATATGGGCTGTGACTACATCGCCACAGGCCACTATGCCAAAACGAGCCAGGCGCCCGACGGCACCTGGCAGCTGCATCGCGGCGAGGACCCCAAAAAGGACCAGAGTTACTTTTTGTATTCGCTCACGCAGGAGCGGCTGTCGCGCACGATCTTTCCGCTGGCGGGTCTGGACAAGGAGCACGACGTGCGCCGCATTGCCGCCGAACAGGGCTTCATCAACGCCAAGAAGGCCGAAAGCGAGGATATCTGCTTTATCGCGGACGGCGACTACGCGGGCTATATCGAGCGCCGCTGCGGACATCCCGCCGCACCGGGCGACATTGTGTGGCGCGACGGCAGTGTAGTCGGGCGCCACAACGGCGCGCTGCGCTACACCATTGGCCAGCGCAAGGGCCTGGGCGTCGCGATGGCGCATCCCGTGTACGTAACGGGTGTCGATGCCGCCAACAACATTGTGCATCTGGGCGAGGCCGAGGACCTGACGGCCGCAGCGCTCACGGCCAATGACTGGATCTGGAGCGCCCCTGCCGACCGCATGGAGGCAGAGCTCGATGCCGGTGGCATTCGCCTGGGCGCCAAGTACCGCTACCGTCAAAAGGACCAGGCAGCGACCCTTACACGTGGCGCCGACGGACAAATGCTACTGACTTTTGACGAGCCGCAGCGAGCCATCGCCCCCGGCCAGGCCGTCGTTATCTATCGCGGCGACATCGTCCTCGGCGGCGGCACCGTGACCGGCGCGCTTAAGTAGCCGCGGGCTTATCGCCGCACGTGTCGAAGCACTTCAACAGCAGCATTCACCTCGATAACGCGACGCTCCAGGCCGCGGCGAATGGACTCGAGCCGGCCCTCCGCCGTGGCCCACTTGCTCTGCGAAAGAATCTCGATCGCCTCATCAACAAATCCGTTGAGCCGCGATGAGTCGAACCAATCGAGCGAGTCCGCAAGCGCCAGCTGGACGGAAGGATTGGGTCCAAACGGCTTAGCGGCAAACCCAAACTCCCCAGCTGCGAGCACAGCAGTTGGCACGTTATACCATAGACAGTTGCCGCTATCGAACAGCGGTGCATGCCTTATCTCCAAGGTATCGACATTGCGGATGATGCCGAAGTTTCGCCAATGGCGATCGCTGTTGGCCAAAAGGGCGTCGCAAACAATCATCTGCGACATAGACCTTCTCACGGCAGTCTCGTCTGCTCCATGCTTACCAAGGAAGCGGCAGTACCGGTCGTACGTCGAGTTTCCTCGCTGGCCGCCAAGGGCGTTCTTAACGTAAACAGCCGGAACATATTCCTCGCGGCCGTCAAGAAAGTCGTCGCACAGACACACAGGGGCATCGAACATCCGCTCAACCGCATAAGGAACAAACTCACCCTCTGACAGCAAGCGACGATGTAGAGCCGTTGCAACCGCCTCGTTAAAGGGACGTTGATCGTCCATGCCGCATCCCTTGACCAGAACGCGAACGCCGTTGCGAATCATCCACGATTTAGGGAGCTCACCCTCGGACGTGTTATCCGGATTTTTAAGACCGATGCCTTCCAGCCAACCCGAACGCTCTTCGGGCGCCGATCGCTCAAATTCGTTCTCAAAGTAATTGATGTTTTGCCATTTGAGTTCGCCGCAATCGGCCGGCCGCAGCCAATAGCAATCCGAAAGCGAGAGACCCAGGCACCGAACCGGAGCCTCGATGCCACTGGCAATTCCCAGTTCACGATAGCGCGAGACGAGTCCGGGGCGGACGTCAGGCACCGACCGATGGCCCCACCACACGTTGAGCTCCCGTTTATTCACCGTTGGAGAAGAGCTCGAGCACGTGCCAAACGGCATTCGTTGCGCATCGAGGACCTCGGCGATTTCGAAGGAAAACTCGCGCGTCGGATCAAACGAAACACGTGCAACCTCGTAATCGGCGGACATCAGCGTAAACTTGCGCCCCACATCGGCCGCAGGACGGCGTCCACGTTTGCGGACCTTTTGATAAGCGACCGCAGAATCATACTCAACCATCTTCCGTCCGCCCACAATATCGCACACGAGCGTTCCCGATGCGGCAAGCTGAGATATGCGGGCTTTCGTAACGCCCAACAGGCGGGCAGCATCACCCATAGACAAGTACTCAGATGTATCCATACGCTGCATCACCTCGTTAAGTATTCCAAACGTAAAGTTAATTAGTTACATACAGCATAATACTAAACAGACTGAAGCGAAAAAAGGCCCGAGCAATCGGGCCTTAGAGCAATTGGTCAGCCAAGCTATGAACCGCTTCCCCTAGCGCTGTACGTAGGCGCGGACGAGCTCGAAGGTGTTGCGCACGCCGTCCATGTGGCTGCGCTCGTAGTTGTGGCTCGCGTAAACGCCGGGGCCGATCAGGCCGTGACGGATGTCGTAGCCGGCCGAGAGCGTGGCCTCAACGTCCGAGCCGTAGTGCGGATACACATCGATGGCGTAATCGAGCTCCAGCTCGCGCGCGATGTTGGACAGCGTGGTCACCAGGTCGTAGTTGTACGGACCACCCGAATCCTTGGCGCAAATCGACACCATGCGCTCGGTGCAGCCCAGGTCGTCGCCCACGCAGCCCATGTCCACGCTGATCATCTCGCGCGTGTCGGCCGGCACAAAGGCACCGCCATGGCCGACCTCCTCGTACACGGTAAAGAGCAGCGAAACCTTACGCGAAAGCGTCACCTCGCCAGCGGCGACGGCACGCGCCAAGCCCAGCAAAATGGCGGCCGAAAGCTTGTCGTCCAGGAAGCGGCTCTTAATGTAGCCACTCTCCGTCACCGTCGTGCGAGGGTCCATAGCGATGATGTCGCCAGTCTGAATACCCAGCTCGAGCACATCGTCCTTGCTGTCGACGTTCTCGTCGAGCAGGATCTCCATGTTCTTCTCGATAGTCTTGACCGGCTCATCGGCCACATGCGCCGAAGGCTCGGTATTGAGGACCACACCCGTGTACACATTGCCGTCGCGCGTGTAGACGGTGCAGTTCTCGCCATCGGCCGTAGACCACTGATGCCCGCCGATCGTCGTGGGGCGCAGACGACCATTGTCCTTGATAGAGCGCACCATAGCGCCCAGGGTATCGACATGGCTCGCCAACACGAGCGGCTCATCCTCACCACCAAGCTCAACGAGCACGTTACCCTTATTGGAACGCTCAGGCCCAAACCCCATATCGCGCAGGGTCTCCATCAGATAATCAGTCGCCGCGCGGGTATAGCCCGTCGGCGAAGCAATAGAAGTCAGCGCCTTCAGCTGGTCAGTAATATAGGAGAGCGTAGAATCCATCTTGGACACCAAAGTCACCCTTTCATATCGAATTAAACCCACAGCAACAATACCACCGCGAACCATCTTTTTACTTAGCGAGATAACCCATTGAGCTCCTCAGAACTGCGCCCGCCACGATAACGAGCCGGCGGGCCCCTGCCCGTTAGCCCCACAATCGTCCCGCAGGACGGAGGAAGCCCCCGCCGCACGAAGTGCGCAGCGGGGGCTTCCGACATGTCCGAGGACGATTGTGGGGCTAACGGGCAGGGGCCCGCCGAACCAAATTAGGCAGCCGGGCAGATCTTCTTGAAGAGCTCGATGACGTCATCGAGCGTCGCCTCGCGCGGGTTACCCGGGAAGCAGGCGTCGGCCATGGCGTCCTTGGCCAGGACCTCGATCTCGTCGGCCTTCATGGCCTCGCAGACGTGCGGGATGTTCACGTCGGCGGAAAGCTGCTTGACGGCGGCGATAGCGGCGTCGGCGGCCTCGTCGGTGCTCATGCCCGTGGTGTCAACGCCCATGGCAACGGCGACCTTGGCCAGGCGCTCGGCGCAAACCGGCTTGTTGAATTCCATGGCAATCGGCAGCAGCATGGCGCAAGCGACGCCGTGCGGGGTGTCGTAGTGAGCAGACAGGGTGTGAGCCATTGCGTGGTCGATGCCCAGGCCAACGTTGGAGAAGCCCATGCCGGCAACATACTGGCCAAGGGCCATGCCCTCGCGGCCGGAGCCGGGCTGGCCGGACTTGGCCTCGGCGACGGAGTCACGCAGGTTCTCGCTGATCAGCTTAATAGCCTCAAAGTGGAACATGTCAGAGAGCTCCCAAGCACCCTTGGTGGTGTAGCCCTCGATGGCGTGGGTCAGAGCGTCCATACCAGTGGAAGCGGTCAGGCCGGCGGGCATGGAAGCCATCATGTCAGGATCGACGACGGCGACCTCGGGGGCGTCGTTGGTGTCGACGCACACGAACTTGCGGACCTTCTCGGGGTCGGTGATGACGTAGTTGATGGTCACCTCGGCGGCGGTACCGGCGGTCGTCGGCACGGCGATGGTGAACACGGCGTGGTTCTTAGTGGGAGCAACGCCCTCGAGGCTGCGGACATCAGCGAACTCGGGATTGTTGATGATGATGCCGATGGCCTTAGCGGTGTCCATGGAGGAGCCGCCACCGATGGTCACGATAGCGTCAGCCTCGGCGGCCTTGAAGGCCTCGACGCCGTCCTTGACGTTCTGGATAGTGGGGTTGGGCTTGATCTCGGAGTAGAGGCTCCAAGCGATGCCGGCGGCGTCGAGCTCGTCGGTCACCTTAGCGGTAACGCCAAACTTGACCAGATCGGGGTCGGAGCAGACGAAGATCTTCTTGTAGCCGCGACGCTGGAGCTCGCCGGGGATCTCCTTGATGGCGCCGGAACCATGATAAGAGATGGTATTGAGAACGAAACGATTAGCCATTGATAGCCTCCTATCGTGCGCGGAGCACCCGTTACGCCCCGCACTATAAGTCCCATCCTAACGCTTTTGAAACAAAAAACACGTGAGAACGTCAAAAGTGTTAAAGCGTTTCAACAACTGGTATCGTCACCACCAGACCACTAAACAAAAAGGGGCGGCCGAGATGGCCGTCCCCTCCCCATTATCGATCTATCTGACAAGGGGACTGTCCCCTTGCCACATCCTGCCGCTATTTTTGGCAGGCGTCTTTCCAATCTTCGCAGGCGCGCTTCCAGCGAGAGCGCAAGTCACGCTCGCGGTCGATAAACATGATGGCAAACGCGATAAACAACAGCACGCTCGCCACCGCAATGGAGTGCAGCCCCATGCGCTCAATACACCAGTTGCCCAGCACGGCGCCAAACACAAAGGTAAAGATCACGCCAAAGTACAGCACGCCGTTTTCCAAAAAGCCGCGCTTGTGGGTGATGATGTAGTCGTCCACGTTTTGCAGCGCATTGCGCAGGTTACCGATGCACATGGTCGTGGCGATGCCGTGACCATGTATCTTGCGGAAGCTCTCGACCTGCATGCCGCAGGCAAACGAAGTGAGGCAGTTGGCGAGCAGGTTGAAATTGCCGCCGGGGATAAAGCTCACGCCCAGCAAGATAACGGCTTCAAAGAACACCGTCACTTGGCGCCAGTGAATCACGCTGCCAAACCGCTCGTGTACCAGGTCGGCAAGCATAATGCCCACGGCAAACGACACCACGGGGAAGAAATAGCGTCCCGCAAGTGCCCAGTTGCCCTCCGAGATGCTCACGCCCACGAGCAGGATGTTGCCTGTCTGCGCGTTGGCGAAAACATGATCGCGCCCAATGTACGAATAGACGTCCATAAAGCCACCGGCGAGCGCCAAGATAATGCCCAGCTCGATGGACTCTGATATCTGTTTGGCACGCTGCATCGTCGTGCATCCTCCTTGTTGACGACCCTCTCGTGCGTTGGCGGAAACATAACCGCCGTTCATACTGTAACCCATTGACAACATGGCGTGCGCGCGAGACGGGTTCTCCAACGCGCAGATACACAGTCTGGAAACAAACGACTGGCTCAGCGACGCTCTCACTCACCAGCTCATGTACTCCACCAGTCTTTTTAGCGCCGTCCCAAAAAGACTGGTTACAATTACGTGCAGCATACAGACACCGGGAGGGATCGTGGCAAAAAAGCCTCAGCACGCTCAGAACAGCCAACGCGAACAGCAGGGCAAACAGGGCCAGCAGCAAAAGCGCGGCGGCAAGGCGCAGGCCACGGTCGCCCGCGCCAAGCATTCCCAAGCGACGCCTGCCCGCCCCTGGCGCCCGGGCCGCGATAAGTTCCTCCCTGTCAGCCGCGCCGACATGGATGCGCGCGGTTGGGACCAGTGCGACTTTGTCTACATCTGCGGCGACGCCTACGTGGACCACCCCAGCTTTGGCATGGCCATTATCAGCCGCGTCCTCGACGCGCACGGCTACAAGGTGGGCATCATCTGCCAGCCCGACTGGACCGACCCCGCCAGCATCAGCGTGCTCGGCGAGCCGCGCCTGGGCTTTTTGGTCAGCGCCGGTAACATGGACTCCATGGTCAACCACTATTCGGTGACCAAGCACCGCCGCCACACCGATGCCTACACGCCCGGCGGCGAGGAAGGTCACCGCCCCAATCGTGCCGTCACGGTCTACGGCAACCTCATCCGCCAGACGTTTAAGGACGCTCCCATCATTATCGGCGGCATCGAGGCAAGCCTGCGCCGCCTGGCCCACTACGACTACTGGCAGGACAAGCTCAAGCGCTCGGTACTACTCGACTCGGGCGCCGACATCCTCATCTACGGCATGGGCGAGCACGCAATCGTCGAGATCGCCGACGCGCTCGACGCGGGACTGCCCGTCGACCAGATTACCTATATCAATGGCACCGTTTACCGCACGGGTTCGCTCGACGAGGTCTACGACTACGACCTGCTGCCCAGCTGGGACGACCTTACCGCCGACAAGCTCAACTACGCACGCAGCTTCAATGTGCAGCAGCAGAATATGGACCCCATCACCGGACACCGCCTGGTAGAGCCCTACCCCAACAGCGTCTATGTGGTGCAGAACCCGCCATCGGCGACGCTCACCACCGATGAGATGGACGAGGTAGCCGAGCTCCCCTACGCACGCGATTGGCATCCCGACTACGACGTGGCAGGCGGCGTGCCGGCCTTTGCCGAGATCAAGTTTTCCATTAGCTCCAACCGTGGCTGTTTTGGTGAGTGCTCATTTTGCGCCCTCACCTTCCACCAGGGGCGCGTGCTGCAGATGCGCAGCCACGATTCGATCATGCGCGAGGCCGAGCTGCTCACGCGCGATCCCGAGTTTAAGGGCTACATCAACGACGTGGGCGGACCGACGGCAAACTTTAGCCGCCCTGCCTGCGACAAGCAGCTCAAGCACGGCGTGTGCAAGAACAAGCGCTGCCTGTGGCCGAGCGTGTGCAAGAACATGGTGGTCGACGAGAGCGGCTACACGCAGTTGCTGCGCGACCTGCGCCAGCTGCCGGGCGTCAAGAAGGTCTTCGTCCGCAGCGGCATCCGCTTTGACTACACCATGGCCGACGCCTCGGACGAGTTTTTGCGCGAGCTGCTGGAGCACCATGTCTCGGGGCAGCTCCGCGTGGCACCCGAGCACGTGAGCGACGCGGTGCTGAGTGTGATGGGCAAGCCGAGCCGAGCCGTCTACGACGCGTTCTGCCGTAAATTTGAACGCCTGAACCGCGAATACGGACTCAAGCAGTACGTGGTGCCGTATCTGATCTCGAGCCACCCCGGCTCGACCATGAAGGAAGCCGTGGACCTTGCCGAAGCCGTGCGCGACATGGGCTACATGCCCGAGCAGGTGCAGGACTTCTACCCCACACCGTCCACCATGTCGACGTGCATGTACTACACCGGCGTGGATCCGCGCACCATGGAGCCGATCTATGTGGCGCGCGACCCGCACGAGAAGGCCATGCAACGCGCGCTCATCCAGTATCGCAAACCCGAGAACTACAAGCTCGTGCGCGAGGCACTGGAAAAGGCTGGCCGTCGCGACCTGATCGGCTACACCAAGCATTGCCTGATCCGTCCCGTGCCGCCGCGCCCGGGCGAGACGTCTGCCGGCGGCGGGCATGGCACCGGCAAGAAGGGCGGTAAGGCCCACGGCGGCGCTGGTGGTGCCGGCAAGGGGCCTAAGGGCAGCAAGGGATACGGCGGTATGTCCCGCGCGCAGAACACTGCCGGTCGCAATCGCGCGGCACAGGGGCGTCAGGGTGCCAACGGAGGCGGACGCCGCAATTAGTGCAGCGGTGCGCTCGCTGCGTCCATCCCACACGCGTGGCGCAGCGAGCGCATTGCCTCAACGAGGATGACACCGGCGATAGCGACCGCAATTGCCACGTCGAACGGTGTGTTCACAAACCAGAGCAGCCCCATGAGATACGCCCCGGCATTAAAGGCAAAGTGCAGCAGGATCGTGTAGCGGAGCTTTCCGGTGGTCACGAACACCCAACCAAAAATGAGGCCGGCAGCGCCCGCATAGCAGCCCTGCACCCAGTTCATATGCATAAAGCCAAAGATGGCCGCCTGCAGCACGATTGCCGCGGCGATACCCCACGTGCTTGGGGCCACCCAGGGCACCATGGCGCCGTCTTGCGCGTTCGCGCGGCGCCGGCGCTTCCAGAGCGAACGGCACTGTGGATTAAACGCACGCAGCGAAAACTCAAAGATGATGCCGCGCACCAGCAGTTCCTCGCAAAACGGCGCGCCAAGCACCGTAGTCAGGACGGCAAGAAGGCTGGTATCGCCCATGCCCGTTTCCTCGACGAGCTCGCTATAGTCTGCCGCGACCTCGGGCAGCAGCGACAGCACGCCGTCGCATAGGTAGCTAATGACCACCTGCATGGATAGGCCGATCACAACAACGCAGGCAATGCGCTTCCATGCCGCGCTTGCTCCCCCACCGAGCGGGCGTTCGCCTTGCCGGCGCGCCATGAAGGAGCGGGGCCACAGATAGCGCCACCACAGCAGCGCCATCAAAAATGACGCCGTCTGAGCGGCAGCCTGGAACCATTGAATATCGAGGTTGTCGATCGGGAAACCCGTCAGCACCGACACGATGTCCAGCGCGGAGAACAAAACCATGCTCAGGGCAATATCGGCAGCAACGACACCAAAACAGGCAAGCGCCCACGCCATCGCATTGAGCATGCCAACCTCCTCAAAACCCGGCACTTAGGGACGTTCCTTAACTGCCGGCAGAGACGATATGAGCAGGACATAAAAACATTGAGAGCCCCTGCTGCATGAAAGACCG
>UQLJ01000042.1:0-7723 GCA_900541825.1 uncultured Collinsella sp.
AGGCCCTCGCGGCCTAGTCGCTATTTAGGGCGTCCAAGATTTGGGACGCAGTTCATGCGGAGGTCGGGCTTTTTTTGCAAACGCTGACGTATTGACGAATTTGGAACTGCTGGAAATACGAAACTATGCCGGTTTACTACGATGAATTGAGATATTCCAAACACGCCGGCTTTTCGCTAAAAAGTGCAAGGCATCTACCTGCGGTTTTAGTTCAACAAGTTTCGGAGTGGTCGCGGTTGAGCGATTCATCGTAGTAAACCGCCATAGTTTTAGCGGAGGCAGTCAGATTTGTGGGTGTTAAACCAAAGAGTGTCCCTTTTGACTAGTCGTTTAAGAACGTCCTCAATGACTAAGTTGCAGGTGGCGGCGGTTGTGTTACACTAACGCTGCGTATATGACGCAATCATCTCGATACAGATCAATGATGTCCGTCGTTTTGAACGGAACTAGACTGTTTAGCCGCCCTGAAGGTTTATGCAGGGAGCATGTGATCACAGGGCTTGAAAAGAAAGTTGAGCAAACACTGTGTCTGATCAACAGCAAGAAAACGAAATAACGACGACGCAAGCCGCTCCCGCTGCACCGGTTGCGTTGGACCAGGTCGCGGCGCCCGCGCAAGCCTCGGCTCCTGAGACGCCTAAGGCTGCTTCGACGCCTACGCCTTCAGCGGCTGAGAAGGCCGTGCCTGCAACTGGTGAGGAGGCTGCTCCGGCAAAGCCCAAGCGTACGCGCCGCACGGTCAAGCCTGCCACTGACGGCGAGGAGGTCACCAAGCCCAAGCGCCGTACCACGCGCACGACGCGCGCCAAGCGCACCGTTGCAGCTGACTCCTCGGCGCCGATTTCCGATGAGGTCGCGCAGGCACGTGCGTTGGCGCAGATTAGCGAGGCTCAGGTGGTGCGCGCCCGCCGTCGTGCTGCCGAGCGCGAGGCCGCGGCTCTGACCGAGCTTGCAGCTCCGTCTGTGCCCGAGACGCCTGCCGCCACCGAGACCCCTGTCGCCGACCAGCCGACCGAGAAGCCGGTACCGCGCACACGCCGTCGCACGGCTGCTAAGGCCGAGCAGGTTGCCGATCAGGTAACCCCCGAGCTCACTGAGGCTTCGGTCCGTTCCGCGGCAGGGGAGGGCACATCGCCTGTTGAGCCCGCTGCGCCTGTCGAGGCCAGCGAAGTTCCCGTTGTCGATCCGGCTTTGCGCCCGCACCGTCGCGGTCGCAAGCCCAAGGCCTTCGTCGAGGCAGAGAAGGCCGCAGCCGCAGCTGCAGCCGCTCGGGATGCTGCGGCGACCGCCGAGTCTGCAACCGCCGCCGACGCGCCCGTCCAGGATGCTACGACTTCCGAGGCCGCTCCCGCCGATGTCGAGCCCGCCGACCTCCGTCCCGGTCGCAGCCGTCGCACTGCTGCTAAGCGCACGTCCAAGGCTAAGGCTGCCAAGAAGGGTACGTCCGAGGATTCCGACGAGACGACCGCCGATGCATCGACTGATGCCGCCGAGCCCCAAGATGTCGAACAGCCTGCGTCCGAGAAGCCCAAGCGCGGTCGTAAGAAGTCCGCTAAGGCCAAGGCGTCCGAGCATCAGGCTGATGTCGAAGCGCAGGTCGATTCTGGCGCCGAGGCCAATGAAGCCGCTGCGGTCAATGCCGACGCCGCCACAACCGATGGTGCCGCGCCCGCCGAGGCCGAAGACGGCACTCGTTCCAACCGTCGCCAGCACAAGCGCAACGAGGAGCGCAACGAGCGCAACAACGACCGTCGCAACCGTCAGCGCGACCGCAAGCAGCGCAATAAGGAGCGCAATGCCGCTCCGACTGAGCCCACGCTTTCGCGCGAGGAGCTCGCGGCCATGAAGGTCGCCGAGCTGCGCGAGAAGGCCAAGGAGTTCGAGATCGAGACGACCGGCAAGAAGAAAGCCGAGCTCGTCGAGGAGATCTACGTCACCGCCGCGAAGGCAGAGGGCTTCCGCGACATCAAGGGCATTCTGCAGATTCGCCCGGACAGCTCCGGCATCATCCACGCCCATGGCTACATGAAGTCCAACGACGACGCCTTCGTGCCCGCCTACCTCATCCGCTCCGCGCGCCTGCGCACGGGCGACGTCATCGAGGGTTCGCTGCGTCCTTCGCGTGGCGGCGACAAGCGCGCCGGCCTCGCCAAAATCACGACCGTTAACGGTCTGGACCCCGAGCAGATTCGCAACCGCCCCAAGTTTGGTGACCTCACCCCGGTCTATCCCAACGAGCCGCTGCGCATGGAGCACGGCAAGGACTCCATTACCGGTCGCGCCATCGACATCGTGTCGCCGATCGGCAAGGGTCAGCGTGGCCTGATCGTGTCCCCGCCCAAGGCCGGCAAGACCACGATCCTCAAGAAGATCTGCCAGTCTATCTCGATTAACAACCCCGAGGTGCACCTCATCTGTCTGCTCGTCGACGAGCGCCCCGAAGAGGTCACCGATATGCAGCGTTCCATCAAGGGCGAGGTTGTGGCGTCGACCTTCGATATGCCCGCCGACAACCACACTCGCGTGGCAGAGCTCGTCATCGAGCGCGCCAAGCGCATCGTGGAGCTGGGCGGCGATGTTGTGGTGGTGCTCGACTCCATCACGCGTCTTGCCCGCGCCTACAACTTGGCGGCGCCCGCCTCGGGCCGCATCCTTTCGGGCGGCGTCGATTCGGCGGCCCTGTATCCGCCCAAGCGCTTCCTGGGCGCAGCCCGTAATATCGAGAACGGTGGCTCGCTCACCATCCTGGCCTCTGCCCTCATCGACACCGGTTCCAAGATGGACGAAGTCATCTTCGAGGAGTTCAAGGGCACCGGCAACATGGAGCTTAAGCTCGACCGCGACTTGGCCGATCGCCGCATCTTCCCAGCTATCGACCCCGTTGCCTCCGGTACGCGTAACGAGGACCTGTTGGTTGACGAGCAGATGCGCCCGTTTGTCTTTGGCCTGCGTCGCATTCTTGCCGGCATGAACAACACCGAGCGCGCAGCCGCATCGTTTATCAAGGGTCTTAAGGGCACCAACACCAACCAGGAGTTCCTGGTGCGTTCGGCCAAAAAGCACAGCGACTACGAGCAGACGTTCTAGGTTGTCATCCACACGCAGCGTTAATCATCAATGCGATAAAGGGTCGGGGCTTTGAGCCTCGGCCCTTTTCTATATCGCCGCTTCGCACTTATTTTTGACCATAAGACTTGCAAGCAGCAGGTTTCCCGTTTCAATCCGACATCGTCGCTTGCAATCGACAGGGCGGTTTCGCATAATAGCTTTTAAGCTTCGCGACGGAAAACGCAGATGAAACGAACCATATACCGTTGCTTTGGGGCATAGCCCCGCTTCATCTTCTCTCGCGCAGCCAACTGAATGATGCGATTTGGGTGCTGGAAGATGGGGAGAGCTCATGGCTTCTTCTGATGCAACACAACGAGCAGTCCTTGCCGGACTTTCGTGCGGGATCGGCCTTGCCGCTCCCGTGGTTATGTATGCCGCGACGCTGCCGTTTTCGTCGGTGAACGAGACGGTCGTGGCGGGTGCGGTTCCCTTCGCCGTGGGCGCAGTGGCGGGCGTGGGTATCTATGCTGCCTCGCTGGGTATCTCCGAGTATCGTGCGCAGCGTGAAGAGCGTCTGTTCCAGCCCGATGCCATGGGCGGTGCCGCCAATCTCAATCAGCATCAAAGCGAGTTCAAGACCGCCTCGATTCCAGCTCAGCAGCAGGATGCGACTCCTTACGCTGCGGCTTCTGCTTCTCAGGCTCAGGCGGAGCAGTCTACCTCGGCATTCCTTTCCGGCCTGACTGGTGCGTTCCAGCGCCGTCATGCCGATGATGGTGTCCCTACCATCGCTCGAGCCGCAGATGCTATGGACGAGGACGAGGCTTGGTCCATGATCGACAGTATGCTCGACGACGATTCGCCGGTGAGCTGCGACCCTGCACACTCGCGCGACGTCTATCAAGTCGCCATCGACGAGCTCACCAACGGCGGGCAGACCGACTCCTTCAATCGCGACGACATCGCCGCTGCGGCACGCGCCGTGTCTGGCTCCCAGGCCGCCCCTGCGGGCAGCACGGCGGCTTTCGTGGCGCTCGTCGCCAACGCGGCAGCCAATAACGCCTACAGCGCTACCTCGGCGGACGCGAACGCTTCTGCCGACAATTCGTACGTTGATGAAGCCATGGCCGCGGACGAGGAGGCCGTTGCCGCCCGCCGTGCCGCCGAAAGCTCGCTTTGGGGCGCTCCTGCCCAGCAGCAGGCGGCTGAGGCTGCGCCGTACAACGCAAACCTCGCCAGCATGCCTATCATCTCCGGTGCCGCGGACATCGATCTCGATGACCTCGATGAGCCTGCAGCCATCACCGCATCGATTGATGCCCAAGATCGCATCGACACCGGCGACCTTCCGGACGCCTCGCTCGAGGTTGATGTCCCCATGGCCGATTACTCGGGCCACGAGGACATGTGGGCCGCCGCCACCGCGATTCTGGATGAGATTGACGAGCCTGCTCCTGTTACGGCCCCCGCTCCCGTCGCTGCCCCTCAGCCTGCTGCCCCCGCCTATGTCGGTCGTCACAGCGCTGTGTTCCCCGAGGATACTGCCCGTATCTCGCGCGAGAGCATCGAGCGGGCCGAGGCTATTGCCGCCGGCATTATGGAAAACCGTCGTCACGAGCGCGTCAATCAGATCCTCGAGGAAGAGATCGAGCGCCTGCAGTCCTCTACCGCCAAGCGTACGGGCCGTGCTTATCTGAGCGTTATCGAGGGCGGTACCGCCAGCTTCGCGCCGCTCCGCGCGGAGGCATAACTTCTGCATGGTTAAGATCAATCGAAAATGGGCGGTTGTAACCTGCCTGATGGCGCTCTTGATCTGGGGCAATTCGCTGGTTCCCGGCTCGGGGTCGGGCTCGCTGAGCCTAACGGTCATGGAAGCTATCCGCGGTTTCCTGCACGGCGTGGGACTTCCATATGAATGGGTGACCAACTTTGTTGTTCGCAAGTGCGCGCATTTTACCGAGTATATGGTGCTCGGCATCCTGGCAACGCACGCCTTTGATTTTGAGGGCCGGCGCACCTTTGACGTGCTGCTGCCCACGGCGGTGTTCCTGCTGCTGATTCCCTCGATCGACGAGACGATTCAGCTCTTTGTACCGGGACGCGCTGGCATGATCACCGATGTGATGATCGACTGCTGTGGAGCGGCAACGGGCGTTGTGCTCCGATATCTACTACGATCGCTCATATGTGCCAAAAAGGCCGCCTAGGACGTACGTTTGGTCCTAGGCGGCCTTTTTTATTTGAGGGCTTATATGGGGCGTGGTGGCGTCGTTCCGTAGGTTGGATTTGCCGAGCGCGCCACGCCCTGTGGGTGCGTCTGCTACTGAAGCGCCTGTGCGCCCAGGGCCAGGCAGCCCATGATGCCCTGCTTGCCCTCGAGGCTGTTATTGACAATGTAGGTGTCGATATCGTTGACCTCGGGCGTGACGATGTAGCTGTTGAGCATCTCGGCGCACTTTTTGCGGGCGAGCGGCACGATAGGGGTGTGATCGGCAACGCCACCGCCGATGATGATCTTCTGCGGGGCATAGCACAGCGTGTAGGTCATGAGCGCCTGTGCCAGATAGCCCGCGAGCAGATCCATGGCCTCCGGGTCATCGGCCATGTCTCCGGCGCTCTTGCCATCCCAGCGCTTTTTAACGCCGGGGCCGGCGATGAGGCCCTCTAGGCAGCTGTCGTGGAAGGGGCAGGCACTATGCTCGCCGATGGTGTCGCGCGGGTCGCGCGTGACCAGGATGTGGCCGGCCTCGGGATGCATCATGCCGTGCACGAGCTTACCGCCCGAGAGCACGCCGGCGCCCACGCCGGTGCCGATGGTCAGATACACAACGTCAGTGAGGCCCTGGGCGCAACCAAAGGTGACCTCGCCCAGGCAGGCGACGTTGACGTCGGTGTCGTAGCCGCAGGGGATATTGAGCTCGTTTTGGATAGTGCCCAGCAGGTCAAAGTAGCGCCATGCCGTTTTGGGCGTCTCCAGGATCTTGCCGTATTGGGGCGAGGCAGGGTTGACTGCGGTGGGGCCAAAGGCGCCGATGCCCAGCGCGGCGATGCCCTTGTCGGCAAACCAGGCGTTGACGGCCTCGACGGTCTCCTGCGGGGTCGTGGTCGCGATCTGCTCACGCTCCAGGACCGTGCCGTCCGCATAGCCCGTGGCGCAGACCATCTTGGTGCCGCCGGCCTCGAGCGCTCCGATAAGCTGCTGCTCTGCCATAGTATTCCTCTCTGGGACGAGTTGCTCCTTCTCTAAAGTATAGCGCTCTAAAAATAAATGAGGTCGCTATAAAAAGAAACCTCGTGACCCAACGGGTTCGCGAGGTTTCTTTAGTGCCTTTAGTTGCTGGGCCGTCCTTACCCGCGTGGCTCGATTTTATCACGCAGGGACTTGAGGTTTTCGAGTGCGGCGTTAAGCGTTTCGTCGCGCTTGGCAAAATGGAAGCGGATGAGGTGATTGACGGGCTCGCGGAAGAAGCTCGAGCCCGGAACGGCGCCCACGCCCACTTTAGACGCGAGGTCTTCACAGAACTCGAGATCGCTGTCATAGCCAAACTCAGAGATGTCCATCATGACGTAGTAGGCGCCCTGCGGCACGTTGTGCGTGAGGCCGATGCTGTCGAGTCCCTGACAGAACAGGTCGCGCTTGGCGGTGTAGAGGTCAAGGACCTCCCGGTAATAGCTATCGTCGAAATTGAGGGCGGTGACGACGGCTTCCTGCAGGGGGGCGGCGGCGCCTACGGTGAGGAAGTCGTGGACCTTTTTGATGCGCTCGGTGATTTCGGCGGGAGCGATGGTGTAGCCCAGGCGCCAGCCGGTGATGGAGTAGGTCTTGGACAGCGAGCTGCAGCTGATGGTGCGCTCAAACATGCCGGGCAGCGTGGCCATGTACACGTGCTCGCGGGGCGCGTAGACGATGTGCTCGTATACCTCGTCGGTGATGCAGTAGGCGTCGTACTTTTTGCAGAGGTCGGCGATAAAGGTGAGCTCCTCGCGCGTAAAGACCTTGCCGCAGGGGTTGGAAGGATTGCATAGGACGATGGCTTTGGGGTCGTTGTCGCGGAAGGCCGCCTCGAGTACCTCGCGGTCAAAGTCGAATGTGGGCGGGTTGAGCGGCACATAGATGGGCTCGGCCCCCGAGAGAATGGTGTCAGCGCCGTAGTTCTCGTAGAACGGCGAGAAAATGACGACCTTGTCGCCGGGGTTCGTGACCGTCATCATGGCGGCCATCATGGCCTCGGTGGAGCCGCAAGTGACTACGATATTCTCGTTGGGGTTCACCGGCATGCCCATAAAGTGCTCCTGTTTGGCGGCGAGCGCCTCGCGCATGGCCTGGGAGCCCCAGGTGATGGAGTACTGGTGGTAAAGCGGCTTGGGGTCGGTGGCGATGGTGCCCAGACTATTGAGCAGCTGCGCCGGGGGATCGAAGTCGGGGAAGCCCTGCGACAGGTTGACGGCGCCATACTTGTTGGAGATGCGCGTCATACGGCGGATGACCGAATCGGTAAACGTTGCCGTGCGGTTGGAGAGTTCTTTCATGCCGGTCCTTTCGAGCATTTGCAGTGGGGCAAGTTTACTCCTATGAAACCGGTGGGATTTGCTCGAAATGGATCCGAAAAACTCTTTGGTTGATTTTCAATCTCAACGCAACAGTCTGAACGGACCCCGCGTTTCCGCAGCT
>UQLJ01000043.1:0-7091 GCA_900541825.1 uncultured Collinsella sp.
AACAGGAGGCCACTTAATGTGGCCTCCGTCGTGAGCAGGACTGTAGAGCAGGAAAGTTCATATGCGGCCGCTGGCGCCCGGGCAGCGCCGGGGACCGCGCCGTACCAGCTACAGCGTCATGTTTGGATCGGCGTCGACGTCGAACGGCGAGATTTCACCTCGGTCGAATTTACGGCGGGCGACCTCCGCGATCATGGCAGCGTTGTCGGTGCATGCCGAAAGAGGCGGCACCGTCACGCGGATGCCCTGGCGTCCGAGCTTCTTGATCATCATCTCGCGCAGATGCGGGTTAGCCGAGACGCCGCCACCGATGCAGTATTCCTTGCATCCGGTAGCGTACAGTGCGTTTTTGGCCTTCTTGTACTGCACGTCAAAGACAGCTGCCTCAAACGAAGCCGCCAGATCGGGCAGGTGAATCGTGCGCCCGGCCTTGGTCTCTTGCTCGATGTAGAGCGTCACCGCCGTCTTGAGGCCCGAAAGCGAGAAACGATAGTCTCCCCTGCTGTTAAGCGCGCGGGGAAAATCGATCGCGCGGGGATTGCCTGTCTCGGCCAGCTTGGAGATGATGGGGCCACCGGGATAGCCCAAACCCAACGCCTTGGCTACCTTGTCGAAGGCCTCGCCCACGGCGTCGTCGAGCGTCTCACCGAGCACCTCGTAGTCGCCCCACGCCTTCACGTGCACGAGCATGGTGTGCCCACCCGAGACAAGCGTGAAGATAAACGGCGGTTTGAGGTCGGGTTGCGCCAGCAGGTTGGCAAACAGGTGCCCCTCCAGATGGTTGACGCATACGAGCGGCTTACCGGCAGCATACGCAAAGCCCTTGGCAAAGGCGACACCCACCACCAGGGCACCCACCAGGCCCGGACCTTGCGTCACGCCCACGGCGGCAAGCTCACTTGGCGCAATCGCCCCACCCTCAAGGCCAAGCGATGCCGCGGCATCCTCGAGCGCCGCATCTACGACACTCACAATCACCTCAACGTGCTTGCGCGAGGCGATCTCGGGCACCACGCCGCCAAAGCGGGCGTGAAAATCAATCTGTGTCGACACCTGGTTGGCCAGCATATTGCCATCCGCATCGATAATCGCCACGGCCGTCTCGTCGCAGGAACTCTCGATAGCGAGCACTAGGCGACGGCGCTCAATTTCAGCGCGCTCCTCAACGGTTCGCTCGGGCGCAGGCAGCGGCCATACACGCTGCTCAGCCGCCGTCGGCTCGGGCGAAGCGTTGTCGACCGGGAGCACCAAGGGCAGCGGCGCCGTCATGACGATGGCATCTTTGCCAACACCGTAGTAACCGCGGCGACGGCCAGCCTCGGTAAAGCCCAGAGCGTTATAAAGCGCGATCGCTCCCTCGTTGCCGTCCTCGACCTCGAGCGAAGCCGTGGTGCAGCCGAGCATCTGGGCATCATAGCTCACATGCGACAGCAGCTTGCGGGCAATGCCCTCGCGGCGATGTGCCGGGTCGACGGCGACATCCAGAATCTGCACATCACCGTCCACGACCATACCGCCGGCAAGGCCCAGCAGCTTGCCGTCGTCGTGTGCCACCCACCAACTACGCGGCGCAGCGACGTCCTCGCCCAGTTCGGACAGGAACATGCCCGGCGTCCACGCCTTGTGTCCGGCACCTTCAAAGCAGGCAGCCTCTAGCGCGCTCGCGCCCTCGGCATCCGCCGCGCCCATGGGACGGAACTGCAGATGACGACCGGCGAGCTCATCGGCAACGCCCGTAATTTCGCTCTGCGCACTCTCGGCAAGACCAAGACGTTTGCGCTCGTTTTCCTCGGCATCAGAAAGGCGCGTGTAAATCGGCAGGACGCGAGCCGGATCGCCGTCACCCGCAGCATGCGCGAGCAGCAAGCCCTCGCCCGAAGGCCACCACAGGTCGCGCTCCACGCAGCGGGCGGTCTCGTCCTCACCCAGCAGCTTGCCATAGCGCACGAGACCGTCACCGGTCAGCTGAACCTGGTCCCAGTCCGCTGCTTGGCGCCACTCATCGAGCGCCACGGCGGCCTTGACCACGTGTTCGCGCTCAAATTGACGCTCGGGACCCTCATCAACCAGCATATACAGCGCCGGATATACCTCACCGCGCATAGCATCGGCCAAGATACCAAGCTTGCCGCGCACGCCAGCCTTCCACGCCGTCCAAGCGCAAGCGTCGAGCGTCGACACGCCCAGCAGCGGAACATTGGCACCACGCGCGAGGCCCTTGGCAGTGGAGATGCCGATGCGCACACCCGTAAAGGACCCCGGGCCGCGGCCGACCACATAGCAACCAACATCGCTGCGATCCAGACCGGCTTGAGCCAGCACGCCATCAACGGTATTCACGAGCTCAACGTTGGCGTGACGGCGACACATGTGGTCGCCACTCACGAGCTTCGTCTCGCCCGTCTGCCCATCAATCCAGCTTGCCGCGCAGGCAAGCATGTCGGTCGAAGTATCGAGCGCCACCACCAGCGCGTTGTCGTTATGCAAGCTCATCTTGTACAGCCTTATCAATCAAATGGGAAAGCTCCATTGCGCGGTCACCGTGCGCCTCGAGCGTTATCGTTCGCACATCACTGTCGCCCTCATCACGCTTGAGCGTCACCGAAAGATACTCATCCGTCAGCTCGTCTTGGAATTGTTCGCCCCATTCCAGCAGGCAAGCACCCTCATAGCCCAGCACATCGAAAATGCCCGTATCCTCGAGCTCGTAGGCATGCTCCAGGCGGTATAGATCAAAGTGAAACAGCGGAATACGGCCTTGATCGTGAACGGCCATGAGCGCAAACGTAGGGCTCGTAACCATATGCCCATCGCCCAGCCCGCGCGAGACGCCCTTGGTAAAGTGAGTTTTGCCCACCCCCAGGCCACCGGTCAGGATGAGCACATCGCCGTCCTCAAGGCACGGTGCAATTAGCTCGCCAAAGTACTCCGTATCGGCAGCGCAAGTCGTTTTGTAAGTACCTACCCCCAGGCGCTCCAGGGACATATATGCTCCTTATTATTCCGAGGCGTCCTCTGGTGCGGGATGTCGCTCCAGATAGTCGCCCAGCATCTTAAAGTCTTCCTCCAGCAGTTCCTGCCACGCCGGATTGCGTAGCGCTGCTGCCGGATGGAACGTGGGCATTACTACAAAATGCCCCATCTGGTGGAACCTGCCGCGCAGCTTAGTAATGCCAATCTCGGTCTTAAGCACAAAGTGCGTCGCGGGGTTGCCGAGCGTCACGATAATATCGGGCCAGATGCTTCGAATCTGCTCACGCAAAAACGGCGAGCAAGCCAGCACTTCCTCGGGACGTGGATTGCGGTTTCCCGGCGGGCGGCACTTAAGCACGTTGGCAATGTAGACGTCTTCGCGTTTGAGCCCCGCCAGCGACAAAATGCCGTTGAGGTCCTCGCCTGCCGCCCCCACAAAGGGCTCGCCCTGCAAATCCTCATTGCGGCCCGGCGCCTCGCCAATAAACATCACACGAGCGCGGGGGTTTCCCACGCCAAACACGATATTGTGACGCGACTGGTAGAGCTGGCAGAGGTGACAATCGCCCAGAACGGCCTCAATTTCCTCGAGTGCGACCTCACGTGGTGCCTGATGGGTATGGCCGGGGATGTGCATGACGCCCATAGCGGCTCCTACACGTAGACCTTGTCGAGACGCATGCCAAAGCCGCAGGCGACCTCGTAGTTAATCGTTCCGCGCAGTCGGGCCATCTCGTCCATAGTGATCTCGGCATCGCCATCGCGGCCGACAATAATCATCTCGTCACCATACTCGGCCTCGGGAATCTCGTGTGCCGGGTTGGACTGAATGGCGACCATAAACTGGTCCATGCAGATATTGCCAACCTGATGCACGCGCTCGCCGCGATACAGCACATCCATACGATTGGAAAGCGTACGCGATAGGCCATCGGCATAACCGATCGGCAGCGTGCAGATCTGAACGCGCGTACGCGGTACGCGGTAGGTAAAACCGTAGCCCACGCCCTCACCCATCGCAGGGTGTGCCACGCGCGTCACACGCGCATGGACGCTCATAACGGGATCAAGCTGCATCACGCGGCCACTCAGCTCGCACGGCTGCATTCCATACAAGCCAACGCCGGCGCGAATCATATCAAAATGCATCGAAGGGTCGAGCATCGAGGACGGCGTGTTGGCGCAGTGCACGATACCGCACTCAAAGCCCGCATCCTTAATGGCCTGAACGGCCTCGGTAAAGCGCTGACACTGCAGTTTGTAGTCCCAGCCCGAAGGTTCATCGGCCGTGGCGAAGTGCGTAAATACGCCGTCGCACTGAATACCGCGATGGAAATTAATACCGCGGACAAAGTCAAGCACCTGCGTGTAGTGAACGCCGATACGATTCATGCCCGTCTCGATGGCGAGATGATACTTGCCCACTTTGCCCGCCGCGACGGCACA
Source organism: uncultured Collinsella sp. (assembly GCA_900541825.1). Taxonomy (GTDB): domain Bacteria; phylum Actinomycetota; class Coriobacteriia; order Coriobacteriales; family Coriobacteriaceae; genus Collinsella. Next base: position 4,420 of record UQLJ01000043.1, read on the forward strand.
TTCGCCATACGCAAGAGCAAAGTCAGACGTATAGACCGAGGGCATGATATCAAACTCGAGCAACGTCGGAATGGCCTCGATAGGCGGCTCGCTTAGGATGAGGATGGGTTTCGTAATCCCGCCCTGTCGGAGCTCAACGCCCTCGTTAACCGTCGCCACGGCAAACATGTCGGCACCGGCCGAATACATGATCTTGGCGCACTCAACAGCTCCATGACCATAAGCATCGGCCTTAACCACGCAGCACAGGCGCTGACGTGGATTCAGTAAATTCTTATAGGCCCTCGTGTTGCGACGGAGCGCCCCGCGGTCGATCTCGACCCAGGACCAGCGCGTCAAATCGGCTTTATTCATGATTAGTCATCCGACCCTTCGTCCATGATTCCCAGATCTTCGAGCGCATCCTTTGCCGCCAGTTCCATGGCAGGACCGATCAAGTCGATAAGATCGGTCGCGATGACGCTCTTCTCACCATACTCCGTCGCCGCGGCAAAACCGGCGTAGCTGTGAAGTGCGACGGCGTACGAATACAGCAACTCCCAACGATCCATCTCGTCGCGCATGGTGGCAAGCGTGCCGGCCATAATACCCGCGAGAACATCACCCGAACCGGCAGTTGCCAGAGAAGCCGGACCCGAGAGCGGCAGCAGCACACGCTCAACGCCACAGATAGCCGTCGTCGGCCCCTTGGCAATGACAACCAGGTTGTCGGAGCCTGCAGCCCAGACGACCTTCTGCGCGGCCGCAATCGCGGTACCAAGGTCGTTCACCTCGTCACCGGCAACCAGACGCGAAAGCTCACGATAGTGCGGCGTCATAACCAACGGCTGCTCGCGACGATACATCTCGGGGTTACTATCAATACCGTCAATGGCAATCTTAGCAAGGCAGTTGAGTGCATCGGCATCCAAAATAAGCGGTACATCAAGCTCGAGCAAGCCCGAAACCACCTGCATAGCGCCGGCAGACGTCGTCATACCGGGACCGCACAGTACGCAGCTGTACTTCTTTGCAATCTCGCACACCGTCATGCGCGCAGCGGCGCCAAAGGAGCCGCGGGAATCAGACGGAATAGCAAAGACGGGAATCGAAGGAAGTGCCATGCGAATAAGATTAGCGCAGGCGTCAGGAGCCGCGACTGCCACGTAACCAGCACCCGCGCGAGCTGCAGACTTGGCCGCCATAATGGCAGCACCAGGATATTGTGCAGATCCGGCGACAATAAGCACAGAGCCACGGGAATACTTATCGATATTCGTAGGTAGTGGAGCAAAGTAATCAACTAAGTCACCGGGCTCGACAATCTCGGCGGCGTGGTCGACATCATCGATGACCTCGTCAAGACGGTCGTAAAGATTGCCGCAGATCAAATCGCCAGCATACTCAGGGCCATCAGCGCTATACAGACCAATCTTGGGCGCAATCATCGTCACCGTATGCTCGGCACGAATGCAGTCGTCATCAACAACGCCCGTCTCGGCATTCAGGCCCGAGGGGACATCAATGGATACGACACAATCGGCGCATTCATTGACCGTAGGAATCCAGATGGAGAACGGCGCACGCAGATTCCCGTGAAAACCGGTACCAAAAATGGCATCGACAACAACATCGGCCTTATCGATCAAAACCTCGAGTTCGTCACGCGAAGGGCCGACGCAAACGTGCACATCGCGGCCGGCAGTACGACGAGCAACATGACGTGCCAGAGCAGCAGGAATCTCATCCGGTTCAACCGGAGAAACGATATCCACGTCCACACCCTTATGGCTCAGGATATCGGCGGCAACCCAACCGTCGCCGCCATTATTACCAAAACCGACCAGAACGAGAACCCGATCGGGATTGAGCTTCAAGACCTCGTTGGCGGCAAACTCACCCGCTAGCTCCATAAGCTCGGCCTTCGAAGTCCCTTCGCGTTCGATGATATCCTCGAGACGAACGACTTCTTCGGTACTCAAAACCGGTTTCATCTATGCTCCTAGCGTATCTTGCGAAGCATCGCCCAGGTGCTCCGTCAATGCTGAATTCTGCAGCTGGTCAAGCTCATCTAAAACAGAGCGAGCCTCTTTAAATGTCTGCGCAACGCGTTTCTTGGTGCTCGCCTTTTCATCTTTTGGCTTAGGCCGAGCATCTTCGGTAATCGCGATGGCATTCGCAACGGCCAAGTCTCCCGTAAGCGTAATGGAAAGAGCGACCTCAACAACACCCAGTTCTTGAGCGATCTCGAGAGCACGGCCCGAAAGCAGCGCCTTCGGTTTGCCGAGTTTATCACGCGTTACCGAAACATCCTTGCGACCCACGCCTTGACTAAAACCCGTGCCGAGAGCTTTAAGTACCGCCTCGCGCGAAGCAAAGCGGCTGGCATAGTGAGCAGCGGGACGCGATGATGCATCACAATACGCACGCTCTTCTTCGGTAAACACACGCCGAGCAAACGACGGCGTCTTTTCAAGAATTGATTTCATACGGGAAATCTCGACGATATCAACGCCGATACCAGCTTCAGCCATGTTCACCTCCATATCGCACAGACTAAGTTATTGTAGCCCGTTCACAGAAGATGCGACAAACGAGGGTTATAAAACACAGCTACTATGTGAGACAAAAAGCCCGCAAACGCAAAGAAGGGGGAGGCCTCGCGGCCTCCCCCTTCTCAGTTCAAGCGTACG
>UQLJ01000044.1:0-5868 GCA_900541825.1 uncultured Collinsella sp.
CCCGCGACCCCAACCTTGGCAAGGTTGTGCTCTACCAACTGAGCCATGTCCGCTTACGAGGATTAATCTTACGTGATGCCCGCATCCTATGCAAGAACTTTTTTTGAAAAGTTTTGCGACGCTCTCGCGAGGGCATCAGTCGTCACGAAAGGCGTGGACAAACGCAGGCTCGCAGCGAGATGCCCCTACATCTCACCGAGCATGATCCAGGCAGAGCTGTCCTGTGCGAGCCTGCCGTCTGCAAGCGGTGATGAGGTGAGCAGGACCCTGCCCGCCGGCAGCTCCACGGGTGCTGCACCGAAGTTCGTCACACACGTCCAGCCGTTATCGCGGCGATAGGCGATGACGCCGCCCTCAGCGCCCTCGGCACCATCCGCAAGACCGGTGCGCCCGTCAAGATCGAGCCACGCAAGATCGTTGGCGCACCCGCGCAGCTTGCGCCGCAGCCAGAGGGCGTCACGATAGAGCGCAAGCATCGATGTCGGGTCCACTTCTTCCCTATCGGCAGCATAATCGGAAAACCATGCAGGCTGCGGCAGATGGGGCGCCGCATCGGCGTCTGCCGGCGAAAACCCAAACGATCCGCCATGCGCGGGATCGTCCGCCGCCACCCACGGCAGGGGCACACGACAGCCGTCGCGCCCCTTCTCACGCTTCGGTCCGTGCGTATTGGTCGCAGTAGGGTCTTCGAGTGCAGCCCACGGGATATCAGCCACCTCAAAAAGGCCGAGCTCCTCGCCCTGATACACGTATGCCGAGCCCGGAAGCGCCAGTTCAAGCAAAAGGGCCGCCCGCGCGCGGCGCTCGCCGAGTTCACGGTCCTCGTCATAAGACGACCCGTCACGTAAGAGCCAGTCGAGCGCAATCTGGTGGTAGCGCGTCGCCTTGATTTGCGGCAGGGCATAGCGTGTCGCCACGCGCGGCACGTCGTGGTTGGAGAGTACCCAAGTCGAGGCGGAATCGGATTCGACGGCTGCCTTCAAGCCCTTCTCGATTGCAGTGTGCATGTCATCATAGGTCCAAGCGGCCTTGGCAAACTCAAAGTTGAATGTCTGGCCAAGCTCGCTGGGACGCGCGTAGAGATACTGGCGCTCGGGCAGCACCCACGCCTCGGCAACGGCACTGCGCGGCGGATTATAGCGGTCGAACACGCGGCGCCACTCGCGATAGATCTCGTGGACCTCATTGCGGTCCCACAGCGGATGGGTGCCGTCGTCAACCATGTCATCGCCCTCGGCGAGATGCCACCGGTCGAGGTCATCGCGGTCGAGATCCTTGGCGAGACCCTGCGCCACATCAATGCGAAAGCCGTCGACGCCTCGATCGCTCCAAAACGCCAGGACGTCGCAAAAGAGCGCGTGAACCTCAGGGCATGACCAGTCAAAGTCCGGCTGCTCGGGCGTAAACATGTGCAGATACCACTGACCGTCCGCAACACGCGTCCAGGCGGGGCCGCCAAAGTTGGCATTCCAATTGGTGGGAGGCAGCTCGCCATGCTCGCCGCAACCATCGCGGAAGATATAACGGGCGCGCTCGGGAGAACCGGGGCCGGCGGCAAGAGCGGCTTTGAACCAGGGGTGCTGGTTGGATGAATGGTTGGGCACGATGTCGACGATGACCTTGATGCCGCGCGCGTGAGCCGCAGCGATCATGTCGTCGAAGTCGTCAAGCGAGCCGAGACGTGGGTCGACATCGCAGTAGTCCGCCACATCATAGCCACCATCGACAAGAGGCGATGGGTAAAACGGGCTCAGCCAGATGGCCTCGATACCCAGCCGCTCAAGATAGTCCATCTTCTGGGTAATGCCCGCGATATCGCCCAGACCCGAACCAGTCGAATCCTTAAACGAGCGCGGGTAGATCTGATAGATCGCAGCGTCGGACATCCATGAGCGCAAAGAGGACTTTTCTGTAGCCATGTGATGAGTCTCCCTTGCAACGAGGTTTTGCTAGATGCCCACGATGATACGCCCAAAGCGGACATTCGCGGCAAACAACGCCACAGCCACGCCCCAAAACGCTCGCTCCCTCTCGGGTTCGAGCCCATGCAATGGATACAAAAAAGCCCGGCTACCGTAGTAGCCGGGCTGTTGCGTTTGGAGCGGACAACGGGGCTCGAACCCGCGACCCCAACCTTGGCAAGGTTGTGCTCTACCAACTGAGCCATGTCCGCTTGCGGGTTATTAATTTACGCGAGTTGTCCTAAAGACGCAAGTACTTTTTTCAAAAAAGTTGCTCAAAGCAAGTTCATGCAGGTAAATAGCGCCAAGTCAAGACCCTAAGCGCACGATTCCAATGCTGAGCTAAACAGCTTCACCATCCGAACACGTGTGCCGGCGCCATCTGTACGACGGGCAACTTCCACATTATCGACGAGCATACGCATAAGCTTGATACCGCGTCCGCGTTCCTCGGATGTTACCGGTTCGCTCGCCCCATCGATAGAATAGCCAGCGCCCCGATCAAGCACCTCGAGCACAACACGGTCCCCATAGGCCTGAACCGTCAGGATGCAGCCAACACCGCCCGCATGGTCATATGCGTTACCCAATGCCTCCCCCAATGCCAATGCGACGTCATAGCGCTCATCACGCCTCAGGGGGAGCGATTCGAGGAGCTCGGCCACACGGTGCCGATAATACGGGAGATTCTCGATGCCTCGCTGCACTTCGACGCTCTTGCTCCATCGCGGCAACTCCCCCACCGGAATGGCGGGAATCGACTCCCGCGCCGGGCCCGCGACATGAAGGATGTCGACAAGTCGGGCAATTTCCAAAAAGCGAACAACCTCATCGGAGGCGTTAACGAGCGAAAGCAGCCCCTCATGCCTCATAAGCTCTCTAGCACGTGTAAGCAAAAACGCCAAACCCGTCGAGTCGATAAAGCCCACGGTCTGGCAATTGATGACAACACGACGCACGCCCCGGTCGATCAAATTATCCAACCGTCGGCGCAGTGCGGGCACCGAGGCGATGTCGATATCGCCCGGTGGCGTCAAAACCGCTATGTCATTCCACTCATTCATACGACCATGGTTCCCCAAAAGAGCTCGCTCGATGCACACGTTTCTTCAACCGTAGGGATTTTGCCCGTCAGGCGTCGTGACCTACGATCGACCCCGTAAAAACTCAAGGGAGACCAGCGCGATGTCATCGTCCAGCGCCGACTCGGTAAAGCGATCAAGCTCGCCCAAGACCTTACCGCAGATTCCCGATACGCCCTCACCCGAGACAGAGAGCAGAAGGTCACGAAGGCGCTGCTCGCCAAAGAAAGCACCCGAGCGATCACGTGCTTCGATTGTTCCGTCGGTATACATAAATAGCATGTCACCAGGAGCGAACGTAAACACGCCCGTCTCGTACACCATGCTCTCAAAGGCACCGATCACGCCCGATTGGCACCCAAGGAGCTCCACTTCTCCGCCTCGGGCTTCACCGCCACCAAGCGGCGTCGACGACGGCCTAATGACCATAGTGGGAGGATGCCCCGCAGAGCAATAGGTTGCGCGACCCGCTTTAAGATCAATCTTGGCGATAAACGCCGTCACAAACGTCTCGACCCTCGAAAAGCCCATGAGCATGCTATTGAGCGAGCGTGCCATACGGGCAGGCCCCGCACCCTCCCAGGCATAGGCCGTCAGCGCCGTCTTGACGAGCGCCGACATCGACGCCGCCTCGATTCCCTTGCCGGATACATCGCCCAAAATCATAACGGCGCAATCGTCGGGAAGTCGGACAAGCGTATAGAAGTCACCGCCGACCAACGCAGAATTCGTTGCCGATAGATATACCGAATCGGTTGCAATGCCCGGAACGTCACCAAGCGAATTTCTCATGCCAATCTGAAGCGTCTGAGCGATATGACGCTCTTCGCGCTTTTGAGATTCGCCCTCATAGATCAGCTCAAAGTCATGCGCCAGATGCACCAGGTAGTCGTATTCAAGGTCGTCAATTGGTTCTTGGCTGCCATCGCGGAGCAGCAAAGCGCGCCTCGTCGGCCCCTTGGCGATATCAGCGGGAACGATCGCATCGTTGCTTCGTTTGCCATCCGCTTCCGAGTGGTAGCGCCCCGCTTCGATGCCGGAGTCGACATAAAGCCCCTGACACGGTAGGCCATGGGCCCTCAACCATGCACCCATAGACGTGGATTCGTCCACACGCGTAAGGCGCACGTGCTTAAGGTCGTCAGCGCTCGTCCCGCCCAACACCGATGTCTCAAACCCGTCGGGGGCTGCCCCCAGGCGCGCTGCTGGCGCCGTGACAGAAAAGAAGAATGACTCCGGATCGTCCGGCAGCGCCACACGACTGCCGCCCTCAAAATCGATGACATAGGTTTCGAGGCCCGCATCATACTCCACGGGGCAGAAATGACAATTGAGCACCGTGCAGATTTCCGTCGACACCGCTCGCGAGGCGGCAACGGGATCATCGAGATAGGTAAACAGTTCGTCGCGCAGCAAATTGAGCGAGCGGCCGAGCTCCGCCGTGCGGCGCGAACGTAAGCTCGACGCCATGCCGACCAGCTGAATAGACAGGTAATCACAGATGACCTCGAGCACGTTCACATCATAGGCAAGTGGCGCCTGGGGGCGTTTCCAGCCAACTTCCAACACGCCAAGGACCTGCGTGCCGTAAAACACGGGAAGACAGATCTCGCTGCGATACGGGGGCATATCCTGCACGCGCAGCAAGTGCTTGGAACGATTGTCCAAATCCATGAACATACCCGAAGCAACCCGGTCGCCCTCAAGGTCCTGCTGAATCGACAGGCGACAGGCACGCGACTCGCGAAGCACGTAGGTCGGAATGCCCGCGCCGTACGGCATAAACTCGGGCAGATAGCTATCCTCAAGCTCCCTAGAAACACCGCGGAGCTTAAAGCCGCCGCTCTCGGAAAAATAGATAGCCGCACCGGAGGCATCGAGCGTTCCAACGAGCTGATTCAAAACGGTATCGAGCAAGCTGGGGAGCTCATCGGAGCCCACGGTACTCATAATGACCGAAAGGGTACCCGAAAGGCGTTTATTCGCCACCCTAAGCTCCGATAGCGCACGTTTGAGCTGACGATCGTGGGAATACTGCTCTTCGATGCTGTGAAGCGCCACCAGGACACGCGGTGCACGACGTCCAAAGATACGCGGAGGCGTAACGGAACCCGCGCGAACCAAGACGGGAATAAAAGACCCGTCGCTCAGCTTGAGCATCAGCTCGCTCTCGGAGCCATCGGTCTCAAACGGCAGACGATGTTCGGTCGCGCGCTCAAAGGCAGACGAGTACAGAACGTCTTTGACATCACCGCTGATGACGTCAGCGCGCTCCTCGCACATCAGGTCGAGCAAACGATTATTCACATGCAGAATGGTTCCGTCGAGCTCACAGATGATGACAGCATCGCTCGTGATCTCGACCAGTTGGGCAACGTCTGCCCACTCGTTGCGCTCAAGCGTTTCCATCGTGGACCTCACCGTCTATCGGTAACAAAAAAGCCTCCGAAGAGGCTTCTCAAATGCGATGGTGTCGGAGGCGGGACTTGAACCCGCATGACCAAAAAGCGGTCACTAGCACCTCAAGCTAGCGCGTCTGCCAATTCCGCCACTCCGACATGCTATGTTGTTGATTCGCGGTTCGTTTTGTTGGACCCGCGCGTTCAACGAGGAAGATAATAACCTATGATTCGAGAACTGTGCAAGCACTTTTTAGAAAAAAGTTTACGAATTTGTAAATGCGCAGGTAGATCTATATGTCCGGCCCCGTATCGGTGTTGCCTCCCGGCGCATTCCGCACTGATATCTTCTGTATTGAAGACGTCGATGGTGCACCCGTATACCATTGACGTCGACACCATCAGATGCGGACCGCGCGGTGACCC
>UQLJ01000045.1:0-5322 GCA_900541825.1 uncultured Collinsella sp.
GTCGTCGGCAGCGTCAGATGTGTATAAGAGACAGCCACCACTCCACTCCCAATATGTTGTAAAACACCCCCGAGCATATGTTCGAAAACACAATATGTTGTGTTTGCAGCAAAGGCGGGATGCCACCTGTAGAACCACGTCCGTGAACCTCAACCTTCAAGTTGACCTTGAGGTGATTTTTACGTCCCTTTACACGCCGTTCACATCGCCCCCAAACTCCCCCACCCACGGCACACACGGCCCACCACCGCGTCGATGTCTGGCGAAAAATGGGACGGGCCCCAGATTGCCCATGCGCGCAAAAGTGCGTCTCGGCAATCTGGGGCCCGTCCCCTTTAATATTTATAAATATGCAGGTCAGCGAGGTGCTAGCGATGTGCCAGCGGATGCGCCGCCAGATAGACCTCGGTCAGTTGCGTGCGGTCGACATGCGTGTAGACCTGCGTGGTCGAAATATCGGCATGGCCCAAAATCTCCTGCAGCACACGCAGGTCGGCACCGCCCGCGAGCATATGGGTGGCAAAGGAGTGGCGCAAGGTATGGGGATGGAGCCCCACCAGCCCCACCTGGCGCCCATACCGCTCGCATATCGCATGCACGGCCTGACGCGACAGGCGACGTCCGTTCTTATTTAAAAAGACCGCCGAGGTCTCTATCCCGTGAGCATGGGCGGCCAGGAGAGCGCGCCCGTCACCTATATAGTGTGTCAGGGCACGCGCCGCGCTTCCCACCAACGGGGCCAGACGCTCCTTGGAGCCCTTACCGCGCACCAGGACAAACCCGTCATCGATATGGATATCGCCCACATCGAGCCCAACCAGTTCACTCACGCGCAAGCCGCAACCGTAAAGCACTTCCAAGATGGCGTGATCGCGCAGTCCCATCTCGCCCTCGGGAAAGTCTTGATCCAGCAGTGCCGAGACGTCCTCCACCGAAAGGTATTCCGGCAGGCGATCTGCCTTTTTGGGCAGGCGCAACGCCGCCGTCGGGTTTTGGGCCACGGCCCCATCGCGCACCAAAAAGGCATGCAGGCCCTTCACGGCAGCAAGCGCGCGCTCCACCGAGGCGTCGGAATAGCCTCCGTCGCGGCGATCGGCAACAAAGCCCTCCACGACCTGACGGGTCACCTCTTCAAAAGACGCAATGTCAGCCCGCTCCAGATAGGCGCAGTACGTCGTCAGGTCACGACGATAGGCCGCAATCGTGTTGCGCGTCAAGCCACGCTCGACCGCGAGGTAATCGAGATACTCCCCCGCCGCCACGGCGAGCGACGAGGGAGTAGCTTCGGTATGTTCCTTATTCGCCGGCACCCTTAGTCCGTAGCGAGGTTCTTGGGCGTCACCTGCAAGCGATCGACGCCCTCATGCTGGCCGATCGAGGCGCGTACGAACTCGCGGAACAGCGGCTGCGGGTTGGTCGGGCGGCTCTTGAACTCGGGATGAGCCTGGGTGGCCACATACCACGGATGTACGTCGCGCGGCAGCTCGACCATCTCGACCAGACGCTCGTCGGGCGAAAGACCCGAGATAACCAGACCGGCGTCCTCGAGCTGGTCACGGAAGGCGTTGTTGAACTCAAAACGGTGACGGTGACGCTCGTAGACGAGCTCCTCGCCGTATGCCTCGCGCGCGAGGGTATCGGCGGCGAGCTTGCACGGATAGGCGCCCAGGCGCATGGTGCCGCCCTTCTCGGTCACGTCCTCCTGCGAGCTCATCAGGTCGATGACACTATACGGGCCGTCCGGATCGAACTCGGAAGAGCTGGCGCCGGCAAGGCCGACCACATTGCGGGCGAACTCGCACACGGCTACCTGCATACCCAGGCAAATGCCCAGATACGGAATCTTGTGCTCGCGGGCGAACTCGGCCGCGAGGATCTTGCCCTCCAGGGCGCGCTTGCCAAAGCCGCCAGGGACCAAGATGCCCGAGGCGTCACCCAGGACCTCGGAGACGTTCTGCTCGTCGAGGCTCTCGCCATCGACCAGCTGCACGTCAACGTGGCGATCGTAGAACACGCCCGCGTGGTGCAGGGCCTCGATAACCGACAGGTAGGCATCGGGCAGCTGCGTGTACTTGCCCACGACGGCGATCTTCACCTTGTCGGCGTGATGGTTGGCATGGTTCTGCTTGCGCAGGAACTCGTTCCACTCGCTCATGTCGCGCTCACGCGGGTCCAGACCCAGGCGTTCGCAAATGCGCAGGTCAAAGTCCTGCTCGGCAAGCAACTGCGGAACATCGTAGATGCTCGCGCAGTCCTCGTTGGTAAAGACACAGTCGGTGTCGACGTCGCAGAAGCTTGCAATCTTGCCGCGGATGGCATCGTCGATATGGTGGTCGGAGCGCAGAACGATAATATCGGGCTGGATACCAAAGCTGCGGAGCTCCTTAACGGAGTGCTGCGTCGGCTTGGTCTTGACCTCGTGGGCGGCGGCGATATAGGGAACGAGCGACACGTGGATGTAGCAGACGTTCTCGGGGCCGGCCTCCTTGCGATACTGGCGGATGGCCTCGACAAACGGCTGCGACTCGATGTCACCGATAGTGCCGCCCAACTCAGTGATGACCACGTCGGAGCCGGTCTGCTCCTCAATACGACGGAACTTATCCTTAATGGCGTTCGTGACGTGCGGAATCACCTGCACGGTGCCGCCCAAAAAGTCACCGCGACGTTCACGGGCGATCAGGCTCTTATAGATGGCACCAGTCGTAAAGTTGGAATCGCGGGTCAGGTTCTCGTCAATAAAGCGCTCGTAGTGGCCCAGGTCCAGATCGGACTCGTAGCCGTCCTCGGTCACAAAGACCTCGCCATGCTGGAACGGGCTCATGGTGCCGGGGTCGACGTTCAGATACGGGTCGGCCTTTTGCATCGTTACCTTGTAGCCGCGCGACTTGAGCAGACGGCCCAGCGAGGCCGCGGTAATACCCTTGCCCAGAGACGAAACCACGCCGCCGGTCACGAACACATGCTTGGTCATATTGAGTTACCTGCGCTTCCCGTAGAAGTTGTCCATACACATCTTACGGGTCTCCATTGTAATACTCGCGACGCGCGCCGCACGCATTTTTTCTTACGCGCAATCGCATTTCTCCATCTCGAAACAAAACGCCGTCCGGTTGCCCAGGCGGCGTCGTTTCCACTATGAATGCACGCTGTTATCGATCGGCGGCTTCATCCTCGATCAAGTCCTTCACGAGCATACCGGCACGGATGCCCTCTAGATACCATTCGCCACGCTCCGTGAGACAAATACCATTTGCGAGCTGGCCGCCGTCGTCGCTGTAGCGCGAGACGACCTCGATGATGTCTTCGGATTCCAAGCGTTCAATTGCCGCGCGGGCGCGATACGGAGACACCCCCACACGCTCGGCAAGCGTCTTGCGCGAAAAGCCATAAAATCCGCCGTTGTCTTCGGACAGCTGTGCGATCTCCATCAGCACCTGCACCTCGACACGCTTCATATCGTTGACACTCGCACGACCCTTGCCAGCCATGGCAGCCTCCTCAAACCGAGCACGGGCATCACCTGCACCGTGCGCGACCGGCACACCCCATGATGGCCGGCAACATCCATCATGCGGCATCCCCGCAAAAGGATGAAACAGTTAGGGTTATTGTATACCGCCCAAATCGCTTATAGGCAGGTAAACGGGCTATTTTTAGGTTAAACGGTAGCTTTGTTGATAAAAGGGGCACACCGAATGCATACCCGATGCGCCCCTTTCAGACCAATTAATCCAGGCTTAGCGGTGGAAGAAACCACGGCGCTCGAACTTGGGCTCGCAGCACACGTTGATGCCCAGCTTGCGCAACACCGTCTCGTCCGTCGGCGAGATGATCACGCTAAAGAAGGCATCGCAGCCGCGCAGCTGCTCCAGGCCCGAAAGGACGCGGGCCGCCGTCTCGCTCGTTGCCGAGGTGATCGAGAGCGCCATAAGCGTCTCGTCGGTGTGCAGGCGCGGGTTCTTGCTACCCAGGAAATGCGTCTTGAGCTTGCTGATAGGCTCGATCGCCTCATCGCTAATGACCTCGAGCTCAAGGTCAACGCCCGAGACATGCTTAAGTGCATTCATGATGAGCGAGCTCGCGGCGCCCAGGCGCGTGGAAGTCTTGCCGGTCACCACGGAGCCATCGGGCATGACCATGGCGCCTACGGGGCCACCCGTCAGCTGCTCCCTGGTAAGGGCGGCCGAGCGTGCCGGCGAGTAGTTCTTGTCGATACCGGCCTTCTTCATAATGATCTTGAGACGGTCGACTTGCTCATCGCCCACGCCGGTACGGCGCACATTTTCGACCGCGGTAAAGTAGCGGCGGACGATCTCCATCTTGGAAGCGTCGCGGCAGGCATCGTCATCGGTAATAGCAAAACCGACCATATTGACGCCCATGTCCGTGGGGCTCTGGTAGGGGCTCTTGCCCAGGATCTTTTCCATCAGAGCACGGACCACCGGGAAAGCCTCGACGTCACGGTTGTAGTTGACCGTGGTCTTGTTGTAGGCCTCCAAGTGGAAGGAGTCGATGATATTGGCGTCGTCGAGATCTGCCGTGGCCGCCTCGTAGGCGATGTTGACCGGATGCGTGAGGGGAAGGTTCCAGACCGGGAAGGTCTCGAACTTGGCGTAGCCGGCGGCGGTGCCGTGTTTGTGCTCGTGATAAAGCTGCGACAGGCAGGTGGCGAGCTTACCCGAGCCAGGACCCGGCGCGGTGACCACGACGAGCGGACGGGTGGTCTCGACAAACTCGTTCTTGCCGTAGCCGTCGTCGGACACGATCAGATCGACGTCGTGGGGATAGCCCTCGATGGGATAGTGCAGCTTGGCGGGAATGCCGAGCGCGTTCAGGCGATTGCGGAAGACATCGGCGGCGGGCTGGCCGGCGTACTGGGTGATAACCACGGCCGCGACAGCAAAACCGTTGCCGCGGAACAGGTCGACCAGGCGCAAGACGTCCTCGTCATAGGTAATGCCCAGGTCGCCACGGGCCTTATTCTTCTCGATGTGGTTCGCGTTGATCGCGATGACGACCTCAACGTCATCGGCAATGCTCTTGAGCATGCGAAACTTGCTGTCCGGTTCAAAACCCGGCAGCACGCGACTCGCGTGATAGTCGTCAAACAGCTTGCCGCCAAACTCCAAATACAGCTTGCCGCCAAACTGCGAGATACGCTCTTTAATATGAGCGGCCTGCAGCTCGATATACTTCGCGTTGTCGAAACCCTGGCGCATATATGGCTCCCGTCCCGTTTCCATTTAATGTTCTAGGCGATTATAGCGGAGCCCGCCCTCCCCGATACCTGTCTCTTATACACATCTCCGAGCCCACGAG
>UQLJ01000046.1:0-2983 GCA_900541825.1 uncultured Collinsella sp.
GGCCCGTGGGTTATACCCTAAGAGCAAACCACCCTTTTTAAGGGTGGTTCTGATTATTCCGGGACCGTGTTTTCGGTCCAATTCTCGGCCTCTCAAACAAAATCTCGACCTGTAACATCTAGACCCGATTTGGGCGGCTAGGTGTTACAGATCGAGATATGCCGGTGGGTTGGGCCGTGTTTGTCTAAATCTGTAACACGAGGGACGGTTTTTGCCGAGTAACCGTTACAGATTGAGATTTTCTAGCAGGCGGGTTTGGTTTGTCTCGATCTGTAACAGATAGGGGCCAAAAGTGGGCCTAGCTGTTACAGATCTAGATTGTTGAGGATGGGCCGAGAGGAATGTCTCGATCTGTAACAGTAAGACCCGGTTTTGCCGCGTAACTGTTACAGATTGAGATAAACCGGCGGGCAAACCGACGGGCCGCTCTGCCCCATCCACCTGCCGCCACCTGATATTCGCCGATTTCCGTTGCGCTGCTGTATTCCCATGCCATATCCTCTAGACAACTACGCGGCATCATCGCCGCCGCGCCTACAAGAGAGGAATATCCATGACCGCACCTGCATCCAAGCTGCTCCAGCCCATTACGGTTGGCCCCCTTGAGCTCAAGAACCGCATTATGTTTCCGCCGCTGACCACCGGCTACGAGGAGCGTGACGGTTCCATCGGCGAGCGCAGCCTGGCTTTTTACGAGCGCTTGGCCCGTGGCGGCGTGAGCTACATCGTCATCGGCGACGTCGCTCCCGTCATGACCGCAAGCCCCACGCCCAAGCTGGCAACCGATGCCCAGATCCCCACGTTTAAGGCGCTGGCCGACGCCGTCCACAAGCACGGCGCCAAGGTCGCGCTGCAGCTGTTCCACCCCGAGTACGATGTGCCCGGTGTCGGCCGCATGGTCATGGGATCCATGGCCGCCGCCAAGGCCGCGCAGGAGGCCAAGGCCGCCGGCGACGAGGAGACCTTTGCCGCCAAGATGGCCGAGTCCAACGAGATCCGCAACCAGGCCTACGCCAAGCTGCATCACGACATGCAGCACTTTGTGAACGAGGCGAGCGTAGAGCAGCTCACCCAGATCAAGGAGGCCATCGCTGCCTCGGCCGCTCGCGCACAGCAGGCCGGGATCGACGCTATCGAGGTCCACGGCGACCGCCTGGTGGGTTCGCTGTGCTCGGCCATCCTCAACCAGCGCACCGACGAGTACGGTGGTTCGTTCGAGAACCGCGTTCGCTACGCGCTGGAGGTCGTCGCCGCCATTAAGGAGGCCGCGCCGCAGCTGATGGTGGAGTACAAGCTCCCCGTGATCATGGAGAACCCCGACGGCACGCCGCGCGGCAAGGGTGGCCTGCAGCCCGACGAGGCCTGCGAGTTCGCCAAGCTGCTCGAGGGTGCGGGCATCGATATGATTCAGGTCGCACAGGCCAACCACACCGGCAACATGGGCGACACCATTCCGCCCATGGGTGCCATGCCCTACAACTGGACGCTGCCCGTGGCCGAGCGCGTCAAGGCCCTGGTCTCCGTGCCGGTGGCAACCGTGGGCCGCGTGGTTTCGGTCGAGGCCGGCGAGAAGATTCTGGAAGACGGCGCCGCCGACATCATCGCCTATGGCCGCTCGCTCATGTGCGACCCCGACATTGCGCTGAAGGCCGCCACGGGTGAGCCCATCCGCGAGTGCCTCAACTGCAACAAGGGCTGCGTCGATGCGATTCAAAACCGCAAGTACATCTCGTGCGTGCTCAATGCCGAGAACGGCGATGAGGCAACCATCGCCATTAAGCCGGGCGAGGGCGACAAGAAGATCGCCGTGGTGGGCGGCGGCATCGCCGGTCTGGAGGCCGCGCGCGTGGCGGCCAAGCGCGGCTACGACGTGACCGTCTACGAGGCGAGCGATCATCTGGGCGGCCAGATTGTGCTGGCGGCCGCGCCTCCGCGCAAGGACGAGATCATGCGCTCGGTCGAGTACTACGAGAAGATTCTGCCCGGCCTGGGCGTGAAGGTCGAGCTCAACCATGCCGCTACCGCTGAGGACCTCAACGCCGCCGACGCTGCGATTGTGGCCGTGGGCGCACACGACGTGGTCATCCCCGTTCCGGGTGCCGATTCGGAGAAGGTCGTCTCGAGCTGGGACGTGCTGGCCGGCAAGGTGGAGCTCAGCGGCCGCGTCGCCGTCATTGGCGGCGGCCTGGTGGGCACCGAGACTGCCGAGTACCTGCTGCAGCACGGCTGCGAGGTGGCGATCGTGGAGATGCTCGACAAGATTGCCGCGGGCGAGTCCGAGACCATTCTGCCGCTGATTATGAGCGACTTTGCAGAGCACAACGTGGAGCAGCATGTTAAGACCCGCCTGACCGCCATTACCGACGAGGGCGTGGAGGCTGTTCGCACCACCGAGGACGGCGCCGAGGAGCCGGTGAAGATCGCCTGCGATTACGTGGTGATGGCCGTGGGCTCCAAGGCCAACGCGTTTGACCTGGATGGCGTGACGGTGCCCGTGACCTGCGTGGGCGACTGCTCGGGTGAGCGCACCGCCGACATTGCGAGCGCCATTCGCACGGCGTATCACGCGGCCAACGAGCTGTAGTTGAACATCGCGGCCAGGCGGGGCGGTAGCACGGATCCGTCTCGCCCGGCTGCGTCCCGTCGGGTGTCAACCGGTGCGGGGCCTGCAAGCGCAGCAGGTCCCGCCCTTTTTGTTTTGCTCCGATGAATGGCAATGCGCGGTAATCATGAGGAGTGAGGACGTCTACTGCCTTGCAGATCACTCAAAAATATTGGGGGAGGGGTTAATAACTATATCCTCTATACCAAAGGACATAAAGAGATGCCAATTTTGTTGACAAGCGAATGACGATTAGCTGCGAGTCAGCTACCAGCGTAAATAATCGATAAAGAAATGTCGTAATTTGGTGCCAAATGCCCAGATAACGGTTGATTTTCAATCTCAACGCAACAGTCTGAACGGACCCCGCGTTTCCGCAGC
>UQLJ01000047.1:0-2545 GCA_900541825.1 uncultured Collinsella sp.
TCTACACTCGACTAGTCGTCGGCAGCGTCAGATGTGTATAAGAGACAGGTATACTAATCCCCGCAGCGCACGCGAGCGGAAACAAACGCGAACGTCTGCCTGGGGAGTTAGCTCAGTTTGGTTAGAGCGCCGGCCTGTCACGTCGGAGGTCGCGGGTTCGAGCCCCGTACTTCCCGCCAACGCAATTAAAGCCACGTCTTCGGACGTGGCTTTTTGCGTTTGATGCACTTTGTTTTGATAGAACGATCGCCCTGGTGCATCTTCGCCCAGAACCCCCGCGCCTTCGGGAACGCAAGTAAAATCTAATAAGTATATCTGTCTGAACAACAGCTTTGTTGCGCAACACCTGTTCTACGAGACAGGGGGTTAGGTTATACTAAATTGCACTGTGCGCCGCATCTGATGCATTTCGCTCCAAGCGCGGCACTCAGTGGATATCCGATTTACCATTTGGATGTCCTGGCGGTCATTTAGCGTCTCGACACAAGCTCGGCCCCGGAGCTCGTTCGAGCTGTTCGTATTCCTTGAAAGGGGAAAAATGGACATATCGAGGAAGACTGATTACGCCCTTCGAATGCTGGCGATGCTTGCTGAGGATCCGGAGTGTTTGCTTTCTGTTCGCACCGCTGCCGAAGAGGTCAATGTCCCGTATTCGTTTGCCCGCTCGATTCAGCACGGTTTGGTCCAGGCCGGTATTGTGGAGAGCCTGCGTGGCGTCCACGGTGGCATGCGTCTCAAGGTCAGTCCGGACGACGTCACTATCCGCCAGGTCGTCGAGGCCGTTCAGGGTCCTATGGTTATGAACGATTGCACCGCGCCCGATGGTGACTGTGCGCGCATGGGCGCGTGCTGCTATCATCCCCTGTGGGCCGGAGCTCAGGCGTTGATGCGCGACTACCTCGATTCCGTTTCGCTCGGCGACATCGTCGCTCACCGCCAGTTCCCGGCCGTCGATCCCAAGTTCGCCGACCGCGAAGCGTTTCCCGAGTACGCCACCTGCGCGTGCGCTTACCGGGAGGAATAGCGCCGCATAAGGAGCATAGCCATGATTCAGGACCCCTTTCGTTCGATGATTCGTTCGGAAGGGGTCCTGCGTTATCGCGACCTTCCGTGGCGCCGCACACGCGATCCGTACATCATTTGGCTTTCTGAGGTCATGCTGCAGCAAACACAGGTGCCGCGTGTGGAGGCGCGCATGCCGGTGTGGCTCGATCGTTTTCCGACTGTGCAGGCGCTTGCCCAGGCCGCGCCTTCCGATGTTTTGGACGCTTGGCAGGGCATGGGCTACAACCGACGCGCTCTGGCGCTTCACGGGGCCGCTCAGCGCGTTGTAGAGGACTGGGACGGGGAGTTTCCGCGTGAGACGCGTGACTTGGTCGCTCTGCCTGGTATTGGCCCGGCAACGGCGCAGGGTATCCGTTCGTTTGCGTTTGATCTTCCGGGCGTGTATTTGGAGACCAATGTGCGCACGGTCTTTTTGCATCATTTCTTTCCCGATGTGCCGGCCGTTCCCGATCGCGAACTGGTGCCGCTGATCCAAGCTGCCTGTCCGGCGGTCCCCGGTGCGGCGGCGGACGAGATCGCGCCCTTTGCCGCGCCTCAAGACGATGCCGACACGCCGCGCGCGTGGTATTACGCATTGCTGGATTACGGCGCGTATCTTAAAAAGACACTGCCCAATCCGTCCAGGCGGTCGGCGGGCTATAGTCGTCAGTCCAAGTTTGAGGGCTCGCGCCGCCAAAAGCGCGCCCACATCGTGCGCATGTTGTTGGCGGCGCGTGATGGGCAGCCTGCGGGCATTACGGTTGATGAAGCTGTTGCAGGCGTTAACGAGATGGAGACGGCAGCCGGCCGGGAGCCGGTCGAGCGCGAGCTGGTCACAAGTATTCTTGCCGATCTGGAGCGCGAGGGCTTTTGCCGCTCCGAGGGCGATCGTTGGCTGAGTGTATAGCTCGCTCGAATCTGAAGAACAGGATTATAAGGTTTAAATTCTCGGCTTGAGGGCATCCTAAAGACAAGGCCGCTCAAAGCCTATGGGCGGCATGTGTTGAAGGGAAGTACACCTATGGATTTTGAGAACTCTCAGACCAAGAAGAACCTCGAGACTGCTTTTGCCGGTGAGTCCCAGGCACACACCAAGTATCGCTACTATGCATCCAAGGCCAAAAAGGACGGCTACGTTCAGATCTCGAATATCTTTGCCGAGACGGCGGGCAACGAGTCCGAGCACGCCAAGCTGTGGTTTAAGTACCTGCACGACGGCGCCGTCCCCGATACCCTGGACAATCTGCGTGATGCCGCTGCGGGCGAGAACTACGAGTGGACCACGATGTACGACGAGTTCGCCAAGACCGCCGAGGAGGAGGGTTTTGCCGAGATCGCCGAGAAGTTCCGTGGCGTCGCCGCCGTCGAGAAGGCCCACGAGGAGCGCTACAACAAACTCGTCGAGCGCATCGAGTCGGGCGAGGTGTTTGAGCGTGAGGGCGTGAAGGTATGGAAGCTGTCTCTTATACACATCTCCGAGCCCACGAGACTGCAGCTAATC